>CAKUAD010000014.1 GCA_934636265.1 uncultured Flavobacterium sp.
AGCACCGCTACAGAAAATCATCCAAAAATGTTAAAGCTGCGACGCCCCTGTCGTGGAGACAAAAACCACCGCGGCATCCCCTCCGGGTTGCTTCAAAACGCACGGCGGGCCGGAGGCTCAGCATGAGACGGGCCGCAAGGAAACGCCATGATACTACTCTTTTTTCGCGGCAACCCTTTCAACCCAATATTGATTGAGCTTTTCGTAGTCGACGGGATTCGCGGCAGGTTGCTCGACGAGGCGGCCCTTGGCAAACGCGCGGACCAGGACGGTTTCAATCAAGTAATCCTGGTTGTCCTTATAGGGTTCGTACTTTTCCCTGAGATTGATGTCAAAAACTTTGGCGGTGTTGCTGGCCCAGAAGGCCTTCCATCCGCTTTTGTGGTCGCGGATCAGGTCAAAGGTGGTTTCGCCGGTCTGGCGGTGAATCAGGCTAACCAGAATTTGGCCTTGCTTACGGGAGAGTTTCTTGAGTTTGGGCGTAAACTCATCCTCCATATACTTTTCAACGATTTTAAAGTATTTCTTTTTCTCCTTTTCAGTTTTAAGCCGATCGAGGTTTCGGTTAAGTGCCATCAGCCGCTCTGAAGCGATCTTGGCATAGGGATATGTTTTATAGACGCGATTTTGCAGGAGCAGATATTCTTTAAGCGCCATCTGGTCTTTGCTGTTGCCTCCAACGACAATCTCTTCAATCTCAACCATGTCACCCCAAATGGTGTCCTTACCCTGGACAACGTAGCCAAGTTCCGACACCTCGGTTTTAGTTTCCTGCGAATGCCCGATGCTGACCATCAGGAGCATAGCAAAAATCAAGTGTTTCATTCTCATTTTTTAGGTATCCAAAATTATACATTCTTTACCCAACTATAATACCAAATTTTTAAATTAGCCAAAAATACACCAATGAGCCAAAAAAGCATACTGAACAAGGCCTCCATGGATTTTATGGAACGCTATCTGAACAACGCATCGCCTACGGGTTATGAAGCCGAGGGACAAAAACTATGGATGGACTATCTCCGCCCCTATGTCGATACTTTTATTACCGATACCTATGGAACCGCAGTGGGCGTAGTTAATCCCGATGCAAAATACAAGGTGGTGATTGAAGGGCATTCAGACGAGATTTCATGGTACGTAAACTATATTACCGACAACGGTCTGATCTACGTTATCCGAAACGGTGGATCTGACCATCAGATTGCGCCTTCCAAACGCGTCAACATCCACACCGACAAAGGCATTGTAAAAGGCGTCTTTGGCTGGCCTGCGATTCACACCCGTTTGCGCGACAAGGAGGAAACGGCCAAGCTCGACAATATATTTGTAGATGTAGGCTGCGAAACAAAGGACGAAGTTGAAGCACTGGGCATCCACGTTGGCTGCGTCATCACGTATCCCGATGAATTCATGATCCTCAATGAAAACAAATTTATCTGTCGCGCCATCGACAACCGGATGGGTGGATTCATGATTGCCGAAGTGGCCCGCCTGCTCCATCAAAACAAAAAGAAACTTCCGTTTGGACTTTACGTTACCAACTCGGTACAGGAGGAAGTCGGGCTTCGCGGCGCCGAAATGATCACCAAGACCATCAGACCAAATGTCGCTATTGTTACCGACGTCTGCCACGATACGACAACGCCCATGATCAACAAAAAGATAGAAGGAGAAACCCAGATTGGCAAAGGCCCGGTCATTACCTATGCGCCTGCCGTGCAAAACAAACTCCGCGAACTCATTGTGTCGACGGCACAGGAAAAAAAAATTCCGTTTCAGCGTCTGGCCTCGTCACGCGTAACCGGAACCGATACCGATGCGTTCGCCTACAGCAATGGCGGCGTCGCCTCGGCATTGATATCGCTTCCGCTGCGGTACATGCACACCACGGTCGAGATGGTGCACCGCGATGACGTCGAGAATGTCATCCGACTCATTTATGAATCGCTGCTCAAAATGAAGAATAACGAGGACTTCTCGTACTTTAAATAAAAAAAGGCTGTCATGATTTTGACAGCCTTTTTAACATTAACCCAAAATAATCAAAGTGAGCCTAGGAGTCTGGATTGTGACAGCGGTTTGGTCTGGCGCTCGCTTTTTAAAAGCGGCTGTGCAGGCGCAATTTGCGTCTCGGTAATTTCCAGGTCGGCAGCTATGCAGTGTTCAATGAGTTGCCCGTCGCAGATTGTGACCGACTCGTCCTCAATGATTTCAAGATCGTTCTGTACGTTTTCAAACGAAACCTCGTGAAGCGGTTCAAATTCCCTTTCGGGCAGCGAAACCTGCTCGATGATGGGGGCGGCTTCAATGGATTTAAGCCCTGAGGCACAAGCCAGCTGAGTACAAACCAGCATTCCAGCAATGATAAATGATTTCATGACGATGATTTTTTGCGCGGCTGCGCGTTTGATGATTGATGATGATTGTGTTATGCCTGACGCAAAACTTGGGCAGCGTCTTCAGCATTGAATTGTTCTGCAACCTTTAGAGCAGTCATCCCGCGGGTGTTGCGCACTTTTGCGTCGGCACCGGCCTTGAGCAACATGGCTACGATGTCCGCACGGTTGTAACGCGCGGCAATCATAAGCGGCGTGTAGTCATTAGATACCTCGTTGACGTTGACGCCATACTCGATAAACTTTTTGACAGTTTCCGAATCGCCTTTGCTGATAGCGGCACAAAGTGGAGTGTGTGATCCCGACACGGTGGTTTTGGCTTCCACCCTGGTGTCGTTGTTTGCAGATGCGATGTTACCCAGAGAAAGGGCAAACACAAGCATAACAGTTGCAAAAATGCGGTTTACATTAAATACCGCTGTCTGATTTAGATTCGTTTTTTTCATGATGATGATGATTTAAAAATGATTGATTGACCACTAGACGGACATTATCAAATCATGTTACAACATCATCAAAACGATAACATTTTTTTAACGTTATTGGCTTTGCAGCCACGATTCGACATTTTTCTTTATCCTGGCATGAATATTGGCTACATCGGCCTTGACGAATGATTCACCCATAATATTCTCGTAAAGTTCAATGTAGCGTTCTGAAACTGACGCCACATATTCGTCGGACATTTCCGGAATCAGTTGGCCGGGTTTTCCCTGAAAGCCGTTTTCAATCAGCCATTGCCGCACAAATTCTTTTGAAAGTTGCTTTTGGGTTTCTCCCCTCGCCTGACGCTCATCATATCCGTCAGCGTAAAAATAGCGCGACGAATCAGGCGTATGGATTTCGTCGATCAGGACAATTTTTCCGTTAGCGGTTTTCCCAAATTCATACTTGGTATCCACCAAAATCAGTCCGCGCGAGGCTGCGATTTGCGTTCCGCGTTCAAAAAGTGCTCGGGTGTATTGCTCCAGAATCACATAATCCTCTTCCGAAACTATTCCCCGGCGCAGGATTTCCTCGCGTGAAATGTCTTCATCGTGTTCACCGTCGGCGGCTTTGGTCGATGGTGTGATGATGGCTTGGTCAAAACGATCGTTTTCCTTCATCCCGTCGGGCATGGCAACACCACACAGCATCCGCTTTCCCGCACCGTATTCGCGTGCGGCATGACCGGAAAGGTATCCGCGGATAACCATTTCTACCTTAAAAGGCGTGCACAAATGTCCTACGGCAACATTGGGATCGGGCGTAGCAATAAGCCAGTTGGGAACGATGTCGCTCGTGTGCTGCATAAAGCGCGTGGCAATCTGGTTAAGGATTTGGCCTTTATACGGGATGCCGCGCGGCATGACCACGTCAAACGCCGAAAGCCTGTCGGTGGCAACCATGACCAGCAGGCGGTTGTCGATATTGTAAACGTCGCGCACTTTTCCGTGGTAAACCGATACCTGGCCCGGAAAATCAAATTGGGTTGAAGTGATTGTGTTCATAGGTGGTGTTGTTGCGGCAAAAATACTCAAATGCCTTGACTCGCCATAAAAAAATCCGGGAAGGCCCCGGACGCTCTTATCCTTGATTTTCAATCTTTTTGTAGGCGTCGATAACCTTTTTGACCAATCGGTGGCGTACAATGTCCTTATCGTCCAGATAGATGATCCCAATGCCCTCGACATTTTTCAAGATTAGCAGCGCCTCTTTGAGTCCCGACATAGTGCTGCGCGGCAAGTCAACCTGGCCTGGGTCGCCGGTAATGATGAACTTGGCGTTTTTACCCATCCGCGTCAAAAACATCTTCATCTGCGAGTGCGTCGTATTCTGGGCCTCGTCAAGGATGACAAACGCATGATCGAGCGTACGGCCGCGCATAAAGGCAAGCGGCGCTATCTGGATGATGCCTTTAAGGATGTAATCTTCGAGCGACTGGGGCGGCAACATATCTCTAAGCGCGTCGTAAAGCGGTTGCATATACGGGTCGAGCTTTTCCTTCATATCACCCGGCAGGAAGCCAAGGTTTTCCCCGGCCTCGACTGCGGGCCGCGTCAAGATGATTCTTTTAACCTGCTTTTCCTTTAACGCCTTGACGGCAAGGGCTACGCCAGTGTACGTTTTTCCCGTCCCGGCCGGACCAACGGCAAACACCATGTCGTTTTTGTGAACCGTATCGACAAGCAATTGCTGGTTGGGCGTCATGGCCTTGACGATTTTGCCGCCCACACCGTGAACCAGTATTTTATCGTGATCCGGCATGCGCTGCTCGTCTTGGCTGTTGCTTTGGATGACGCGGTCAATCACATTGTCATCTATCCGGTTGTAGCGCGTAAAATGTTGCATGAGGCGGTTAAAGCGCCTTTCAAATTCATCAAGTTCTTCCTTTTCGCCAAAAGCCTTGAGCGTAGTGCCACGGGCCACGATTTTTAACTTGGGGTAATACTTTTTGATCGTTTCCAGATGAGAGTCCTGGGCGCCCCAGAAATCCTTTGGGGCTATGTCGTGAAGTTCGATTATTCTTTCGTTCAAACGCAGATTTTTAAATTGAAAATTTTAGCCAAATAATAGTAGCTTTGCATTTCAAATTTAATCAAAAGCCCGCAATTCCCCACACTAGTTATAAACAAAATTATGTCAATAATTACGCTCACTTCTGACTTTGGCAACAAGGACCATTTTGTGGGTGCGCTCAAAGGGAAAATATTGACCGAAGATTCCGGGGCGACAATTGTTGACCTATCGCACGAGGTCGATCCGTTTAACGTATCCGATGCGGCGTACATTGTGTCGATGGCCTACAAGAGCTTTCCGGCCGGTACGGTTCACATCATCGCGGTTGAGACCGACTGGTCACCCACCCGCCAGCATCTGGCCTTTAAATGGAATGATCATTATTTTGTTTGCGCCGACAACGGGATCCCGGGCCTGATCACCAGCCGTTTGGTGGCAGAAAAGGTAGTAGCCATCAACCTACGGGACAATCTGGACCTACCTACCGACATGGACGTTTTTGTTAAGGTTGCGGTGCATCTGTCAAAAGGCGGACTGCTCAATGTCGTCGGCAAGGAAACAAGTCAAATGAACCGCCCTACCGAACTCAGGGCGCAGGTCTCATCCGACAAGAAAAATATCAAAGGATTCATCATCTATATCGATCACCTGGGCAACGTGGTGACCAACATCACCAAAAAAATGTTTATGGAAGCGGCCGGATCCCGCGAGTTTGAAATCATTCTCAACGAAAAGACCAATCCGGGAAATCGCACCAGGAATATAACTGCCATCTACGACCGCTATATCGACGGAGTGGGCCGAAGCGCCATTGTCGACGGTCAGAAAATCGCCGTTTTTAATGAGGCGGGCTATCTGGAAATTGGCCTTTACCGTAGCAACGCCAAAACAACGGGAACCGCCAGTACGCTACTGGGCCTGAGTTATCTGGATCCCATCTCTATTCAATTTAACTGATTTTCATGCTGATACGAATCGTAAAACTTAGTTTTCATCCCGAGCACGTCGATGCTTTCCTTGAAAATTTTAACCAGATGAAGGAAAAAATACGAAATGCTCCCGGAAACCGTTTATTGGAACTGTACCGCGACCAGGACCACCCGGGCATATTCTTCACGTACAGTTATTGGGATCGGCCGGAAGATCTGGAGAATTACCGTCAAAGCGAATTATTTTACGACATTTGGACGTTCACCAAAAAACTGTTCAATGACAAACCACAGGCCTGGAGCGTCGATCGCCTGGTCAGCATGCCCTGAAATAGCACATTACGCCAGATAATATGAAATCAATTCTTTTACGTGAAATCAAATCGTTTTTCGGGTCGCCCATCGGGTACCTGGTGATTGCGATTTTCCTTTTGCTCAATGGTCTTTTCCTTTGGGTTTTTGAAGGTGAATACAACATCCTTAACTCAGGCTTTGCCGATTTGGGACCGTTTTTCACCCTCGCCCCCTGGATTCTGATTTTCCTGATTCCGGCCGTAACCATGAGGAGTTTCTCGGATGAAAAGAAAGCCGGGACCCTCGAATTGCTGCTCACCAGGCCGCTGACCGTATGGCAGATCGTGCTGGGCAAATTTGCCGGCGCCATGTTGCTGATTGTCCTTGCGCTTATGCCTACGCTGGTTTACCTTGCGGTGCTGGCTAATTTTTCAATGGACGGAACGCTTGATTACGGCAGCATCGCCGGATCGTACTTTGGCTTGCTGTTCCTGATTGCCGGATATACAGCCATCGGAATTTTCACTTCGGCCCTCTCCGACAACCAGATCGTAGCGTTTATCCTGTCGGTTTTTGTCTGTTTTGCGCTGTATTTTGGTTTTGAAGGCGCCTCGACGTTTGTCAAAGGATATGAAGACTTGATCGCGGCGTTTGGCATGGAAAGCCATTTTCGCAGCATCGGACGCGGCGTGGTCGACACCCGTGATATCACCTACTTTGTCACCATCGCCGTCGCATTTTTAGCCCTTACGGTTTACAAAATCAAATCCCTGAAAACCGCATGAAAGCAGCCCGGAAAATCCATCTCAAGCAACTCCTGACCACCTTGGCGGTACTTTTGGCGATCAATCTTGCCGGGATTAAATTTTTCAAGCGATTTGACCTTACCCAGGACAAGCGATACACGTTGTCTGAAACTTCGCTTAACATTGTCGATCAGGCTGTTAAACCGCTTTATGTTGATGTTTTCCTCAAGGGGAATTTTCCCGGTGAGTTTAAGCGTCTGCAAATTGAAACCAATCAGATTCTGGAAGAATTCCGCGCGCACAACCCCAACGTGGTTTTCCAGTTTGTCAACCCGCTGGAGGAAGAAGGGCAGGAATCGGACGCGTTGCTTCAGTCGTTTATTGACCGCGGCCTGACACCTGTTTCCGTCACCATGGACGACAAAGGCAAGCAAACCCAGGAAACCGTATTCCCTTGGGCCATCGCCACTTATGGCAACAAAAGCGTCAAAATCCCACTGCTTAAAAACATTATGGGCGCGACCACGCAGCAAAAAGTGGAAAGCTCCGTCCAGCACCTCGAGTATGCTTTTGCCAACGCTTTCAACACGGTAACGGTTGAGAAGGCTAAAAAAATCGCCGTGTTAAAAGGCAATGGTGAGTTGCACGACCTGCTCATCGCCGATTTTGTCCGATCAGTCCGCGACAACTACTTTATCGGCACGTTTACCCTGGATTCGGTGGCCACGGGGCCTTCAAAAGCGCTGGATTATCTCAAAAAATACGACCTGGCGATCATCGCAAAACCAACTGAAGCCTTTACGGATCAGGAAAAACTCGTCCTTGACCAATTTGTCCTAAACGGCGGAAAATCCATTTGGATGCTGGATCACGTCAGCATGGAAATGGACAGCCTTTACAATGATGCGGGTGGCTCGCTGGCGTTTCCTCGCGATCTGAACCTGGGCGACATGCTCTTTAAATACGGCGTCCGCATCCAACCGTCACTGGTCAAGGATATCCTGGCCACCCCAATTGCGCTTGCAACGGGCGAACAGGGAAGCGCTACACAGTATACGCAGTTTCCGTGGTTTTATTCACCGCTGGTGTATTCGGCCTCAAAACATCCCGTAGTGTCTAACCTTGACGGTGTAAAATTTGAATTCACGGGCGGCATCGAACTTTTGCAAAACGACATCAAAAAGACTGTGCTGTTGCAGTCATCGCCTTATTCAAAACTCGTGGGAACACCGGTACCGGTAAGCCTTGACATGGTTCAGGAAAGACCGGAACAGGCTGAATTTGCCGGCAAGGGCAACATTCCGCTGGCGGTGCTTTTGGAGGGCAATTTCCGATCGGTATTTGAAAACCGCGTGCTGCCATTCCAGGAAAAGACCTTTACCCCGCAGGGCAAGGCCACCAAGATGGTTGTTATTGCCGACGGCGACGTCATCCGCAACCAATACGACAAGAACTTTCAGCCGCTGGAACTGGGCTACGACAAGTGGAGCGGGAACTTTTACGCCAACAAGGAATTCCTGATGAATTGCGTAAATTATCTTCTGGACGACAACGGACTTATCAACATACGCAACAAAGAGGTGAAACTCGCCATGCTGGACAAGGAAAAAGTCTACGCCAATTACACCCGGGCGCAGGTGATAACCGTCGGAGTACCAGTTGTCGCACTGGCGTTTTTCGGGCTTTTGTTCACTTGGCTCCGCCGACGCCGCTACAGCAAGTAATGTTAATAAATTTCTTATCGGCATCCGATAGTTTCAAATATATTTGTAGTCGAATCAATGCGCTCAGGCGCCAAGCCATACACTGATGAAGTTTATCGTTTCAAGCTCATACCTGCTCAAACAATTGCAGGTTTTAGGAAGTGTCATCAACAGCAACAACACGCTGGCGATCCTCGACAATTTTCTATTTGAACTCGACAATAACACCCTGACCGTTTCGGCCTCTGATCTGGAGACCACCATGTCGGCCACGCTGGAGATCGACTCGTCTAGTCAGGGAAGCGTTGCAGTTCCCGCCAAGCTTTTGCTGGAAATCCTGAAAACGTTCCCCGAGCAGCCGCTTACCTTTACCGTAGAGGACAACAGCACGATAGAAATCAGCTCAAATTCCGGAAAGTACGCCTTGGCCTACGCTCCGGGTGACGAGTTCCCTAAATCGGTTGTACTGGACAATACCAGCAAAACGATGGTCCCGGCCGAAATTCTGGCCACTGCCATCAGCAAAACGATTTTTGCAGCCGGAAGTGACGATTTGCGCCCGGTGATGTCGGGTGTTTTCTTCCAGTTTTCGCCTGAAGGGCTCACATTTGTCGCTACCGATGCACACAAACTGGTCAAGTATGCCCGCACCGACGTCAAAGCCGACAAGGTGGCCGAATTTATCATGCCCAAAAAGCCGCTCAACATCTTAAAGAGTATTTTAGGCGGATCGGATGCTGAGATCAAAATTGAATACAATGACTCCAACGCGACTTTCGGATTCGAAAATTATGTACTGACTTGTCGTTTGATCGACGGAAAGTATCCAAACTACGAGGCCGTAATTCCCAAGGAGAATCCAAATAAACTGATGATTGACCGCTCGCAGTTCCAGAGTTCGGTGCGTCGTGTGGCGATTTTCTCCAACAAGACCACGCACCAGATCCGTCTGAAAATTGCGGGAACCGAACTTAACATCTCGGCTGAGGACATCGATTATTCAAACAAGGCTGAGGAACGCCTTACCTGTGATTATCAAGGTGATGACATGCAGATTGGGTTTAACTCGCGCTTTTTGATCGAGATGCTGGGCAATTTGCAGTCCGACGTGATCCTGCTGGAAATGTCGATGCCAAACCGCGCGGGAATTTTGACACCGGTGGACGGACTGGACGAGGGCGAAACCGTTACCATGCTGGTGATGCCTGTAATGCTCAATAACTAACCAAAGCAATATTGACCGAAAACCGTGGGTTGTCCTGCGGTTTTTTTTTGTCCCGACGTCTTGTTTTGCAAACCTAATGCTACCTTTGCACCATGACGCATCAGGAGACTATTGCCGCACTTGCCACGCCCGCCGGAGCGGGAGCCATATCGGTCATCAGGATTTCCGGTCCGAACGCCTTTGCGATTGCCTTTGGACTGTTCCGTCCGCTGCGCAAAAAAGACATGACGCGTCAAAAAACGCACACCATCCATCTTGGACATATCATCAGTGGTGAATCGGTGCTCGACCAAGTCCTGCTTTGCCTTTTTAAGGGTCCTAACTCCTATACCGGCGAGGACACGATTGAAATCTCATGCCATGGTTCGCCCTATATCCAGCAGCAGATTTTACAACTTTTGATCCGCAGCGGATGCCGGATGGCGCAACCCGGCGAGTTTACCCTAAGGGCATTTCTCAACGGCAAAATCGATCTTTCGCAGGCCGAAGCTGTTGCTGATTTGATCGCGTCGGACAGTGAAGCCTCGCACCGCGTAGCCATGCAACAGATGCGCGGCGGATTCTCGAACGAACTGGAAATGCTGCGAACCGAGTTGCTCAATTTTGCCTCGCTGATCGAACTCGAACTGGACTTCTCAGAAGAGGACGTAGAGTTTGCCGACCGTTCGGCCTTTTCCACCTTGCTCCAGCGCATAGAAACCGTGCTCAAACGGCTGGTAGATTCATTTGCGGTGGGCAACGTAATCAAGAACGGGATTCCCGTGGCCATTGCGGGCGAACCCAACGTGGGCAAATCGACACTGCTCAATGCACTACTTAACGAGGAACGCGCCATTGTGAGCGACATTGCCGGAACCACGCGCGATGTGATTGAGGATGAAATCTCGATTGGCGGATTGTCGTTCCGTTTTATCGACACGGCCGGAATTCGCGACACGCAGGATGTTATTGAGAGTATCGGCATCCGCAAGACTTTTGAAAAAATGGAGTCGGCACAGGTAATTTTGTATCTCGTGGACATTGTGCTGCTTACCAATACAGACGACTTGGAAAGGCTACAAAATCAGGTGCAGCAGATCCGCAACCGCTTTCCGCAAAAGCCGCTGGTGATCGTGGGCAACAAGGCCGACAAACTTACGGCCGATGAACTGGCCCATATTCAGAGCAATATCGATCTGATTCCAATTTCGGCCAAAACCAAATCCGGCCTTGAAGCGCTCAAATCGCGGCTACTGTCATTTGTCGGCACCGGCGCTTTAAAAAACAGCGATACCATCGTCACCAATTCACGTCACTACGACGCCCTGCTAAACGCCCTGAACGAAATCGTGAAAGTGCGCCATTCACTCGAAGCCGGAGTTCCCGCCGACCTGATGGCCATCGACATCCGCCAGGCACTTTACCACTTGGGCGAAATCACCGGGCAGGTTACCAATGATGAGTTGTTGGGGAATATTTTTGCGAATTTTTGTATCGGAAAGTAAATCACACCAATAATAGGAAGCTAAAAGAAAGAATCAGATAGCAAAAACCTTTTCACCTCACGGCTTCCGTGAGTTTTTATTTTCCGATTGTTTCTCACTTTATTCCTTTTAATCCAAAAGTTGTATTGAGTATTTATTGATTTTATATTTATCCTGTTAAACTCAATAAAACTCAATAAAAATGACCGTCAAAATTCGCAAAAGACAATTGAAAGAAAAAGGCAGATATGCGCTTTATTTAGATATTTATGCTCATCAAAAACAATGGCAAGAAAATTTGAAACTTTATCTCGAAAATGATAAAGGCAATCCGACAATTAAACAAATGAACAAACAAACTCTTGCAATAGCCGAGAGGGCTCAAACTGATAGATTACAACAGACACAAAGCGATTCATTTGGATATAAACGAATTGAAAAAACGTATCGCACGTTTAATGAATTTTTTCATGAACTACTAGATGAAAGAAAACGAACTAGTATCAATTTGGTAAGTTGGGACAGCGTCTATAAGCATCTCAATAATTTTAACAACTCAATTCTTTTCACAGAGCTTACAGATAGATTTCTTGAAGAATTTAAAGCCAAACTTTTAACCAAATTAAAACCTAATTCAGCTTCTTCTTATTTTAATATTTTAAAAGGCTCAATCCATGAAGCATACAGAAGAGGTTTAATAAAAGACAATCCCGCAAATCGGGTCAAATGCATCAAGGAAGTAGATACTAATAGAGAATATTTGACAAAGGAAGAAGTCGAGAAATTGATAGAAACAGATTGCAGATATGACGTTTTAAAAAGAGCTTTCTTATTCTCTTGTCTTACTGGACTACGTTGGAGCGACGTAAATAATCTAAAATGGAAAGATATTCGTTATGAAGACGATGTTGCTTACATTGTCTACACTCAAAAGAAAACGAAAAATTCAGAATTGTTACCGATATCGCCAAACGCAGTTAAGCTTATGGGAGACGTTGGCGACTTACAGGATAAAGTATTTATTGGATTAAGATATAGCTCATATTTCAATACTGCTCTGGTCACATGGGTTGCCAATGCGGGAATTAAGAAACATATTACTTTTCACTGTGGGCGCCATACGAATGCAATTCTTCTTTTGAACAATGGGGTCGATATTTTTACTGTATCTAAAATGCTGGGACACCGAGATTTACAAACGACTTCGATTTATGCTAAGGTAATGAATAAAACCAAGATTGATGCTATTAGAAAGTTGCCCACATTCTCATTCTAAATATTTAAACGATGAAATTTAAAAGAGGAGCCGAAATGTTCCTCTTTTTTTTTGGAAAAATTTCTTCATGTCGATTTTTTTTGGTACTATTACTTTTAGATAGGTCTCAAGTACTTATTTAGAGAGTGAACCAAATCACATCTCGGATCGAAAAACTTAAAACAGTCTGGTAATAAGGCTGCCTCTGAAAATCGCAGAAGTGGAATCTCTTCCACGAAAAAATCGCATTTAATAATATTTAAAAACTTTCACTCATGAAGGATGAATTATTATTTGCAATCGAGAAGTTAATCGATCGCAAACTTATTAGCAATGAGAAAGAATATCTTGACGTTCAAGAAGCCTGCTTCTTTCTGGGTATAAGCAAATCACACTTATACAAATTAAATTTCAGAAAAATAATTCCATACTACAAATCATCGTCGGGTAAGAAGGTGTATTATCTCAAAAAAGACCTTATAAAGTACTTAACCGAATATCGTTTTATGTCTAAATCAGAAATGGAAATAACGGCACGAAACCGTTTTCAAGAAGACAAAGGAGGTGGTTATGTTCGATAATATTAGTTTCACAATTGAAAAATTTGAACCCAAAGACTTTGTTCGACTGACTGAGAATTACACACAAAACGATCCATTAAATAAAGGCGATTGGTTTCAAACAGACTGGCAAAATTTACGGATTAACTACTATCCGAACCAAAAGAAAGTTAGGGTAAGCAATAGTCTTCATAAATTTTACAATTCCGAGATAGTGGGACTTGGAACGTATAACCACAACGATTATACGATGAGCCAAGTAAACGAAACTATTCTTTATTTGGAAAATGCTTTTAACAGAAGTTCTAAAGACATGAAATTAATCGGGCGTTTTGAATTTGGGATTAACGTAAACACTCAGTCAGTAAAACCTTTTGACATTATAGACAGATACCAGAGTATGGTAACCACGGCAACTAATAGTTTCAATTTGATGTATAACAAAACTGGAAAATCAACGTGTAAGTTTTGTTCTTTTTCTCATTATACAATTAAGTGTTATGACAAAATGAGACAAATGGGCTTATCTGGCGATAATATCCTAAGATACGAAATGGTGCATCACTCATCAATAAAAACTAGAGAAGTATTTAAGAAAGAAGAAATTTCTCTTGAAGATTTGATGGATAATGTTATTTGGAATAATTGCCACGAAAGGCTTGTAAAGTCGTATGATTCGATTAGAATGATTGGTTTCCCATCGGACGGAGCAAATAATTATGCAAAAACTCTCTGCTATAGTTTTGCTACTCTTAATAAGGACTACAAAATGCATTTGAAAAACATCATGAACGAATTAAAAGAAGCGCACGATGTCGTAAAAAATTCTTCAGAAAATCCGCATTGTATGGTTCGAGAAGGACTAATAAGGAATTACCAAAGATTAATATTGAACTGAAACAAAAAAGTCAAGTTGTAGTATTTATAAAATACAGTACAACTTGACTAAATCTAAAGAAAAAGGAAAAATGGAAAAAGCAATAAATAATATAATCTTTGATGATAATGACGAGGCATTTTTGGTTCGTCAAATAATTAAATATACCAATCAATCTGTTTTTTTATGTGGGAAAGCAGGAACTGGCAAATCAACATTATTGAAACTAATTATTGAGGAAACTGATAAAAAATATGCCCTTTTAGCCCCTACTGGAATGGCAGCTAAAAATATAGGTGGGCAAACAATCCATTCTTTTTTATCTATTAGTGGCAAAGAGTTATTTCCAACTATAAACGATATAACATCGTCTTATAAAGAATCTAAGAAAAAATATATAAGAGAGTTAGACCTAATTGTTATAGATGAAATATCAATGGTTCAATCATACTTATTTGACATATTGGATAGAGCGCTCAAAAATATTATGGGCAATTTAAAGCCTTTTGGAGGAAAACAATTATTAGTAGTTGGCGACGTGTATCAATTGCCCCCAGTTATAAAATCAGATGTCAAAAAGATTCTTTTAGAGAAATACCTTTCAAGATATTTTTTCGATACTCAAGCATATAAAAATAAATTTCTAATGGTAGAATTGAAAAAATGTTATAGGCAAAAAGACCAGTTATTTATGAATATTTTAGATGGTATCAAAGTAAATGATATATCGGATATATTGTTAAATTACTTGAATGAGAAATGCTACATGAGCAGTAGCTTGGTTGAAAACGAAACCCTTAATCTAACCGTTAAAAATGAAACCGCAGATTTTATCAATGACAAAAGATTAAAAGAAATTAAAAATGAAGAGATGGAATATAGCGCAATTATCCGCAACGTTTTTGATTTTAAAGATTATTTGGTAAAGGAGAAATTGATCTTAAAAGTTGGTGCAAAGGTTATGTTTATAAAAAACAATTTTGAACTCGGTTATCATAATGGTTCAATGGGAACAATAGTAGCCTTAGATAAAGATTCAATTTCAGTAAAATTAGAAAACGAGGATAGAGTAATTGATGTAATGCGATGTGAGTGGGAAAATCAAAAATTTAATAATTCTACTTCTCTAATAGACACATTAGGAACAGCATTCCAATTTCCAATCATTTTAGGTTGGGCTATTTCAATTCATAAAAGCCAGGGATTGACGTTAGAAAAGGTTCATGTCGATTTAAGTCAGCCAATTTTTGAATTTGGGCAACTGTATGTAGCGTTAAGTCGATGTACTTCTTTATCAGGACTAAGTTTCAATAGAATGATCAAACGAACTGATATAAAGGTTGATAAGGCGGTAGCCGATTTCTATAAAACTTTAGAGGGTCAAGTTCAGAAAGATTTATGCAATAAAGTAATCGATCAACTTATTGAAATAAATAACAAACTTGAAGATAACCAAAGGGATAAGAAGCTTAAAATGACTAATTAATTTTACTGGGCGAGGAAAATGGTTATTCTCCTCACCTTTCATTTGAATTCAATTAAATAATATTTGATATTAGACTATAAAAAGCAATGCGGAGATCATAGCTAACTAATAAAAAACATTATGGTCGAAGTGGTTCTTGTTAGGTCATTAGAAAAAACATTATTTTTACCTCAATATTCTACAGTATGTAAAAAAATAAAAATTAAATATCGCATTTGACAGACCGATTCTTGTCCTGAAAAGTCGAAAATTCAAAGTACAACAGATGAAGTTTAGCAAAATGCTCAAGCATGGCTTGGGCGTTGCTTTACTATGTTACACAGGGCTTCGACTCCCTCAAGGACAGGTATCGTAAATGACTCAAGCCTGTTTTTTTTACAGGTTATACAAACTGTTTTAATTTACTAACCTGTACTATATGAAAAAGTTTATTTTTATTATGTTGATCGCTTTATTTATTAATTGTAATAATAACGAGAAGCATTATCACGATGGAAATTATTCTACAACTATTGAGGTCTTTGGGATTAGCTTTGCAGAAATCAGCTATGAAATTTCTGGTAACGAAATCGAAATCAATAATTCGGTAACTGGAACATCCAAACTAACATGTGAACAATTTCCGGATCGAATTGAATATAAAGAAAAAGATGGTGTTGTTAAAGTTCTAATGATATTGGAAAATGGTGATGTTCAAGTCACCGATGATATAGTTCTCAAAAAGGTTCGTTAGCAATTTACATGCAAATATTAAAAAATACTATCTCTGGTTGGACACAACATTTGGGACGGAGATCGTAGGGTCATCTACTCGAACCCGTCCTTGACATATTCTAGCTAATATTAGCATCATAAACGGTATCATAATTTTTTACAACTCATCGTCTACGGTAAAATTTATAGCCTTTGCATAGGCATTTAAGTCAATTGCGGCTACAGTACCAACTATTTGGAGGTATCTCATTAACTGAAGAAAGAATGTCACCAAAGATGTATTTGGATCACTAAATGTTGCAGCATCATATTCCCTATCATCATAATATTGCTTTATCCTCTCGTTAAAATCACCAATCTTGTCATCTTCCTCATTTTTGTAGTCAACGTAAAAGCACCCATTTTCTACAGAACAACCCATATCAATTGATTTTAATCCCTTTAAAGCTCTCAGATGCTTTTCAACTGTTTCATTTTTGATGCTACTTACACTAGTCAAAATACCTCCGAAGATCTTTGTTAAGTTACGTGGAGGCCTTGAAGAACCTCTGTCAATTATATTAGTTGATGTTCTATGGAGTTTTCGTACGCTTTCAATTTTATCGCCTGCATACATTATATACGGTTTTGTCAATTCCGGCTTAACTTCAAAAACTGCATACACACCCTCCGCAGGAATATAATGGATTCCGTTTTGGGTAAAAACGAACGGTGTATAATGTTGGTCATAAATTACCAAGTCAATTTGATGACTTAAATTCCCTTTACAATCGATGACTATTGCTTTATCTACGCAATACCTATTCGGTAAATATTTTTGCAACCATTCAATCCATGTGTTTTCGAGTGAATCGCCTTTCGAGGTTGGATGATCGATGAATTTTCTGTTAGTACTTAACTGCGCAGTCATCTGATTTTGCAAGCCATTAAACAGGTCTCTGATTTTAATTTTACTCATAAGGCAATAATTTTTTGTCGTACAAATATGGTCTTGGATCGAATTGATCCTTCGCAATCTTAATTATCATAAGAATGGGATTCTTGTTATTAATATTCTCATTATTCGAGATTTCAGACATTGCGTTTGTATCCGTTGAACTCGGTAAAGCTGGGGCATCGGGATGAGAATGCCACTCACCAATATAATTAGTTCTACCATTGGTTATTTCGAAAATATTTTTCAGTCGATCATTCAAACTGCCCGGATGTCTTACAAAAACAGTTTTTCCATTTTCAAAGTCATCCGGAACTAATATATCCTCTACAATAATGACTTTGTCATGTTTATAACCTACGAACACTCCACCAAACTCCTTGGGATAATGCACAATCAATTCCTTTGTTATTTCTTCGAGCTTATTATTAGGAACATACAAGTGGCTACCCGTCGTCGGTTCGTAGAAATGGCTATAACCAACGACATCTAGTCCTTTAAAATTATTACGCGTCTTATCTTGGATAACGAACGTATTTAAAACTATTCCCTTTTCAATATTGGCGTTAATATTGTTTAATGCTAAATTCAATAACAAATTTATATCGTTGAAGTTAGCTTCAAATGTTGGATACCCGCACCCCGTTCCTTCAATAAAAGATGGAGGTTCACCATCGAGATAGTCAAATAGGTGCTTCGCTTTAAGCGTCTTTGCGTCACCCACTAAACAAACCAGTTCTTTCGCTTTATTCGTTATACTTAAACTAAAAGATACTCCGCTAAAAGGAGTCTTATCAAGAAGATAAGTTACTTCTGGATCAGTTGAGCAGTCAAAAATAATATCAACATACTTATTTAATTGTTCTTCCAGATCCTTTAACCAAGAAATTTTATAAGGTATACTGACCACATTAACATATGGAGAAATATCGTTAAGTCGCTTTTTTAATGCATCGATTTTCCTATGTCCAATATGGGTCAGATCGTAAGAGGCTCTACAGAGGTTCCCAGATTCCACCCGATCAAAATCAAAGAGAATAATACTCTTACAACCACCCCTGACAAGTATTTCCGAAAGGGTACTTCCGAGCGCACCACATCCAATAACAAGTATCGCTTTACTCGTGAGCTTAGATGAAAGTTTTCCTCTCCCAAAAAACCGTTCATAATTAGCATTAACACTTCTCGCCCATGAAATCTGAGAGGGTTCAAATTCACTTCTATATTTTCCGTTTATCCTTTTCTCCGGTTCAATTAAGACTGATCTTATTGGCAATTCATTTCTCGCGATTTTTATCAAATCCCAATGAATTTCATAGGACGTATCGTTTGGAATCTTATAGCCAATGATTAAAAAAAGTTTATTCTCGAAAAAGTAATTTCTATTTAATTTTTTAAAATTATCGTAGAGATACTTCACAAAATCATCCGTGAGGTATCTTTCAAGTTCACTCCATTTATCAACACTTTTCCTATGATTAACATCGACTATCGGCTCTCGCTCAATATAGGTCCAGAGTCCACTATAACGCATTCCCTTAATTTTCTTTTGAAAACTGGAAGACCATTTGTCTTCGGCATCTTTTCCAAACCCAATTCTAAAAAAATTCTGGATTTCAAAATCGTTGTCAGCGACATCAAAACTTACATCATTCAATTTTCCGTATTCGAAAATCCCGAAATCTCCTATATTGAAAGTTTTCTCATTTTCAGAAAAATAAATCGTTGTCAGTTTATCATCTGAATTACCGTGTAGTAGATAAGTATACTGCTCGTCTTCTTTACCACATAAGTAGTAGTCATAAACCCAAATTTTTAATCCTTCCAACTCCGACTTGAATTTCCTAACAAAATCATCATCTTTTTCTGGATGGAAACAGACAGAACCATCCTGATTTATATGTGGATAGCCAACCAAGTCACTGTTTTTAAATATTATTGAGACGTTGTCTGTATTGGGCATCGTAAGAGGATAATTGTACGGCACCCAGACATCAAAATCGATTGAAACACCTTTGTAGTTCAGTCGTACTCGACCCTCACAAAAAAAACCAGTTTGAATAAAAGCTGTAACTATCTCGAATGCAGAATCCTTTAAAAAAAGTTCTGAAACTCTAGATTCTATATTATCCAAACTTATTGGTATTTAGGTATGATGCTGCCGATGAAGTTTTCGACTTTTCATCTTTTTCATCTTCGTCGTCATTATAATCTTCATTAATCGGAAAGTATTCTTTTATCTTATCTGAATCTTCGTCTATATCCTTAACAGTTTTTTTCATATCCGTTTTCGTACTGGATTTTGCAGAATCACTCATAGCGTCTGACACGATGTTACTACTATTGGCTGGATCTACTAGACTATTTGTTTCAATGTTATCGACAATATAGTTCATGACCATTTTAACTTTATCCCATAGACCTAATGGAATACTGTTCGTATTATTGTCAAAAGCTTCTTTAGTGTAAAGCTCCATCATAAAAGATTTAATGAGCTTTCCGCCTTTCTGTGCTTTTCGCTCTGTCTTCCACACTTTCAACAACCTCGCTACCCTTCGCTCGTGTTTTCTATCTTCACCTTGCAGCAGGGAAATATGTTTTTTAATATTTGTTTTAACTCGTTTTTTTCCTTCTTCGGCTTCTTTTGGACTTCGATTGTGAATGAACAGACTTAAGTCAGTATTAGAATCATTATAATCATTTCTATTAGGTCTTTCTCTGCCGGGCACTACATCCATAGTAAATTCTTCCCCATCAATATCAAAAACAAGACCTATTGAAACACGTTGCTTTCTAACCTGAGTCAATTCAACATCTTCGTATTCACTCTTGAAATAATCGAACACTGAATTGTACATCTCTTTTAAATTTGAAAATCCACTTTGGTCACTATTGGGATCTTTCTTTAAAAATGGGATGTAGCAGTCAATGTCAAATTTTTTATTGATTGCAGTTTTTTTTGCATACGACCCTGAGTCCATGGAATTACAGGCCATATCTTTCGAAAATTTTTTATTCAATGCATCTTTGACTTCATTTTTCTTTGAAACAAATTTGTCGATACTTGGATGCTTACTAATATCATTTGTTTCGAGTACTTTTTCTAGGTGCTTTTGTTTATCAGTTGCCATTTCTATTTTTTTTATAACTGACTGATAGCCAAAAAGAATACCAATAAATAACAATCTGTCATCATGTCAGTTTTTCCTGCCTTATGAAGCTTTAATAAAATCATAAAGGATGTTAATATTTAAAATATTTAGAAGATCGTCAGTTAACAGGCTTTAAATAAGACAAGTTGGCATAAAAACTACTAAAATATTAACACTAACAAAACCCATGATGAATCCTTTTGCAATAAGAGGTGTCTCTAAAGAAAATATGTATTATTCATTGAGTCACTTTCTCAACACAACGCAAACAAAGGCTGCTTTACTTTCTGTATCGGAAAATAATCACCAAAAAACATCCTCCCCATTCTCCACAAAAACCTGCGCATCGTGCATCGACTCGATGAGTTTAAGTTGTTGCGGCGTTGCCAGGCGTTGGACTTCCTGAAAAAGTTGGCGCTCTTCAAAGCGGATGTGGTTGTCGAGCGCGTCGGCAAAATGAGCGAGAGACAAGGCGGTTTGCTGTTGTTGGGCAAGTTCTGCAAGGGTTTGATGCTCGGCACGGGCGCGGGTAGTCAGGGTGTGGTCAGGTTCCAAAACCGGAAAAACAAACTGCTCCTCCAACCTAAAGTGCGGCGCAAGATGTAGGCCGTAGAACCAAGACACATACTTCTCTATTCTGCCAGGGTCAACATTTTTTTTTAAACCTGAACGTATTTTCCAACACAGCAGCAACCCTTGGTGGTGGTCAATGCTAAGGGGTCGCAAGCTGGCATGGCGTTTAATGGGCTTAGGCGTATCTTTCATCGTCACAAAGCTACGACATTAGGTTTTGGCAACCGCCCCGATTGACAATCGGTTCTCCCCACTACAATCTTAAGCGAATCTTAAGCCGGTTCACAGCATACACTGATGACGATGCGCGTTACTTTGTACTGTAAAAGCATCAATATGAAAACGCTAAGAGTATTGCTCGTCCTGACGCTTCAGTGGGGAACTGATTTTGAAGCCGCCCAAAAAACGGCGCGCGACAACAACAAACTCATTCTGCTGTATTTTTCCGGCTCTGACTGGTGTGCGCCGTGTATCAAAACCAAGCGCGATTATTTTGCAAACGAACGGTTTGAAACCCTTGCGTCCAGCCATCTGGTGCTGGTCAACGCTGATTTCCCGCGACTCAAAAAAAACCAGCTTCCCGCCGCACAAATGGCTAAAAATGAGGCGCTGGCCGAGCGATTCAACAAGGACGGAATATTTCCGCTCACCATTTTAACCGATGCCAACGGAAAAGTGATGGAATCCTGGCAGGGAAAACCGCAACAGGCGCCAAATGATTGGCTGTCGAACCTGGAGTTGCTGTGCAATCAACACAAAAAGTGATGCAACCCTTTTCAAAAACATTAAAGCTGATGGGTAACGCCTTTACGATAACGGCGGTGGCTCCCTCTGAGAGGGACGGCTCCAAAGCGATTGAGATTGCCGTAAATGAGATCAGTCGCATAGAATCACTGCTCACCACGTATCAGCCCGATAGTCAAACCAACCGGATCAACCAAAACGCGGGCATCTCACCGGTTCAGGTTGATGCCGAGGTTTTTAGCCTGATCCGGCGGAGCATCGCCATATCGGCCATCACCCAAGGCGCGTTTGACATCAGCTACGGCGGAATCGACAAATCACTGTGGAACTTTGAAAAAACGATGACCCGGCTGCCGTCTAAAGAAGAGGCCCTAAAAAGCGTATACCTGATCAACTACCAAAATATTGTACTCGATCCCGATAAACTGACGGTGTTTCTCAAGGAAAAAGGCATGCGGATCGGATTTGGCGGCATCGGAAAAGGCTACGCTGCCGAGTGCGCCAAAAACAAGCTCTGCGCCATGGGCGTTCCCAGCGGAATCATCAATGCCAGCGGCGACTTGACCGCCTGGGGACATCAGCCCTGCGGTGCGCCCTGGCGGATAGGCGTTACCTGGCCCGAGGATCCGCAACGCATTTTTTGCTATCTGGACGTCACCGACAAAGCCATGGCCACATCGGGCAACTATGAAAAATTTATAACGCTCAACGGCAGACGGTATTCGCACACGATCGATCCTAAAACCGGGCTTCCCGCCACCGGCATCAAAAGCGTTACGGTGCTGGCCGAGAATGCCGAGTTAGCCGACGCCATGTCGACACCGATTTCCGTGATGGGCGTAAAAGCCGGACTGCATTTGGTGAATCAGATCCCGGGCCTGGAATGCATCATCATTGACGATGACAATGTGATCAGCACCTCAAAAAACATAAATCTAAAATCATGAAACAATCCCTATTGATTGCCGCGGTATTTGCACTCCAATCCTGTGTAAGTGTCAAACCTTATCAAAAAAGCAAGTTGGATGATGCCGAGATGGTCCTCTCCAACCGCAAGGTCGAAAAAACCGAACTGAATTTCCAATCGTACCGCGAAGGCTCTTCCGGAGCCAATTCCGGCAAAAGCGGCGGCGGTTGCGGTTGTAACTAATCGGCTGTTATGAAACGTATTTTTATTACAGGGCTGGCGCTGATGGGCTTGGTGCGGATGTGGGCACAGGAGGGTAAGCCACAGGATTCCACTTACCGGTTGTCCAAACTTAAGATTGACGAGATTAACTTGGTTTCAAGCTATTACAGTCAAACCGGTGACAATGCGGCGGTAACCGGAGGACGCGGATCGGAAAAATTGACCGACATTTCCAACATTATCGATGTCAACCTGGTACGCACCGGGGAAAACGGCATCAAACACACCTACAATGTAGAGGTTGGCGTAGACCATTATTCATCCGCATCATCCGACAGGATTGACCTGCAGGCCAATTCATCGGCATCGTCGGGCGATATCCGGGTATACCCATCGCTGAATTACATCCGTGAAAACGACCAAAAAGGAAAAACATTTGCGGCGGGCCTCTCATCGTCAACTGAATATGACTACCAATCATTTGGCGGTACGCTGAGCTACGGAATAAAAACCCGGGACCAAAACGGTGAATTCACCACACGCTTCCAGGCTTATCTGGACCAGGTGAAGCTTATTGCGCCCATCGAGTTGCGCAACGATTCTGACGCGGACAAATCGGGCACCGCTGCGCGCCATACGTTCCTGGCATCGCTGGCCTACTCGCAGGTGATCAACCGGAACCTCCAAATACTTTTCCAGGCTGATTTGGTTACCCAACAAGGTTACCTGTCGCTGCCGTTTCACCGCGTTTATTTTTTGGATGAATCAGTAGGACAGGAAAAATTGCCCGACAGCCGTTTTAAAATTCCTTTGGCGGTGCGGGCCAGTTACTTTTGGGGTGACAGGGTAATCTTGCGGGCCTACTACCGATATTACCGCGATGATTGGGGAATCACCTCGCATACGGCATCGCTCGAAATTCCCGTAAAGGTTTCGCCTTTCCTCTCATTTAGTCCGTTTTATCGCCATTACACACAGACGGCTGCCGATTATTTTGACGGATACCGGCAACACGACCGACAAGAAGATTATTACACCAGCAACCACGATTTGTCGGCATTTGACAGCAAGTTCATGGGATTGGGCGTTCACTTTGCGCCGGTTCGCGGTATTTTTGGGATTGAAAAACTTACCATGTTGGATATCAGGATGGGCCATTACACCCGATCAAATGGTTTAAAGGCAAATAGTGTCAGCTTAAACTTGAAATTCAAGTAAGGATTGTTATACTTGCAGATTATGGCGATGAAAATCTTGATTATAGAAGATGAGCCGGGGATTATGGCCTTTTTAAAGCAAGGACTGGAAGAAGAAGGCTTTGAAGCGGCCACCGCGGGAACCGGCGAGTTGGGCCTTGAAATGGTTGCCACCTGCAAGCCTGACCTGATCCTGCTTGACTGGATGCTCCCTGGCTTAAGCGGACTTGAGGTTTGCCGCGCCTTGCGAACCACAAACCAGAAAACGCCTGTCATTTTCCTGACCGCCAAGGATACGTTGCAGGAAACCATCGACGGCTTGCGCGCGGGCGCCAACGATTACATCAAAAAACCTTTTCACTTTGAAGAACTGCTGGAGCGCATCCGTATACAGTTCAGATCATCCGAGACTCCTGTGAAGATGGAATTTGGACAGTTGGTCATTTGGCCATCCATGCACAAAGTCACGGTGGGCAAAGACGAGGTGGCGTTTACGCATCGCGAATTTGAACTGTTGATTTACCTTGCCAAAAACCAGGGCAACATCTGCAGTCGCAAAGACATCATCGAGAACGTCTGGGACATCCATTTTGACTCTGACACCAGTGTAATTGACGTATTTGTCAATGCCATCCGTCGCAAGCTTAAACCTTACGCCAAGGACAATCTGATCCGAACCATACGCGGAACGGGCTACGCCATTGAATCCTGACCTATGAAGCCAATGTCCTTTAGAAACCGGATTGCCCTGAACTTTATCATCGCCACGGCCGTGCTTACCGGGGTAGTATTCGCGGTGATTTACTTTACGGTGCATTCAGGTGTTTATCAGGATCTGGACCGTGATCTGGAGGCTGAAATCGCATCGCTGATGGGTGAAATCACCATCACTGCCGACGGATTTTCAATCCCGGAGGAGGAATGGACGGAAAATGAACACAACACCGTGGCCATCAACCCGATCTTTATTGAATTTATAAACCGCGAAGGAAAAGTGGTCAAGCGATCGCCCAACCTGAAAAAAGCGGTGATGGCTATCGGTGCCGACGGATTTTCAAATAGCAGCCTAAAGGGTTCGGCCATTCGCCGGTATCAGGTGGCAGTTCGCCACAACCAAGAGGTGGTCGGCCAAATTGTCGTGGCCACGCCCATGGAAGAGCCTTTAAACCTGCTTAAAAAACTGAGTCAGGTTTTGGCAGGCGGTTATTTGTTAATGATGGTGGCACTATTTGCGATGGCGCGATGGCTAGCCGGTAGGAGCATTGCGCCCGTTACCGATATGATTGAAACCGCCCGGCAAATTACGCGCAGCAATCTGGAACAGCGAATCCCCATGCCTGCCAAACGCGACGAACTTTATACGCTTGCGCAAACCATAAATGCACTGCTCGACCGGCTTGAGGATGCTTTGGCCCGGGAGAAACAGTTTACATCAGATGCGTCACACGAACTTCGCACGCCGCTGGCTGTTATTAAAGGAACGCTGGAGGTATTACTGCGCAAACCTCGTGAACGTGAAGAATATGAATCAAAAGTTAGATATTGCTTAAGAGAACTTGACCGGCTCAATGTCCTTGTCGATCAGCTGTTGATGCTGGCGCGATATGAAAGCCGTCAACATCCCGTTAGTATCCAACCGGTAACCGTCAACGCGCTATTCTATGACGTTACGGCCCGGCACAGTGCCCTTATCGCACAAAAAAAGCTCCGGATTGATTATCGCATTGATCCTAACCTGACGCTGGAAACCGACGAATTCCTGCTGTCAAGCATACTGGACAACCTGATTGAAAACGCCGTGAAATACAGCCTGGACGGCCAATCTATTGTACTGGAGGCTGCGCAGGACGGCGCCTGTATGCGTTTTGTCATTCAGGATTCAGGGATCGGCATTCCCGAACAAGACCTTGATAAAATCTTCCTGCCGTTTTTTAGGTCGCGCACTACGCCCCAACAGACATCCGGAACAGGAATCGGCCTTTCTATCGTTGCCCGGCTTTGCAACCTGCTGGGCGGAGAGATTTTGGCATTTTCAAAACCCAATAAAGGTACCCGCATTGAAGTGTCCTTGCCTTTACATCAATAAATTTGTTACATTTGAATGTGAAAAAGCGCGTAACACTACTTCTTCTTTTTGCCTATCTGATGGGTGCGACGCCGCTTGGTGAAATCGTAAAGCTTCCCGTCTTACTGGGTCACTACCTTGAGCACTCCCCCGACGGCAGCCTGTCGTTCACCGAATTTTTAAAAATCCATTACGACGAAAACCAGCCGCACCATGCGCACGAATCACACGGCGACCTTCCCTTTAAAAGCTACTCATCGCTGGTAATCACGGACCTGGTCCACCCGCCGACGATTGCCATCCAAGCATTCCGCACCTCTTTATGCCTCGAACGATCCGATAATTTTTCGGCGTCAGTGTACACCTATTCCTCAAAATTCCAGACGGCCATCTGGCAACCACCGCGCACCTGCTGATCTTTTCATGGAACGCTGTTCCGCATTTATTTACTGAAAAAGATTAGTTATGCTTACAAAAATCATCGAGTTTTCCGTCAGGAACAAACTCATCATAGGGCTATTTGTCATCGCCCTTTTGGGTTACGGATCGTATCAGGTATCGCAATTGCCCGTTGATGCCGTACCCGATATTACCAATAACCAGATTCAGGTTATCACGACAGCGCCTTCATTTGGCGCCACGGATATCGAAAGGCTGGTCACCTTCCCGATAGAACAAGCCACCGGGAACATTCCGGGCATGACCGAGATGCGCAGCTTTTCGCGCTTTGGCCTTTCGCTGGTTACCATCGTATTTGAAGACGACGTGGACATTTACTGGGCGCGCCAGCAGGTGGCCGAGCGGCTTCAGCAAGTCCAGAATGAAATCCCGAAAGGCATCGGAACGCCTACGCTTGGCCCCATTTCATCGGGCTTGGGCGAAATTTACCAGTATGTCATCCACCCAAAAGAAGGTTACGAACAAAAATACGACGTCACGCAGTTGCGCACAGTTCAGGATTGGATTGTAAGGCGGCAATTGCTGGGCGTAAAAGGCGTGGCCGAAGTGAGCAGCTTTGGCGGAAAACTCAAGCAGTTTGAAATTGCCATCAACCCCGATAAACTCAACGCCTACGGACTGACCATACAGGACGTTTACGACGCGGTTGAAGCCAGCAACCAAAACACCGGCGGCTCTTACATTGAAAAAGGCCCGACGGTTTTGTACATCCGTACGGAAGGTCTCTTAAAAAACATCGATGACATTGGCAACATCGCCATCGCAACCGACAATCACCCCAGCCCCGTCTTTGTGCGCGACATAGCAAAAATACGGACGGGATACGCCACGCGGTTTGGGGCGCTTTGTTACAACGACGAGGGCGAAGTTGCCGGCGGTATCGTGATGATGCTCAAGGGCGCCAACAGCAGCCAGGTGATCAAAGACGTCAAGGCGCGGGTGGCCGAAATCCAGAAAACGCTGCCGGAAGGACTCGTCATTGAACCGTTTCTGGACCGGACAAAAATGGTAGACAACGCCATACGCACGGTCGAGACCAACTTGCTTGAAGGCGCGCTCATCGTGCTTTTCGTATTGGTGTTGTTGCTCGGAAACCTCAGAGCGGGGCTCTTGGTGGCGTCGGTGATCCCGCTCTCGATGCTTTTTGCCATTTCCATGATGAATGCATTTGGCGTCAGCGGAAACCTGATGAGTCTTGGCGCGCTGGACTTTGGACTCATTGTGGACGGCGCGGTTATCATTGTCGAGGCTGTCATGCACAAAATGGCCCCGTCAAAAACTACAGGCGGCGTGCGGATATCCAAAAAGGAAATGGACAAAACCGTTATCGGATCGGCCAGCAAAATGATGAACAGCGCGGTATTTGGCCAAATCATCATCCTGATTGTCTACCTCCCGATCTTTGCACTCGAGGGCATTGAAGGAAAAATGTTCAAGCCGATGGCACAGACCGTCGCATTTGCCCTTATGGGAGCGTTTATCCTTTCGCTTACCTACATCCCGATGATGAGTGCGTTTTTCCTGAGCAAAAAGACCGCATCGGGCCCGAATTTTTCCGACCGCATCATGAACAAACTCGAAAACTACTATCAGGCCCAGCTTAAACAGGCGCTCAGAATCCCAAAGATTGTTCTTGGCGTGACGGCCGCCCTGTTTGTGGCAGCTGTCATACTGATGACCAATATGGGCGGCGAATTTATCCCGGAGCTGGAAGAAGGTGATTTTGCCGTCGACACGCGTGTATTGGCCGGAAGCAACCTTAACGTCACCATCGAGCACACGCAAAAAGCCGCACATGTACTCCTGACGCGATTCCCGGAAGTTGAAAAAGTGGTTACCAAAATAGGCAGCGGCGAGGTTCCTACCGACCCCATGCCGATGGAAGCCAGCGACCTGATGGTAATCTTGAAGCACAAAGATGAATGGACGTCGGCCAAAACCTTTGACGAGCTGGCCGATAAAATGCGCAAGGCGTTAGAAGATGTTCCCGGAATCACCGTCGGGTTCCAATTTCCGGTTCAGATGCGTTTTAACGAACTGATGACCGGCGCCCGACAGGACGTTGTGGTCAAAATTTTTGGCGAAAACCTGGACAGCCTGGCGCGTTCGGCGGCCGATTTGGGCAAAATAGCCTCGAGCGTTCCCGGCGCCATCAACATTTACGTTGAACCCGTGACGGGAATCCCGCAGGCTATTGTGGAGTATGACCGCAACAGCATAGCGCAATACGGACTGTCGATAGCGCACGTCAACGATATGGTCAATACGGCATTTGCGGGCAAAAGCGCAGGATTGGTGTTTGAAGATGAAAAGCGCTTTGAACTCGTGCTCCGCCTTGACCAGGATCAGCGACGCAATCTGGAAGACATCCGCAACCTGCTCATCCCGACGCCTTCCGGACAACAAATCAGATTGTCACAAGTGGCCAATGTTGACATCAAGGACGGACCAAACCAGATTCAGCGCGAAGATGCCAAACGCCGCATCGTGGTAGGCTTTAACGTTCAGGGACGCGACGTTCAGACCATTGTCAATGAATTGCAGGCCAAAGTGGGATCCCAACTGAAACTGCCCACAGGTTATTACGTCACTTATGGCGGGGCGTTTGAAAACCTTAACCATGCCAAGGACCGTCTGATGGTTGCCGTTCCCGTAGCACTCATCCTGATTTTTATCCTGCTGTTCTTTGCCTTTGGATCGGTTCGTCATGGCTTGCTGATTTACACTGCCATTCCGCTTTCGGCCATTGGTGGCATTTACTTTTTGGCGCTTCGCGGAATGCCGTTCAGCATTAGTGCCGGCGTAGGGTTTATTGCGCTGTTTGGCGTGGCGGTACTCAACGGAATCGTGCTCATTGCCGAATTTAACCGATACAAAAAGGAAGGCATGACTAATCTTACCCAAATTGTTCTGCGCGGTACCCGAACCCGACTTCGCCCAGTGCTTATGACGGCCCTTGTGGCATCTCTAGGATTTTTGCCGATGGCCCTGAGCAACGGAGCCGGCGCCGAAGTACAACGCCCGCTGGCCACCGTGGTGATTGGCGGACTTGTGGTAGCCACGCTGCTTACACTTTTTATCCTTCCTATATTGTACATTATGTTTGAAAGAGGAGTTGCCATCCGTCCCAATACCGGTGCGGCAGTGATCATCGCGCTGCTGTTCAGTGTCAATTTACAGGCGCAACAACGCTTGACGCTTGAGCAGGCGCTTGAACTGGCCGTTAAGAACAACCAATCGGTAAAAAGCGAAAAACTCAAAGCTGATTACCGCAAGATGCTCACGCGATCGGCCGCCGATATTCCGCAAACGCAGGTACTGGCCGAGGTTGGACAGATCAACAGCGCCTACTCGGATTCAAAATTCGGGATTGCGCAATCGCTGTCTATGCCTTGGGTTTACAAGCGCCAGCGAAAAGTATTGGACGAAGAGTGGAAATTGGCCGTAATGGGCGGTTCACTGCGGGAATTGGAGATAAAAAAAGCCGTAACACAAGGTTTTTACCAATATCTCGTGCTGGAAGAGCGCGAAAAGCTGCTCCAGCAAGCGGATTCTCTTTATGGAAGCTTTTTTGAAAAGGCTGATTTGAGGCTGCAAACCGGCGAAAGTAATGTTCTGGAAAAATCGACCGCCGAAACTCAGCAGGCCGCCGTGTCGATGCAACTCCACCAGGTGCGCCGCGAACTGGAGGTGTTGCGCATGGAACTTCAACTACTTTTGAATCAGGAGGAAGCGTTTGTTCCCAAGGTAAATCCCAAAGTTTTGCAGCTGCAACCGGGCGAATCACAAATCAGCCACTTGAGCGTTCAGATGCTCGACAAACAACGGGAAGTGGCCAAGGCCCAGATAAGCGCCGAGAAAGCGAGATTGTCACCCGAGGTTACCGTTGGATTTTACAACAACAGCTTTAGGGGAATCGGGCCGGATGAAAAATTGTACGGAGCGGGCGACAGGTTCAGTTCAGTTCAGTTTGGACTTGGGATTCCGGTTTTTGCTACCAGTCAGCGGGCCAGGATACGTGCGGCAAAGGTGGCGGCCCAGGTGGCTGATGCCGATTATGAGCAGGGCCGACTTTCCATGAACGCCAAAATTCGTCAATTGACCGCGACGCATCAGGAGTTGACGCGCGCGCTTGATTACTTTAAATCGTCTGGATTGCAAAATGCGCAAACCATCAGCCGGACGGCGCAGCATCAGTTTGACGACGGGGAAATCAACTTTCTGGATTATGTCCTTCTCGTCAACCAATCGCTGTCGATCAGCAATAACTATTTGGACACGCTGGAACAACTCAACCAAATTACCATCGAATTAAATTACCTTTCAAGCCATGAATAAAGCACTTCTATATATTGCCGCCTTGGGACTTATCTGGTCCTGCAAAGAAAACACGCCAGTCGAAGATCCGGCGCCCACACCCGAGGAAACCATAGTAACGCTCACTGATGCACAAATGCGCAACGCGGGAATCCAGACAATGGTTCCGACCGTTAAAAACATATCGGCACTGGTTAAAGTAAACGGAAAAATCACGGTAACGCCCGAAAATATGGTGTCGGTAAGCGCGCCGCTGGGCGGATACGTCAAAAACATACAGCTTTTGCCCGGGGCCATGGTGCGCAAGGGCGATGTGATTGCCACGCTGGAGGACCGACAGTTTGTGGAACTACAGGAGGAATACCTGGTGGTCAAGTCGAAACTGGCATTTGCGGAAAAAGAGTTTACGCGCCAATCCAAGCTGAACCGCCAGCAAGCCAGTAGCGATAAAGTGACCCAGCAGGCCGAGGCCGATTTTAACAGCCTGCAGATCTCATTGAATGCTTTGGCGCAAAAACTTGAATTGATCAACATTAATCCGCAAAAACTGACAGCATCGGGTATTACGTCGTCGGTTAACCTGTACAGCCCGATTGCCGGAACCGTGAGTAAGGTGAATGTCAACGTGGGAATGTACGCTTCACCACAGGATGTTTTGCTCGAACTGATGGGCACAAACAACCTCATTTTGCAACTCAACGTCTTTGAAAAGGATGCGGCAAGAATAAAGGTAGGCCAGTCGCTTTTTGCCTACAGCAACGCCAACGACAAGCAGTACGATTGCCGGGTAGTGCTGGTTGGAAAGGCAATTGGCGCCACCGGACTTATTCCCGTCCACTGTACATTTAACAAACCTGACAATCTGCTGATGCCCGGTATGTACATGAATGCCGAGATTGAGATTGAGCAGTCGCGCAAGGATGCGGTTCCCGAGGAAAGCGTGGTAGGGTTTGAAGGCAAGGAATTCGTGTTTGTTGCGTTAGGCCGTCAAAAGTATGAGATTCTGGAAGTTAACACCGGCGAAAAGGAACACGGCTGGATCCAGATCCTGAACGCCGAAGACCTTAAAAACAGGCCGGTAGTCAGCAAGGGAGCTTATACCCTTTTGATGAAAATGAAGAACAAGGAAGAATAAAATCGTAGTTCAGGATTGTTTAAGGCTGCCATCGGTGGCCTTTTTTTTATCCGAACCGGACAAAAGTTCCCAGTACGAGCATTGAAACCCCGAGTAGCGTCACCCCTGTGATATGCCAAACCAGGACCTTGAGCGGAACCGAACCGCGGACTACACCGGAAATTACCCAAAGCTGAGCGCTGATCGCAAAGCTTACCGTGGCCAAGAGCAAAAGAAGCTTTAAGGACACGATCTTTTCAAGCGGTGTGGAAAAGGTAAACCACGAACGCGGCATCACACCGTAATCTATCGCCATGGCCACGCCTGAAGCGACTAGAATTACCAGCGCAGGAATCCCGATCCTGCCGTAGCGCACCTCAAAATCGAGTATCAAATTTTTGTCTGAATTTGCCATCGCAGCGGGAACAATTCCTACAAAAAGAACAAGATGACCACCCACCCATATGGCTGCCGCCAACAGGTGAGCTATGAGCAGAAAGTGATGATAATGCATTGTAATGCTTCCTTTTAAATGTTTAAATATAGCGGTTAAGTGGTTACTTTTTTATGACTCAGATCACAGTTTATCTAAGGAGCGATTACAAATTTCTTCTTAAAATATTTTTTGACTATGACTGCAATCATAAAATATTATTGTACCTTGAGAATACTTTTGTGTAATAATAAACTGAACTATTATGAGAAAATTAGCATTAATCCTATTGGCCATGGGAATTCTAAGTTCCTGCGGCAAGGAAAAGAAGCAAGAGGGCGATGATTTTTCCATGCCGGAAGAAACAACTGCATCGTCACCGTCTGATTATGATCCAAAACGGGGCGAAGGTAAATACGACAAGGTTGACCTCTCTCCCACTCTCGACAAAGCTCTGGCCACCCAAGGTGAAAATGTATCCAACGTAAAGTGCTTGTCCTGTCACAAGACCACCGATGAAAAGCTGGTTGGGCCGGGATGGGCCGGTGTTACGGAAAGACGCCGTCCGGAGTGGATTATGAACTTTATCACCAATCCTGACCCGATGATCGACAAAGATCCGGAAGTACAGGCGCAACTCGAAATTTGTCTGGTCCGTATGCCAAACCAGGGTCTAAGCGATAACGATGCGCGCTCCATTCTTGAATACATGCGCAAAATTGACGGCGTACAATAACGTCAACCTTAACAAAACCTAATTACAAAATGAGAAATAATCTGATTAAAGCAGCTGCTTTATTGGTTGTGGGTAGCGCAGTTTTTTACTCCTGCAAACCCAAAAGCACAGGCGATGCCGTAAGTGGTGACGCCGCACAAAAAGCCTATGTGGCACCCGGTGAATACGACGAATTTTACAACTTTGTTTCAGGTGGATTCAGCGGGCAACTCAGTGTTTACGGATTGCCCAGCGGACGTTTGTTTCGCGTGATCCCGGTATTTTCGGTCGATCCGGAAAAAGGATGGGGTTACAGCGAGGAAACCAAGCCAATGCTCAACACCTCGCACGGAATGGTGCCATGGGATGACCTTCACCACACCGAAATGTCACAGACCAACGGTGAAATAGACGGCCGATGGGTGTTTGGGAATGCCAACAACACGCCGCGGATCGCGCGGATTGACCTGAAAACCTTCCGCACTGCTGAAATCATCGAACTTCCTAACAGCGGAGGCAACCACTCATCGCCTTTCATTACCGAAAATACTGAGTACGTGGTAGCCGGTACCCGTTTTAGCGTACCTTCAGACTACGACAATGGCGACGTTCCCATCAACACTTATAAAGAGAACTTTAAGGGACACATCAGTTTTGTAAAGGTTGGCAAAGAAGGTGAAATGGACATCGCCTTCCAGATCAGGACTCCGGGCGTCAACTTTGACCTCTCGCACGCAGGAAAAGGCAAATCGCACGGCTGGTTTTTCTTCTCGACCTACAATACCGAGCAGGCCAACACCCTTTTGGAAGTGAATGCCTCACAAAAGGACAAGGATTTTATCATGGCCGTGAACTGGAAAAAGGCAGAAGAGTACATCAAGGCCGGAAAAGGCAAAAAGCAATCGGTTCGTTATGCCCACAATACCTGGGATGAAAAAACCCATACGGCCAAGTCAGTGATCAAAACTGAAGTTTTGGTGCTCGACGCCGCCGATTTCCCGGACATCTGTTACATGATTCCGTGTCCAAAATCGCCACACGGCTGTGATGTTGACCCAACAGGTGAATACATTGTAGGCAGTGGTAAACTGGCCGCACTGGTTCCGGTGTTCAGCTTTGACAAAATCAAGGCAACCATCGAGAAAAAGAAATTTGACGGCGACTACGAGGGAATCCCTGTGCTCAAGTATGAGGACGTGTTGCACGGCGAGGTTAAAAAACCAGGCCTTGGCCCACTTCACACAGAGTTTGACGGAAAAGGAAATGCTTATACTTCATTCTTTGTATCGTCAGAGGTGGTGAAATGGGATATCAAAACCCTGAAAGTTTTGGATCGCGTACCTACCTACTATTCTATCGGTCACTTGTGTATTCCGGGCGGAGACAGCAAAAAGCCGTTTGGCAAATACCTGATCGCCTACAATAAAATCACCAAAGACCGTTACCTGCCAACAGGTCCTGAACTTTCACAGAGTGCGCAGATCTTTGACATCAGTGGCGATAAGATGAAACTGATCCTGGACTTCCCGACCATTGGCGAGCCCCACTACGCACAGGCAGCTCCCGCCGATCTTATCCGGAACAACGGCCAAATCAAGTTCTTTAAACTGGAAGACAACCACCACCCGTATGCCACCAAGGGCGAGAAAGAGTCCCGTGTGGTGCGTGAGGGCAACAAGGTTCACGTTTACATGACCTCTATCCGGTCACACTTTGCACCCGATAACATCGAGGGCATCAAGGTGGGCGACGAAGTCTTCTTTCACGTGACCAACCTGGAACAGGACTGGGACGTTCCGCACGGATTTGCCATCAAGGGCGCCGATAACGGAGAACTCCTGATCATGCCGGGCGAAACCGTTACCCTTAAATGGAAACCGCTCAAAGCAGGCATGTACCCCATGTACTGTACCGATTTTTGCAGTGCGCTACACCAGGAAATGTCGGGATATGTACGGGTATCACCAGCCGGAAGCAATGTGCCCATATCGTTTAGTGTAGGGACCAACCAGCCCGCCGCCAAATAACGTTTAACAAAAGGGGCAAAAACACTATTTGCCCCTTTTAATTTTAATTACCATGAATGTCTCTAAGATTTCCCCGCTGTCCAAAATCATGTTGCTGGGCGCGTCAGTTTTGTTTTTCTTTTCGCTGATGTTTCCCATGTGGCAGATTGAACTGGAAGCGCCACAATACCCGGAAGGCCTTGTTTTAAAACTTCACGCCCACAAGATTGGAGGCGATGTCGAAGTCATCAACGGCCTTAACCATTACATCGGGATGAAAACCCTTCACACCGAGAACTTTGTAGAATTTTTGATACTTCCGTACATCATCGGATTTTTTGGCGTGGTGTCGTTGGTCATGGTTTTCTTTTCCAACAGGAAATCGATAACCGCACTCTTTGTCACCTTCTTGCTGTTCGGGATTTTGGCTGCCGCCGATTTTTACCGATGGAACTACAACTACGGACACGACCTGGACCCCAACGCGGCCATCCAGGTGCCGGGAATGGCGTATCAGCCTCCGTTACTCGGCTATAAACAACTGCTTAATTTTGGAGCGTTCTCTATCCCCGATACAGGCGGATGGATGCTGATTGTGGCTGGAATCCTGCTCTTTATTGCGGTATTCAGGGAAAACAACTGGCTAAGGCGGTTTAAAAAAACATCGCCGGTGGTAGCCGCTCTTGCGATGTTTGCGCTGATGTCCTGCAACACCACCCAGCCTACGCCGATCAAACTTAACTCAGACAATTGCGATTTTTGCAAAATGACGATTTCCAACGGTAAATTTGGGGCCGAGGTCATCACCCAAAAAGGCCGTTACTATAAATTTGACGACATCACCTGCATGGTCCGATACGTAAAGGAAAATGCGCAGGTAAACTATAGTGCTTTTTTTGTCAATGATTTTACTCAGGACAATGCCCTGATTCCGGCTGAAACCGCGTTTTACGTCAAGGGAGGTTCCATCCAATCACCGATGCGCGGAAACATTGCGGCTTTCACATCGCAGAACACAGCGGAAGAACAGCGCCAAAACCTGGACGCCCAACCTACTAGCTGGAAACAAATTTTTGAATCACACTGATGCGACTTTTCTTTCTCCTATTTATTGCTTTTTCCGCATCGGCTCAGGTGACGCATGTGGGTAGCCAACACGGGGTAAAATCCATTCGCGCGGCTATCGCACAGGCGCGTGACGGCGATACCGTTGTGGTTCATCCGGGCATTTACAAAGAGGGGAACATCCTGATAAACAAACAGATCGTCTTGCTCGGCAAGGGATATCCGGTGCTCGACGGCGAAAAAAAACACGAAGTACTGTCAATTTCGCGCGACAGTGTTGTGGTAAGAGGTTTCAAAGTGGTGCGGTCCGGACATTCATCCATCAAGGATCCGGGCGGCATCCGTTCATACGATTCAGATTATGTCGTGATTGAAAACAACATCCTGGAGGATAACTTCTTTGGGATATACATCCAGAACGGCAAAAAATGCATCGTCCGCAACAACATCATCCGCGCGTATGGCGAAGATGAACAACTGATAGGCAACGGAATTCACTGCTGGAAGGGCGAAGATCTCCAGATTACGGGCAACCGGATCTCCGGACACCGCGATGGGATATACTTTGAGTTTGTGACGCATTCCATCATTTGGCGCAACATCTCTCAAAACAACGTCCGCTACGGGCTGCACTTTATGTTCTCACACAACGACGCCTACATCACCAACATATTCAGGAACAACGGCGCGGGCGTGGCGGTAATGTTTACCCGCAATGTGACCATGATCAACAACTTTTTTGAGGAAAACTGGGGCGATTCGGCCTACGGGCTTTTGCTCAAGGAAATCTCAGACAGTCATATTTATACCAATAGGTTTTCACGGAATACTTCCGGGATTTACATGGAGGGGACCTCACGCGTTATAGTGGAAAAGAATATTTTTACCGCCAACGGCTGGGGCATGAAAATCCAGGCCAGTTGTATGGATAATGAGATTTCGCAAAACAATTTTATCAAAAACACTTTTGACATCAGTACTAACGGAAGCCTGGTGCTCAATACTTTTAACAGCAATTACTGGGACAAATATGAAGGATATGACCTAAACCGCGACAGCATTGGCGATGTGCCCTACCATCCCCTGAGCCTGTTTGCCGTATTAACTGAAAGTAACCCGCCGACGATGCTTTTGTACCGCAGTTTTATGATTTCACTGCTTGACAAATCTGAAAAAGTACTGCCCAGCATCACACCGGACAATTTTGTAGACAACTCGCCGCTGATGAAGGCGTTGCCGCTATGATAGAGATAAACGGATTAAATAAAAAATTTGGCAAGCTTCAGGTGCTCAACAGCGTTCACCTGTCGTGCCAGCCGCAGCAATGCATTGCGCTTATCGGGCCCAACGGATGCGGAAAGACAACATTGATCAAGTCGCTTCTGGGGATGGTTTTGCCTGACTCGGGCAGCATCAGTTTTAACGGAAAGTCCATCAAGGGCGAATTCCTGCACCGTGCAAAAATTGGGTATATGCCGCAAATTGGCCGCTATCCTGACAACATGACGATTGCCCAGATCATCGACATGATCAAAAAGATACGCAACTCGCCCGATGCCCTCGACGAGGATTTATACCACGCATTTGAACTTGAAAAGATGCGCGACAAGCAAATGCGGACCTTATCAGGCGGAACCACCCAAAAAGTGAGTGCCGTGCTGGCGTTTCTTTTTAATCCCGACGTGCTGATCCTGGACGAACCCACGGCCGGACTCGATCCGCTGGCGTCCGAAATTTTAAAGGACAAAATCATCAGCGAAAAGGAAAAAGGAAAGCTTATTTTGATCACCTCGCACCTTTTGAGCGAACTGGACGACCTGGTGACGCAAATCATTTTCATGCAGGAAGGCAGTGTGCGTTTTCACAAGGAAATCCACGAATTGACCAACCTAACCGGCGAGTCGCGAATTTCCAAAGCCATCGCCCAAATCTTAAGACAGCAAAAAAATGGGACGACTGATTAAAATTATCCTGATGGACATCCTGAAAAACCGGATTGTCCTGGCCTATACGCTGATATTGGCCATTTTGTCGTGGAGTTCATTTGCGCTCGAGGACAATTCGGCCAAGGGATTGCTCACCATTCTCAACGTGATCTTGTTTACGGTGCCGCTGGTATCGGTGCTTTTTTCAACCATATACATTTACAACAGTTCCGAATTTATCGAACTCCTACTCGGACAGCCCGTGCGACGCAGCAAAATCTGGCTGGCGCTTTTCATTTCGCTGTCCCTGTCGATGCTGCTGGCGTTTTTTACGGGGGCCGGCCTCCCGCTTTTGGTCCATTCGGCCAATTCGGTAGGATTCATGATGATTCTGGTGGGCTGCCTGATATCGGTGATTTTCGTGGCCTTGGCGTTTTTGAGTTCCATCGCCACGCGCGACAAAGCCAAAGGAATAGGCATTGCCATTATGATTTGGCTGTATTTTGCGCTTTTGTTTGACGGGATTGTCCTGTTTTTGCTCTTTCAGTTGTCTGATTATCCCATTGAAAACGCCATGGTGGCTGTTACGGCCCTCAGTCCTATTGACCTGGCGCGGATTCAGATCCTGCTGCACCTTGACGTATCGGCCATGATGGGTTACACCGGCGCCATCTTCAAGGATTTCTTTGGCACCTCAACCGGATTGATTGTTTCCTTTTTACTGCTATGTCTCTGGGCCGTCATCCCGTTTGCCATCTCGCTTAAAAAATTTAAAAACAAAGACCTTTAAGTGTCATGAAACCAGACATTAACCAGCGCGCTGATATCGAGCTCCTGGTAAACACGTTTTACGATCGCGTCAGGATTGACCAGGCCATCGGGTATCTGTTTACCGATGTGGCCCGCGTCAACTGGGACGAGCACCTGCCCAAGATGTACAATTTTTGGGAAAACATACTCTTTTTTACCGGGAACTACAGCGGTAGCCCAATGGTTGTCCACCGAGAGCTACACGCCAAAAGCCGGATGAACGAAATGCACTTTGCGCGATGGATCGAACTTTTCTGCGATACCGTCGACCGCTTGTTTGAAGGCCCGCGCGCCAATGAAATCAAAGACCGCGCAACCAACATCGCGGCGGTTATGATGTATAAGACCCTCTCCTATCAACCCTAAAAAAAAAAGCGCCAACCGAGTTAGCGCTTTTTTAGTGAATTAATAATGAACTATTTAGGGAGCAAGACGTCTCCAATGACGTGAATGATTCCGTTTGAGGTTTCAATCGAGGCTACTATTTCAGACCCGTTTACAAATACTTTCTCGCCCTGTTTGGTGATTTTCACCTTGGCCGGCGATACCATTTCAAACTCCTGTCCGTCCTGCATGTAGTCGGTTTTAAGGACGCCAACGTAGGTGTGATACTCCAGGATGTTTTTAAGATCGTCCTTTTTTTCAGGCTTGAGCAAATCGTCAAGAGTTCCTGCCGGAAGTTTGTCAAATGCAGCATTGGTAGGGGCAAAAACGGTAAAAGGCCCCGCATTGCTCAGCGCATCAACCAATCCCGCAGCTTTCACGGCCTCAACCAGGGTCGAATGGTCTTTGCTGCCGATGGCCGTTTGCACTACATTTGGTTTTGAGGTATCGTCCTGCACGCCCGACTGGCCAACTTGTTGGGTTGGAACCTGGCTGGATTCAGGCGTTGGTTCAATTTTGTTTTGCTGACATCCGACTGATGCGATCAGTGCCGCCAGCATGGTGGTTGTTACTAGTTTTTTCATCGTAATCATGAGTTGGTTTTGTGATGGTAATCGTATACAAAGTACCTGACTTTTAATAGTTTATTTTATGAGTAGAATCATAAAACCAAGTTATTTTCGATAAAGGGAATGAAAAAAAAGTACCCAGATTCCGGCTACCAAAAGCAGGGCCGCCGCGAGCAACAGTTCATTGGCATAAGGCACCATCACATAGAAAAACGCACCTATCCCCTGTACGGCCAAAACCACTTCGTTAAACAGCACGCCGATAGAAAAAAGCACCAGCCCCAACAGGATTTTCCGGGAAGTTTCCATGAGGTTGGCGGCGTAGATGTAAAACAACAGGAACAGTGTAATGATAGCCAAAAGCACCAAATGAAGATACGCGATCACCACCGGGCGGAAGCCAAAGGCCAGTTTGCTGATTATCGGCACCGTTGAGCCCAGTTGCAAAAAAAGTTTGATTGAAACCGATACGCCCACAAACAAAAGGATGTATTGCAGAATTCCCGGTAATTGCCGGTTCAGGGCACCCGAAGCTTTTAACCGCCGCAGGATTATAATCCAGCCCAGGCTTTGCGCCACGGCGGATAGGATCACCAGCCCGTAAAGCCATCCGGGAATGGGAAGCCAAAGCGTCGAGAGGAAGTACGCCGGAATGCACGAAAGCGCAAACAGCCAGAAAGCCGCATCACCCCGCTTCCACCCGCCGACTATCGGATATTTGGGCATCGCATAATCTACAAACAGGCCCATGCAGGCAAAAAAGAACCATCCGTTGTACTGAAAATGCAAAAAGTAATACACCCAGGCCAGATAGGCGTTTTGGTGAAGGTTGCGCGTAATCATCATATAGGCGATCACCAGCACACCCACTGCTGAAAGCAAGTTAAAAATGAGCGAAGCCTTAAACCACAGGGAAACGTTTGACGCTATACCCGCCAGCGGCATATCGGTCCAATAGCGAACCGCAAACGCAAACGAAGCAGCCAGACTCAGCCCAAGGAAAAAGGTCGAAACCATGCCGTAGCCTGTCGTGATAAATGCAACCAACATGCCGTAAGAACCCAATAGGTTTAGCCCAATGATGCCTTTGTAACTCAAAAAAAAAGATGATTGCCTGCGCGACTCCAAGCGCTGAACCATAAGTGTCATCAGCGCGTGCCCGATCCAACCAAAAAAAGCAAAGTGATAATGGGAAAACAGCAGGCTTTTTTGCTCAAAAAACGGGAAACTGAACCCAATTTTGTAACGCATTAAAAGTCCCAGCAAAGCAACCAGAAACAAGTTGAACAAGGAAATCCTGATCCATAGTTGCGCGCCGGTGTTCATCAGTAATAAATTTTGTGGTTTTTGATTTCAATTTTCTTCTCGACGTGCATCTTGCCCAGCGCCCGGATGACTGTCTCAACCCGCAGGCCTGTAAAATTGGCTATTTCCTGACGGGTAAACGGAACCAGTTCCGGTGCGCCCCCTTTGTTTTTCTTTCGCGTGTTAAAAAACGCCAGAATCCTGAAGGCGGGACTTTGGTTGATGATGTCCTTTGACGTCACGGCTTTGGAGTGGATGCGTTGGGCCATCAAGTTTAAAAACTGCTTTTGGATGGCGGGATATTCATCGAGTATCTTAAGGAATTTATCTTTGGTGAGTTTGATGATTCGGGTGTCCTGAAAGGCCATGGCGGTTGAGGGATAACGCTCATCGATAAAAAGCGGCGGCTCGCCAAAACTCTGCCCGTCAAAAAAATAACCTTGGGTAAATTCTTTTCCTTTGTCGTTGGTGTTAAACATTTTGACGCAACCTTCGACAATCTGGTAATAAAAGTTGGCCAGGCCGTCTTCGTCAAAGATTATTTCTCCCTTTTTGTATTCTTTCGCGATGGCACCCCAGGTGTACAATAAATCCAGATCAAGTTGCATAGAATCTTTTTGGCTTGTATTAAAACACTACAAATTTATTTTTTGAAATTTGTTAAAAACATGATTATGGTCATATCCGATTACAAGTCCGGCACGTTACCTTTGCCCTATGAAAACGATGCTTCTCATAGTAGCGTTCACCTTGCTGGCAAAACCTTTGCTCCCGCTGGCTGAATACGTGATCCATTACGAGCGCATCGTACGGGAACTTTGTGAAAAGCGCAATGAACCGGAATCCAATTGCAACGGATCGTGCTACCTAAAAAAGCAACTCGCCAAAGCATCCGACACCAACGAGCCCGCAACCGACCGCAAAGTCAAAATGGCCGAAACTGAAATCCTGTTTTTGGAAGTTTCGGCTCAACTGTACCTGCCATCGGCCCGGATTATATCTGCAAAGGTAAACTGCGCTTACCTGAATCACTACAATTACAGCGGCAACCTTAAAGTTTTTCATCCGCCTTCTCAGTCCTGATACAGCAAAACGCTGTTTTTCGTTCGGTAAACCTGCCGAACCAGATGATTATTATCAAATTTAAAAAATAAACTGATGAAATCTTTAAAATATTTTGCCCTTTTCCTATCCGTAATCTTGATGGCGTGTTCAACCGACGACGACAACGCGCCGGCCAATGAACTCAAAGACCTTGCGCTGGTACAAGTCATGTCAAATGAAACTCACGAAATAGAACTTTACACGCCAAGCGGACAATTTGTCCAGGGATACAATGCCGTGTCGCTGCGGATCAAGGACTTGGCAACCGGCGGGTACGTGACAAACGCTCAGGTTTCGTGGATGCCGATGATGCAAATGATGTCGATGGCGCATTCCTGCCCGTTCTCGCTGTGCCCCTTC
>CAKUAD010000015.1 GCA_934636265.1 uncultured Flavobacterium sp.
TTAACGATTGGGTTGTCCCAATAGAAGATTCTGATCCTACAACTATGTTTCCTCCATTTTGAGAGTTAGCTGCTGAAGGCTAATCGCTGAAATTAAGAATTTTTACAGATAATCTGTATCCAGCGTATTGTTCTATTTTGTACGGGATAATCCATTGTTCCCCTACCCATTGGTACGAAGTTATCGGAAAAATAGATTAGTGAGGTACAGAAAATTTGCCTAAAATGTTATATTAGGTACCGGCCGCAATTTAATTGACCATTGACCATGACCAGTTAACGATTGGGTTGTCCCAATAGAAGATTCTGATCCTACAACTATGTTTCCTCCATTTTGAGAGTTAGCTGCTGAAAGCTAATCGCTGAAAGTTAATATATCAAAACCCTTCAAACGCTCCCAGACCAAAAAGGGCAAAATCATATTTCACCGGGTCGTCCGGATTCATTTTACGCAGGGATGCGTCGAGTTCAGACAGTGCTTTGGCATCGTCTTGGCGTCGCATTAAAAGGCCGAGCTTGCGGGCCACTTTACCGGAGTGGACGTCAAGCGGACAGGAAAGCGAGTTCATGGGAAGGTTTGTCCACAGACCAAAATCAACCCCGCGGTTATCGCGCCTCACCATCCACCGCAAAAACATGTTCATGCGTTTGGCTGCCGAATTTTTCATCGGGTCAGACACATGCCGCGCCACCCTGGCCGGATGCTGCTCCAGCAAAAACAACTTTCTGAACTCGTGAATGGCCGGCTGCAGTGATCCCTCGGTGAGGTTTGCGGCAAAAACAGGTTCCATGCCGCCGTGGTATTGGTAAAGGTGGCGCAGGCTCAGGACAAAGGCGTACAAATCCGCGCCGTTAAAGGTACGGTGGACAAAACTTTGCAGATTTTGCATTTGCGCGTCGGTGGCCGACATCACAAAATCATATGGCGAATCGCCCATTATGGTCATCATTTTTCGTGCGCTCGAGATGACGCTTTTGCGGTTACCCCAGGCGATGATCGCCGTCAGGAAAGCTGAAATCTCTATGTCCTCCCGCAAGTCAAATCCGTGTGGAATTTGGATCGGATCAGACTCGATAAAGTTTGGCCGGTTGTAATAATCAGCCTTTTCGTTCAGGAATGATTTGAGTTCTTCAGGATTCATAGACTGATGCGTCCGTCAACCATGGTCAGCTTGCGGTCGGCGCGATTGGCGAGGTCTTCATTGTGGGTAACGATGACAAAAGTCTGCCCAAAGTTATCGCGCAACTGAAAGAATAGTTGATGCAGATTTTCACCCGATGCCGTGTCGAGGTTGCCCGATGGCTCGTCGGCAAAAATCACAGCCGGCTTGTTGATCAGTGCCCTGGCGACGGCCACGCGCTGTTGTTCGCCTCCTGAAAGTTCACCCGGTTTGTGCGTGGTGCGGTGTGACAAGCCAAGATAATTCAATAATTTTTTGGCCTCTGGCTCCACCTCAACGGGTTTTCGACCGGCGATAAAGGCCGGAATACAGACGTTTTCCAGCGCCGTGAATTCAGGTAAAAGCTGATGGAACTGAAAGATAAAACCAAGGTTCCGGTTCCTAAACTGTGAAAGTTGACGGTCGTTCATCGCCAAAACATCCTGATCGTTTACCAACAGTTGCGTACCGGATGTAGCTGATGGTTTGTCAAGCGTGCCCAGAATCTGTAAAAGCGTTGTCTTTCCCGCTCCCGACGCCCCGACTATCGATACGATTTCACCTTTTTGGATGGTCAGGTCGACACCTTTAAGAACTTCGAGGTCGTCGTAAAATTTGTGGAGGTTGCGTGCCGTGATCATGGCGTAAAGTTCGCAATTAATTGTCAGACTTGCATCGTTTGGTTTTACAGGCGATAAAATTTAGTTAACGCGGCTTTCAACTTGGTCATATTTGATACTTTTATCTAAAATTGTCATGAAACGAATATTTACCTTGCCATTGCTTGCCCTGTTTTTTTCCTGCCAGGGACAGCAAAACAGCGCACCCAAGCCAGTTGCCATGAATGAAAACACGCAAACCGCCATTTTTGCCGGCGGATGTTTTTGGTGTACCGAAGCCGTATTCCTGGAAATCGACGGGGTAACCCGCGTCCTGCCGGGATACATTGGCGGAACCACGGTCAATCCTACATACAAGCAAGTTACCGGCGGAAATACGGGCCATGCTGAAGCTATTGAAATTGTCTTTGATGCATCAAAAGTGACGTATCAGGAATTGCTGGAAATCTTTTTTGCGACACATGATCCCACGACGCTCAACCGCCAGGGAAATGACATCGGCACGCAATACCGAAGCGAGATTTTTTACCTAGATGAAAGTCAGAAAGAATCGGCTGAAAATTATATTGGCTTGCTAAACAGCCAGAATACATACGGAAAGCCCGTTGTCACCCGCGTAAGTAAGGCCGGGAAATTTTACGTGGCCGAGGATTATCACCGCAATTATTACGCACAAAACCAGGACGAGCCATATTGCTTTTACGTGATTACGCCCAAGGTTGAAAAGGTGCGAAAGGTTTACAAAGAAAAACTCAAAAAATGAAGCCTCCCGATTCCAAGAAGTATCGCGATCTTTTACTGAGCTTGGTTTTCGACGCCATAGGATCGGGGTCACTTTTGGTTCCGGTTTTGGGCGACCTGACGGATTTGATCTGGGCGCCTGTTTCAGCAGGACTGATGGTTTGGATGTACAAGGGAGCGCCCGGAAAATGGGGCGGATTGCTGTCGTTTTTTGAGGAAATCATCCCAATGACGGATTTTGTACCGTCGTTTACCCTGATGTGGTTTTATACGTATGTGTTGCCGGCGCAAAAGGATTCAGCGTCGGGAAAAGAGCAGCCCAAAACTGATTCGGTTGAGGATACGTTGCGCAAACGGCCAGAAAAACGCTGACTGGCCAAAAATCCATCCGGTAACCATCAGCAACAGCGGGTAAAAAGGCAGGATCAGCAATGACCAAACCACAAAATATGCAAGCTTTATGGTGAAATCGGTCGCCGGATCGTAAGACCATCCCAGGAACTCCATGGCCAGGGTACCCAGCTTGCCGGCCACGCTTCCGTTGATGGCAAATACCAGGAACACAACTGCCAATTGCCAGTTTGATCTGATGCCCCAACGCGCCTTTAACTTTTTCATGGGGCAAAATTACGACTTTAAAGTTGCGGGACAAAGCCGCCGCCAAGCCGTATCCGGTTTTTTTGCTGAAAATACACCAGGTAATTAAAGAGCATGTAATTGACTTCATAGCCGTAATTGGTTCCGGCGTGGTAGTCAATTGACATCAGGAAGAGATTTTGGTCGCGGCCGGGGTTCATGGCGCGGATGTTCCACTGTGTTACCCAGGCAATGTTGCGCGATTCCAGGTAGTTCTGGGAGTAAAATTCCCGTGGACGCGCATTGGTCTGGAACCAATTGTTGAATCCGGGATCGATAATGATGACCTCATATTCGAGCGAGTCGTTTGCGATACGCACCGTATCATTTCTAACGTCACTTCGCGCATCCGCCACTGTAGCGCTCTTGGTTGTACATCCCCAAATAAAAGCTACCACCATCAAAAGGTATCCAAGCGTTTTCATAAGTCTAAAGTTATGAATTTGTTGATGGTATTTTTGAAGTTTTGGTTGGGAAAATAGTTAACAGTTTACGGGTGGTCGTCAATTGTAGGATTAAATTCGTTAATCAGTTATTTAAGCCTACTGTTGACTACCAAAAACTCCTCCCGTCCAAGCCTTACATGAACCTTACACTTTAAACTTCAATCTTTAAACTTTAAATGGTCCCATATCTGTAAGCATCCGACATTCGTAAACAAACTGACCGCCCACCGATAATCGCTCACGACTCAAAACGCCTCAATGATTTGTTGGGCCAGCTCTATTCCAATCCGCTCCTGCGCTTCCAGGGTAGAACCGCCAATGTGCGGCGAAAGTGAGATTTGCGGATGCATCAGGACCTGTACGGCCGGCGTCGGTTCGTCCTCAAATACGTCAAGGCCGGCAAAGGCCACCTTATCGCTGTCAAGGGCGTCAATCAGCGCCACCTCGTCAATAATTCCACCGCGCGAGCAATTGATAATCCCGACCCCCGGCTTCATCACTTTAAACTCATCGGCCCCTATCAAATAGCCTGATTCCACCGCCGGAACATGCAGCGTAATAAAATCGGCATGGCGCAAAATATCCTCAATCGGCTCGGTAATAATTTCGACATTGATAAACTGACCGTTGTAAAAATCAACGCGGACTTCGCCCTTGCCCACGTATTTGTCGGACGCAATTACCCGCATCCCAAGCCCGAGGGCCATCCGGGCCACCGCGTGTCCTATTCGTCCAAAGCCGATGATCCCAAGTGTTTTTCCGCGCAATTCCGTTCCGGCCGCATAACTTTTTTTAAGCGCCTCAAACCGCGAATCGCCCTCGAGCGGCATCATCCGGTTGGCGTCATGCAAAAACCTCACGCCCGTAAAAAGGTGCGCAAAAACCAGTTCGGCCACTGATTGCGACGACGATGCCGGCGTGCTGATCACCTTGATTCCGCGCTCCAGGGCATAGTTTACGTCAATGTTGTCCATCCCAACGCCGCCGCGCCCAATCAGTTTCAGGCCCGGACAAGCGTCAATCACCTCGCACCTTACCTTGGTCGCACTGCGCACCAAAAGCGCACTTACATTGTTTTGGTTGATGTAATTTGCAAGCTGTTCCTGCGCAACCTTTACCTGCAAAACCTCGAATCCCGCGGCCGTAAGCATCTCAACTCCTTTTGCCGACAGGCCGTCGTTGGCCAGAATTTTCATATTTTTCATTGATAAAATTAATTTTAGGGCGTTCCGGCGGTTCAAATTTTAAGAAAAACGGCAGATTTTCCGTAACCGCCGTCGGGCTGTCCGCTGTATCTTGTAAACCCCAAAGGTTTTTAAAACCTTTGGGGTTTACAAGAATGCCGCTACCATCCCTAACGCAATCATCCGAGTGCGCTTTCCAGTTCCTGCATCGCCTGAACCAAAACCTTCACGCTTCCTACCGGCAGGGCATTGTACATCGACGCCCGATATCCGCCAACCGACCGATGACCGGTAAGCCCGGAAATTCCTGAATCTTTCCAGATTTTGTCAAACATTTCGGCATGCGACGGATCATTCAGCACAAACGTCGCATTCATCTTCGACCGATCCTCGCGCGCGGCAGTTCCGGTAAAATATGGATTTCGGTCCAGTTCGGCGTAAAGCAGTTCAGCCTTTTGATTGTTTTGCGCTTCCATGGCCGCAATCCCGCCTTGTTCCACCAGCCAGCGCATCGTCAGCAAACAAGTATACACCGCAAAAACCGGCGGCGTGTTGTACATGCTTTCCTTAAGAATGTGCTGCTGATAATTCAGGATGTCAGGGATTTGGCGCCCGGTTTTACCCAGTAAGTCTTCGCGTACCGCAACGAGCGCCACGCCCGCCGGGCCCAGGTTTTTTTGTGCTCCGGCATAAATAAGCCCAAAGCGTCCGTAGTCAATCTGATGTGAAAAAATATCGCTGCTCATATCGCACACCAACGGGACGTCAGTTTCAGGGACATCCCTCATTTGCGTTCCGTAAATCGTGTTGTTCGAGGTGCAGTGAAAGTAATCGGCGTCCGGAATTTCGTAGCCTTTGGGAATGTAGTTGTAGTTGGCGTCCTTTGACGAAGCCACTACCACCGTCTCGCCAAACGCCTTTGCTTCATTGATTGCCGCCGACGCCCAAGTTCCGGTATCCAGATAGGCAGCCTTTCCGTTTTGCCGGAGCAAATTATACGGAACCCGCAAAAACTCCATGCTTGCGCCGCCCTGTAAAAACAGTGCCTGATAGCCTTTGCCCGTAAGCCCCATAAGTTCCAGAGCCAGGCTGCGGGCTTCTTCCATCACGGCCACAAATTCCTTGCTTCGGTGCGATATTTCAAGAATCGACAGGCCGGTTTGGTTGTAATCCAGGATTGCCGCCGACGCCTGCTCAAAAACTTGTTTGGGCAAAATGCAGGGACCTGCGCTAAAATTGTGTTTGGTCATCAGGTGGAAATGAACTGCAAATTTCGCAATTCAGCGCTAATTTACGGGAAGAAGTTCCTAACAATTAAAGGGATTTATCGACGAAATCGATGTAAATCCGTTCGTTATTGCTTGATAAACCTAACGGTAGCCAGTTGATTGGCCGTGCGGATTTTCAGCAAATATACGCCTGCGGCCAGTTGGCTTACGTCGGGCGATTTTGTTTTATACGTGCCGCAAAGTACACCCGCCACTGAATAAACCTCTAACGATTCCAACTCCTGATCCAATTCGATATTCAGTACCTCACGTGCGGGATTCGGATAAACTTGAACCGTTTTCGCCCGGTAGGTCTGGGTTTCCAGAGCGGCGGTATCTACAAAATAGGCCTTGCCACCGTTTTCAAACGGAGCACCAATGATAAGGTTGTTATCTGAGAGCGCCATCGCCCAGCCAAAATAATCATCCACTGATTCGGCGCCTTGTGAGTAAAGTGTCTGCTGATAGTTCCAGCCGTCACCCTGCGAATAAACCAAAACCGGAAACTTGCGTTCCAAGCCTGAACTATATCCGCCCGACCCTATAAAAATCTGATCGCCGGCTATCACCAAACGGTCGTAAATCTGGTCAAATGAGGAAAAACTAAAAAGTGATTGGGTGGTAAATCCCGCAGGTCCGGGCGTCAGCCGCTTGATGATATGTGTGCCGGGAATCACACGTTCGATGTAGTGCAACCCGTTGCCATCCCAACTAAAATTTTCAGCGCCGGCCTGTGCGCCCACCGGCATACTCGAGGCTTCCCATGTCCAATTGCCGTCCTGCAACAAAAAGCTGTGAAACAGATGGCTGCCGTTTTCAGTTGAAAAAGAGATTAGGCGCCCGTTTTGTACCTCGATGCGCGTTCCAAAGTTTCGTCCGGCAGGCGCAGGTATGTCCTGTATCTTGGTCCACTGGGAGCCGTTGTGCTGGTACACGTAAATCACACCGGAATCCGGCAGCGGATTGTCCTTGCCGCGCGCACCTACAAAAAGGTAGTTATCCCACAATTTTACGGTGCCAAACAAGTCGCCCATTGCTGCGTCGGGCAGGATGAGTTTTTGTGCGAATATCCAGGTGTTGTTCTGGCGCTTGTAGGTGTACACGGCACCGGTAGCGTTGTGCTGGTCGGCGCCAATGGCCAGTCGGTCGGCCAGGACGGAAACATAGTGTCCAAACCCGTCGGTCACGTAGCCGTCGGTTTGGGTAAACGTAACCAGATGTGAAATGCCTCCGGTGTTCTTTTCAAACAAATACGTCTTGCCCTGCATTTGATCGGTTGCGGCACTTGATACCACAAACCGGTTGGCGTCGGCATCAACCACAAAACCAAATTCCACACCCGTAACCTGAGCGGACGGCGCAAAGGGTGTTTGTGCTCCCAAAACACTCGTCAGCATAATGGACAAAGCCGCAAAACATTTGCAGCGACTGGTCAAATTGGCTGGTGTGGGAGCAAATTTTCTCATAGTTGAGTCAGGAATTCAAGTGTGTCGACACCGTCGGCATAATCCCAAAGTGCGGGCTTTTGAGCTTGTCCAAAGGTAAAACTATCCGGAAAGTCACCCGATGAGACCAGACATTGGAGTTGCCCGGCGTCTTCCATAAGGCGACGGCCCAAATCTTCCTGACTGTCGTAATATTCGTAGAAAACCGTCGCAATGGGCGAGCTGTACGAGGTGTCTTCCTTGACCATCATGAATCCGTTGTCGAGGATATTAAATCGACTCATTAAAAAAACGGCTTTGTTGTAGTCGTAATTGTTGGCGTATTTTTCATAATTCACCACGTCGCGATAGGCGAACATGGCGTTAAAAAACTGGTCAAAATTGTAACCGCGCGGAACGAACAGCTTTGAAACATTGCGGCATCCCAGGCCAAAATACCTGAAAATATCTTCGCCCAGCGCCGTTAGTTCTTCTTGGGTTTCACGACCGGTCAGCACGGCAGCCGAGTGTCGGTTTTTGCGAATGATGGATGGCTTATCTTTAAAGTAATATTCAAAATACCGTGCGGTGTTGTTGCTGCCGGTGGCAATGACGGCGTCAAAATCGCCCAGCCGGTCCTCGGTAAAACGAATCCGTCCGATCAGTGCGGGATCGTGCGCCTTGAGGTAATCGGCCATGAAGGGCAGCAGGAGCGCGTCATTTGAAGACAATTTTACTACGGCGTTATGTCCTGCAATCAGCACGCATAAAAAGTCGTGAAATCCTACTAGCGGAATGTTCCCGGCCATCACCACGGCTACCGTTTTGCGATTGGCCGCAGTAAGGTTGTAGCGCGAGATCCACTGCGATAGGTTTTGGGAAGTTAGTGCCTCGCCCCATGATTTAAGGGCGTGCATAACCTGATCGGGCGTATGCCAGCCGTTGTGCGATTGCGAATGCGTCACCAGCGCGGCAAGTCGCTTGGCAAACGGAGCATCTTGTTCGTCCCATGACGCTTCTTTCCCGTTCGTAAACCGGATCAGGAAATCGCCCAGTGCTGAACATGCGTTAAGAGTATGTTGATTTGAGGCCGTCGACATAAAAAATAATATACCTTTGCACAAAATTAATTTATATAGGTTGACCGGCCGTACCCGTTTGTCGAGTTTTACGGCTTTTAAACGAAAATCACCTCATTATGGCCATTATCATTACCGATGAGTGCATCAACTGCGGTGCGTGTGAGCCCGAATGTCCAAACACCGCTATTTATGAAGGTGCCGACGACTGGCGTTACAAGGACGGAACCTCGCTGCGGGGAACGGTTGTATTGCCCAGTGGCGAAACCGTTGATGCTGATGCCGCTCAGACACCAATTTCAGACGAGATTTACTACATAGTTCCCGGAAAATGCACCGAGTGCAAGGGCTTTCACGAAGAGCCGCAGTGCGCCGCGGTTTGTCCGGTTGACTGTTGCGTACCTGATGAAAATCACGTTGAGAGCGAGGAAACCCTGCTCAACCGTCAGGCGTTTTTACACAACGAATAAAAAAATCCCGGTTTTATGGCCGGGATTTTTTTGAGCATATAGTGACTGTTAAGGATTTTTGGTGAATGTTTCGGTGACGATGGTATCGGTCTTGTCATCGTATCGCTGCAGGATGAAGTTTCCTGAACTGTCAAAAGTCCCGTAATAGGTTTTGTTTCCGGACGTATAAATGTATTGGTTGGGCGATGCCAGTGGTCTAAGAAGTCCCAGTTTTTTCCCGCGATCGTCCATCAAAGTGTATCCGGTGTTGTCGATAATCATTTTATAGGCATCTTTCCCACTGGTGTACATGGCCGAACGGTCAACATCAACGGTACGGGTGCGGCCGTCAGGTCCGGTAATTTGAACGGTCGAGGTTACTTGAACCGGAGTTGGAACTTGATCTTTGTTGAGTTTGCTCGACTCGGCATCCTCAAATTTGATGTCTTGCTTGGTTTGCACGTGCTGCTCTTTGACCACGCTGCGCGATCCGTCCGAATCTTTAACGGTGGTAACAGTGGTTTTACTGATATCGGTTACGTTGGTGTTTTGTGCGGTGGCAGACAGGGTACAAATTCCAAGTACTGCAAAAAATAACTTTTTCATGGTTTCTCTTTCAAGGTTATATCACAAAATTAGCGTGGTCATCCCAACGATGTCTTATAGTATCCTGTAAACGTCTTACATAATTTTCAACTTGGTATTCGTATATTTGCACACCTTTTTAAGACGCAGTCTTAGCTAAATTAAAACCTGTCCAGGATGAAAGCCGGAATCGTAGGATTGCCAAACGTCGGAAAATCGACGCTTTTTAATTGTTTGTCAAATGCCAAGGCACAAAGCGCAAACTTTCCGTTTTGCACTATAGAGCCCAACATCGGTGTGGTTAACGTACCTGACCCGCGACTGGCCAAGCTGGAAGAACTTGTCAAGCCTGAGCGGGTGATGCCGGCCACGGTTGACATTGTCGACATTGCCGGCCTGGTAAAAGGCGCAAGCAAAGGGGAGGGTCTGGGCAATCAGTTTTTGGGCAACATCCGCGAGTGCAATGCGATCATCCACGTTTTGCGCTGTTTTGACAACGACAACATCGTCCACGTTGACGGCAGTGTAAATCCCATCCGCGACAAGGAAACCATCGACATCGAACTTCAGCTCAAGGATCTTGATACGGTGGAAAAGCGTCTGGAAAAAGTGAACCGTGCGGCCAAGACTGGAAACAAGGAGGCGCTGGTGGAGCAGGATGTCTTGAATCGCATCCGCGAAGCGCTTCTAAAGGCACAATCGGCGCGTACGGTGGTGGCTAAAAATGAGGAAGAACAAGCGTTGATTGACAGTTTCCAGCTCATCACCACCAAGCCGGTTTTGTATGTTTGCAACGTCGACGAGGGATCAGCCGTCAATGGCAACCAATATGTCGATCAGGTGCGCGAGATGGTCAAGAACGAAAGGGCCGAGGTGATTGTTTTGGCCGTCGGGACTGAAGCCGACATTACTGAACTGGAAACCTTTGAAGAGCGTCAGATGTTTCTGGAAGACCTTGGACTCAACGAACCGGGATCGTCGGTGCTGATTCGCGCCGCCTACAAACTGCTTAACCAGCAAACCTACTTTACTGCCGGCGTCAAGGAAGTGCGGGCCTGGACCATCAACGTGGGGGACACCGCGCCGCAGGCCGCCGGAGTTATCCACACTGATTTTGAGAAAGGATTTATCCGCGCCGAGGTGATCGCATACGATGATTTTGTAACTTACGGGTCTGAGGCCAAAGTCAAGGAAGCCGGGAAGTTCCGCGTCGAGGGCAAGGAATATGTCGTTAAAGACGGCGACGTCATGCACTTTAGGTTTAACGTGTAAACATCAATCCCGCCTAAATTGTATTTTATTTATCCAGTTTTATGAAGATTCTAGCCTACTCCGGTAGTACCTCATCTACTTCGATTAACCAACAACTGGCCCGATATGCGGCTTCACTTTTTGAGGGCGCCGAGGTGGAGTTGGCAGATCTTAATGATTTTGAAATGCCGCTTTTTAGCGTCGATCGCGAAAAGGAGATCGGGCAGCATCCGCTTGCGCAAAAGTTTCTGGAGATGATTTCCGCGGCCGATGTCATCGTGCTGTCGGTCCCGGAACACAACGGGCTCTATCCGGCAGCGTTCAAGAACCATTTTGACTGGATGTCGCGTATCCGCAAGGATGTTTTTCAGGACAAACCGATGCTTCTTATGGCGACTTCGCCCGGCGGACGCGGCGGTAAATCGGTGCTGGAATTTGCCGAGGTTCATTTGCAGCGTTATGCAGCAAACATCAAGGCGGTATTCTCGTTGCCATCGTTTAAAGATAACTTTGACACGAAAGCCCAAGTGATTTCAAATCCGGAATTTGACGCAAAGCTTAGGGAAGCGGTTTTGTCAACCCAAGGTCACATTTAATAATTACACGCCACGCCCAGCCAAACGGAGCGCAGCTGCAGGTTGCAGGATCTAAATCCAGAAGAGTCCAAGGTTTAATGTGATTCCAGCCGGGATGATACGATACTTGGTGATACGCGGTTGCAGCCTATATTAGTGCGGGTTAAACCCCAAAGGTTTTCAAAACCTTTGGGGTTTAGCAAAATAAAAAATCCGCCCAACTTCCCGCTGCAGAAAATCTTCCAAAAATGTTAAGGTTCAAATTCTAAATACTAAATTCCAACTTCCAATCAGGTCGAGTTGCAGCACCGCACAGCTATTCTAAAATCTCAAAACTGACTGTCAATATTCTATTGATAACTTTACTCTTCCGGCCTTTCAATTTTTCAACCTTAGGCTTAAATTGCGTACCCGAGCACGCGCGTGCGGGCTGATTATACCATGACTGAACACACACCGCAGTATACTGAAGAGAACATCCGATCGCTTGACTGGAAAGAGCACATCCGGATGCGTCCCGGCATGTACATCGGGAAGCTTGGCGACGGTTCATCGCCCGATGACGGCATTTACATCCTGCTCAAGGAAGTCATAGACAACTGTATCGACGAGTTTGTCATGGGGACGGGGAAAACGATCGAAGTTACCATACGCGACAAAACCGTTTCAGTGCGCGATTACGGACGCGGCATTCCCTTGGGCAAGGTAGTCGACGTAGTTTCAAAAATGAACACCGGCGGGAAGTACGACTCGCTGGCCTTTAAAAAGTCGGTGGGGCTAAACGGAGTAGGAACCAAGGCAGTCAACGCCCTTTCCACCTATTTCCGGGTTGAATCAGTACGCGACGACAAGCAAAAGGCCGCCGAATTCAGCGAGGGCAACCTCACCTTGGAGGAAGATATTACTGAAACCACCAAACGCCGAGGTACCAAAGTTATGTTTACGCCCGACGATACCATTTTCAAGAACTTTAAGTTCCGTAATGAGTACGTCGTCAAAATGCTCAAGAACTACTGCTATCTCAACACCGGGTTAACCATTGTCTACAACGGCGAAAAATATTCGTCCGACAACGGACTCAAGGACCTATTGGAAGAAACCATCCACGTCGAGGATCAGGTTTATCCGGTCATCCACCTGATTGGCGAAGATATCGAGGTAGCCATCACCCACAGCCGGACGCAGTATTCTGAGGAGTACCATTCATTTGTCAACGGTCAGAATACCACGCAGGGCGGAACGCATCTGGCCGCCTTCCGGGAGGCCATCGCCAAAACCATCCGCGAATTCTACAACAAGAATTTTGAGTCGGCCGACATCCGCAAATCCGTTGTGTCGGCTGTGTCGGTCAAAGTCATCGAGCCCGTTTTTGAATCGCAGACCAAAACTAAGCTGGGGTCAACCGAGATGGGTCCTGATTTGCCATCGGTTCGAACCTTTGTCAACGATTTCATCAAAACCAAACTCGACAACTATCTGCATAAAAACCCTGAAACCGCCGACGCCCTGTTGCGAAAAATCCTCCAGGCTGAACGCGAGCGAAAAGAACTTTCAGGGATCAGGAAACTAGCGCGCGACCGGGCCAAAAAAGCCAGCCTCCACAACAAAAAGCTGCGCGACTGCCGCGTTCATTTTACCGACGTGAAGAACCCGCGCTACCTCGAGAGCACCCTTTTTATCACCGAGGGCGACTCGGCGTCAGGATCCATCACCAAATCGCGCGATGTCAACACCCAGGCCGTGTTCTCCCTTCGTGGAAAGCCGCTCAATTCCTACGGCATGTCCAAGAAAATCGTGTACGAGAACGAGGAATTCAACCTTCTTCAGGCCGCGCTCAACATTGAGGACAGCATGGAAGACCTGCGCTACAACAACATCGTCATCGCCACCGACGCCGACGTTGACGGCATGCACATCCGCCTGTTGCTCATCACTTTCTTTTTGCAGTTTTTCCCGGAACTTATCAAGGAAGGGCATTTGTACATTTTGCAAACGCCGTTATTCCGGGTGCGCAACAAAAAAGAAACAATTTACTGTTACTCTGAGGAGGAGCGCATCGCCGCCATCGAAAAGCTAAAACCCAAGCCCGAAATCACTCGATTTAAAGGCCTGGGCGAAATCTCACCCGACGAGTTTGTCCACTTTATCGGTCAGGACATCCGTCTGGAACCCGTCATGCTCGACAAAGCCACGTCCATCGAGCAATTGCTCTCATTTTACATGGGCAAGAACACGCCCGACCGGCAGGGATTCATCATCAATAACCTCAAGGTCGAACTTGATGTAGTCCAAAAAAATTAACCTATGGACGGCTTGAATAATTTTCAGGGCAACAATTTCCCGCTTTACGCTGCAATCTTTTTCCCGCAAAAAGAGCGGTTAAAAGGATTTACGCTGCAATCGGGGTTGCGCCATTAACCCAAATTATAAAGACCGTTAACAGGGTCCAGCCAACATAATGGAAGAAGACGAAGACATCATTTTACCAAGCGATTCCAACCCGGGCGAGGGCGATCATTTTTACGATCACAACGAGGTAAGTCCCGACGTCACCATTACCAAGGTAACCGGCATGTATAAAGACTGGTTCCTGGACTACGCCTCGTATGTCATCTTGGAGCGTGCCGTACCCGCTATCGAGGACGGATTCAAACCCGTTCAGCGACGCATCATGCACTCGCTCAAGGAACTCGACGACGGACGCTACAACAAAGTAGCCAACGTGGTCGGGCACACCATGCAATACCACCCGCACGGAGATGCATCCATTGGCGATGCGATGGTTCAGATTGGGCAAAAAGACTTGCTAATCGACACCCAGGGAAACTGGGGCAACATCCTTACCGGCGACGGCGCCGCGGCTTCGCGCTACATCGAGGCCAGGTTGTCAAAGTTTGCGCTCGAGGTTTTGTACAGCCCAAAAATCACCGTCTGGCAAGCGTCATACGACGGCCGCCGCAACGAGCCCGTCAACCTTCCGGTAAAGTTCCCGTTGCTTTTGGCCCAGGGCGCCGAGGGCATCGCGGTAGGACTGTCCACCAAAATTCTTCCGCACAATTTTAACGAACTCATCGACGCCTCGATCAAAATCCTCAAAGGGCGCTCGTTTCAGCTATTCCCTGACTTTCAAACCGGCGGTATTGCCGATGTTTCCAACTACAACGACGGCATGCGCGGCGGACGCGTCAGGGTGCGGGCTAAAATCAGCCAGCTAGACAAAAACACGCTGGTAATAACCGAGATTCCTTTTTCAACCAACACCTCGACGCTTATCGACAGCATTCTCAAGGCGAATGAAAAGGGCAAGATCAAAATCAAAAAAATAGAGGACAACACGGCGGCCAACGTCGAAATCCTCATCCACCTTTTTCCTGGCGTCTCACCCGACAAGACCATCGACGCCCTGTATGCCTTTACGGCCTGCGAGACGTCATTGGCGCCGCTGGGATGCGTCATCGACGACAACAAGCCGCGTTTTATGGGCGTGTCCGAGATGCTTAAGGTATCAACCGAAAGGACTCGGGATCTGTTGCGTCAGGAGTTGGAAATTGACCTGTCGGAACTGGAGGAACAATGGCATTTCCTGTCGCTGGAACGCATCTTCATTGAAAACCGAATCTACCGACTGATTGAAGAAGAGGAAACCTGGGAAGGCGTCATCCGCGCCATCGACGAAGGTCTAAAGCCGTTTACCAAGCACCTCAAGCGCGCCGTCAACCAGGATGACATTGTCCGCCTTACGGAAATCCGCATCAAGCGTATCTCAAAATTCGACATCGACAAGGCGCAGGAAAAACTGGAAGCGCTAGAAGGCGACATCGCCCAGGTGAGGCACGATCTGGAACACCTGACGGATTATGCGGTAGCGTATTTTACCAAGCTAAAGGAAAAATACGGCAAGGGCCGCGAGCGTCAAACCGAGTTGCGCAATTTTGACACCATCGAGGCGACAAAAGTCGTACTTCGCAATACCAAGCTTTACGTAAACCGCGAGGAAGGTTTCATCGGAACCGGACTTAAAAAAGACGAATACGTGGCCGATTGTTCGGACATTGACGACGTCATCGTGTTTTTGCGCAACGGGCAGATGTTCATTACCAAGGTCGACGAGAAAAAGTTTATCGGCAAAGACATCATCCACGTGGGCGTGTTCGATAAAAACGACAAGCGTACCATTTACAACATGGTCTACCGTGATGGCAAAAGCGGCCCGAGTTACATCAAGCGATTCAATGTCTCGGGCGTGACGCGTGACAAGGCGTATGATCTTACTCAGGAAAAGGCCGGATCGCAGGTGCTGTATTTTTCAGCCAATCCAAATGGCGAGGCCGAGGTAATCACGATTTTGCTGCGGCAGGTCGGGTCGGTCAAAAAACTTAAATGGGATGTAGATTTTGCCGACATTGCCATCAAAGGCAGGGCTTCACGCGGGAACACCGTTACCAAGTATCCGATCAAAAAAATCGAACTCAAGGAAAAAGGAATCTCGACGCTTTTACCGCGCAAAATCTGGTTTGACGAATCGGTACAAAGGCTTAACACCGACGGGCGTGGCGAACTTTTAGGTGAGTTCCGTCCTACGGATAAACTGCTTATCGTTTCGCAGACGGGCAAACTCAAGGTAATCATCCCGGAACTGTCGACGCACTTTGATCCGGATATGATTGTCCTGGAAAAGTGGATTCCGTCCAAACCGATTTCGGCCATTTACTTTGACGGAGAAAAAGATCGGTACTACGTCAAGCGCTTTTTGGTTGAGAATGAAAATCGCGAAGAGGTGTTTATTTCCGAACACGCCAATTCCCGCCTGGAAATCGTATCGACGGATTATCGTCCGGTGGCTGAGGTGATTTTTGCCAAAGTGAAAGGCGTCCAAAAAGATCCGATTACAGTAGATCTGGAACAGTTCATTTCAGTTAAAGGTATCAAGGCGCAGGGCAACCAGCTTACCACCGATAAAGTCAAGCAAATCAACCTGCTCGAGCCCTTGCCGTATGAGCCGCCGGCAGAGGAGCTTCCCGAACCGCATGAAACCGCTTCAGATGAGCCGATGGAAGTTCCGGACGGCCTGGAAGAGGATGGGCAAATCACTTTGTTCTAAGCAACTTTACAAAGCAAAAAAAAGGGGCTGTCTTTACTTTTGAGACAGCCCCTTTCACTACTTACCTTTTTTCTTTTTCTCACTGTCAATGATGGCACCGGTTCCGGCTCCTACACCGGCTCCCGCGAGTCCGCCGATAATGGCACCTTCACCCTTTTTCTTGGAGACGGCCGCTCCGGTAATGGCACCCACACCGGCGCCGATAACGGCTCCTTTAGCGGCGCCGCTCCATCCCTTTCTTTGCTGTTCTGCCTGAGTGGGTGTGGTATTGTTCACTACAACAGTGCGTGTCTTTTCCTCTCGCGCGGCTACAACAGCATTCATGGAATCAATAGTGCGCTGGCGTTCTTCCTGTTTGGCAAGTTCAACCTTCATGGAGTCAATCGTTCGCTGACGAGCTTGTTCCAACGTTTGCTCTTCGGCCGAAGGTTTACAAGCCAAAACGAGCGAGCAAGCTGAAACAATTAATACTAACTTTTTCATATTATTTGGTTTTTAGTCCAAGTTAGTCATTGCGGTCTTGGCTCGATAATTTTTTTTCTTTTTGTTAACAGCTAAAAAAATCTAAAAAAAAAGGCCTTGAATTCAAGACCTTTATTTTTTAGTGCGATTTTTTTCGCGATGCTTTCATGTTCAGGAACTCCACGCCCAGCGAGAAAGCGATGGCAAAATAGAGGTAACCTTTTGGAATTGGCGTCACGTGCGAACCAAAGATTTCGGCATTGGCCAGGTGCGCCGACTCGGTAACAAGCATAAATCCGATAAGAATAAGGAATGACAGCGCCAAAATTTGGATTGACGGGTGTTTGTTGACAAAATTCCCGATGGGGATGGCAAAGAGCATCATCACCCCAACCGATATTACAACAGCCGTAATCATGATGTACAAAGCGCCCTGAACGCCGTTGGTCATCCCTACTGCCGTCAGAATCGAATCAAATGAAAAGACCAGGTCAATCATGATAATCTGAAAAATAACTTTTCCGAATGCTGCCGAAGCCGCGCGTTTGAGTTCCTTTTCCTCATGTCCTTTTTCATCAACTTTTTCCCTTATCTCATTGGTACTCTTATATAAAAGGAAGAGTCCGCCCAAAAGCAAAATCAGGCTTTGTCCGGTAATCGATGCGTCAAACCAGCCGGTTTCAATGACGAGCCACGGTTTTTTGAGTGATATCAGCCATGAAATTCCAAACAATAGGGCGATCCGCATAAACATCGCCAGGAAAAGGCCAATCCTGGTGGCGCGTTTGCGTTGGTCCTCGGGTAATTTTCCCGTGGTAATCGAGATGAAAATCACATTGTCGATTCCCAGGATAATTTCCAGGAAAGTCAGGGTTAGTAAGGCTATCCAGGCATCCGGATTGAGTAAGAATTCCATGTCAGTCAAGTTTGGTTACCGTTCCTTTTTGCTTGGCGTTGCTACCAACAAGACCAAATTCAAAGGTGTACGAATTTTTGGTTGTGGTTAAAATTTTAATGGAAACGGCTTTGCGTTCGGCGCGGTTGCGCGGATGTTTTTTTTGCAGGACATACTCGCAGTCATTAATCCAGCGTACGGTAGCGGTATCAATCCGGCCTTCATAAGTTTCAATTTCGATGCTGTCGTTTCGGATAAATTCGGTCACTTTTTTTACGCCGTCAACTTCGTGTTCAAACCGAAATTTCCCGGTTTTAAAGTCCTGGCAGTTTCGCTCCTGTTGGTAACACGAAGTCAAAAGGAGGGCCAAAGCCGCAAATGTGATGGTTTTTAAGGCAGATATCATAGGGATTGATTATTCGTCGGTCATGCTGCTGACGATGGTTTTTAGTCCGAGGAACGCCAGTACAACGGCCAGGATGCAAATGATTATTGCCAATCCCAACACCGGAATAAAAAATGGGTGTTCCTGATTTTTAAACGCGCTGTAAATCACCGATGGGCCGATGAAAAACAGCGGAAGCGCCCAGATCATTTTGGCCAGGCCGCGGTTGAGGATTTTTTTATCTGTCGGCATTTGATTTCCAATTATCAACAGCAAGACGAACGCTGCCGTAGGTTTTTAAAAGTGTGGTCGCCTCTTTGCGCGCAACGGGAATTTCGTCCATAATCATCCGGATGCCACGGTCGACCAATTTGTCGTTGCTGAGTTGCATATCGACCATTTTGTTGCCTTTTATCCGTCCGAGGCGAATCATGGCGGCGGTCGAAATCATGTTGAGAATCATTTTTTGTGCGGTACCGGCTTTCATGCGTGAACTTCCGGTAACGAATTCAGGACCTACGACGGCTACGATTGGGTATTTTGCCACGAGTGCGAGCGGACTTCCTTCATTGCAGGTGATACAACCTGTGGTGATGTTGTTATTGTTGCATGCTTCCAGTCCTCCAATCACATAAGGCGTTGTGCCTGATGCTGCGATTCCGATCACCACGTCGTCGGCTGAAACTTTGTGCGCCAAAAGGTCTTTCCAGGCTTGTTGGGTGTCGTCCTCGGCATTTTCGACGGCCCGGCGTATGGCAGTGTCGCCACCGGCAATCAGTCCGTTGACCAGATCGTGCGGAACTCCAAAGGTGGGCGGGCATTCTGATGCGTCTACAATTCCCAGTCTACCTGAAGTACCCGCTCCGATATAGAACAAGCGGCCACCTTTTTCAAGTTTGGCCACAACCTGATGCACCAGTGCCTCTATTTCCGGCAGCGCTCTGGAAACTGATAAAGCCACGGTTTGGTCCTCCCGGTTGATGTTGGCCAGCAGTTCACCCACCGGCATTGATTCGAGCCGGTCATAGTGGGAGGGAAGCTCGGTGGTTTTAGTAAAGTCCATAAAATTGAGATGTCCCGCGCGTTATCGGGGGACTGTCAAAAGTACGAAATATTGACGAACTCAATCAACTGATAATTAAGCGGCCCATATTGATTATCCTTGGGCGGTCAGCGATCTAACGGCCAATCGATCAAAAAAAAACGATCTACCGGAGGCAGTGTTTACCTTGCGCGTTGGGATTTCATCTCATTTAACATTTCCGGCAATTTTTCTATACCTGACTTATGCGGTAATCCCATAACTTCGTACCAATGGGTAGGGGAATAATGGATTTATCCCTAACGAAAAAAAACAGCAGGCTGGTTGCAGATTTTTTGTAAAAATTCTTAAAGTTTCAGGAAGCAGTTTTCGTATGGCAGCATTAACCAAGGACGAATCAGCCGGGAGTAGATGAGGAACATTAACTTAACGGCTTTCACCTGCTACCAGTTGAACATAGGTCACCGTGCTTTGTTTTCTCATTTAACATTTCCGGCAATTTTTCTATACCTGATTTATGCGGTAATCCCATAACTTCGTACCAATGGGTAGGGGAATAATGGATTTATCCCTAACGAAAAAACATGATAGATTGGATACAGATTATCTGTAAAAAATCATAAAGTTTTAACCGGTTGGCATTAGCGGTTAGCGTTTGGCGTTCAGCTTTCAACTCGTGGAAAAAACGATGCAGGGGTACGATCATCTAATTGAAGAATGTCCAACTGGATTCGCTGCGTTCGGCTAGGCACCGGGTTGAGTCTTATTTGTCGATTGTCAAGTATCAATTGCCTTGCATTCCTTAAACAAGCGCCGCAACCAAAATCCCTAATACAATCATCGAAACTTTTGCGACGTTGAACTTGTGGCCTTCGCTGGCTTCAAAAATGATGGTGGACGAAATGTGAAACAAAATCCCGATTACAACGGCAGTCACTTCGTGCTGGTAATTTGCAAGAGCCGGAACAGCGGCCGAAAGCCAGGTTCCCAGCGGTGTCATCAGCGCAAACACCGTCATAAAAAACAATATCCGCTTTGCGCTCAAATGAGCATTGGCAAAGAAAAGCGTCAAAATAATGGCGATGGGAAAATGGTGGATGGCGATTCCCAAAGCGAGACTGCCGTGGTGGTGAACCGGGAATCCCTCAAAAAGTGCGTGAAGGCAAAGACTGATAAACAGCGACCACGGAATTTCGTGTATGTCGCCGTGACCGTGAACGTGACCGTGTTCGGCGCCGCGCGAAAAGAATTCAAGTATAATCTGCAATAAAATCCCCGCCATGATAAAAAGCCCTATGGCGTGCAGGTGTTCGCCGTGAACGTACAATTCCGGCAGCAGATGCGTGACGGTAAGCGACAACAGGAACGATCCGCTAAAGGCCAGCAACAGTTTGAGTGTCTTTTTTTGCAACGGGCGCAAGAAAACCGCCAGGCCATATCCACCCATAACCGCTACGAACGGCAAGATATACGACATCATTTGAATATTAGGATTAGGCGCTCTGACTCCGTTGCCGAGAACTTGCGCAGTTTGTAATCGCCAAAAACGTCCAGGAGGAAAATTCCGGCTTGTTCCATCAGAGATTCAAAATCCTCCAGGGTGAGCGCCTTGACTTTCTCGGTAAAGTGGTATTCGCGGCCTTGGTCGGTAAATCGGATTTCCTTGAAAATATGGTTGTCCGCCAAGTATCGGTTGATGTGAAAATCAATACCGTCAACCGTTTTCACTTCATCGGCGACCAGCTTGGCCACCACATTGTTGACGTTCATAAAATCAATAACAGCCAACCCGTAATCGTTAAGGCTTTCGTGAATCGCTTTCAAGGTGCGCAGGTTGTCGTTATCGTCGTCAAAATACCCAAAGCTGGTAAAAAGGTTAAAGACGGCGTCAAACTTTTCTTCAAACGGTTCGCGCATGTCGTGCACTTTAAAATGCAGCGTTGGATTTTGGTGTTGCGATGCCTGAGCGATGCTGTTGGCCGACAAATCGGCTCCGGTCACATCAAATCCCAGTTGATTCAGGTAAACTGAATGCCGGCCTTTTCCGCACGCCAGGTCCAAGATCTTGGCCTTTTCGGGCAAATTGAGATAGCCCGTCAGGTTGTCCATGAACGATTGTGCCTCGTGATAGTCGCGGTCTTTATACAAAATGTGATAATAAGGCGTGTCAAACCAGGAGGCGTACCATTGCGAATCGTTGGAATTGGCCGAAGTATTGTTGGGCATTTTAAGGATTTGATGGATTCCAACTGGCAAATTTAGCGTATTTTTGCCCGCTATTCCAGTTGATGCGATGGAAAATAATTTTATAATGGTGGCCAAGACGTTCTTTGGATTTGAGGAAATCCTGGCCAAGGAATTAATTGCCTTGGGTGCACAGAATGTCAAGGCCGGAACCCGTGTCGTGCATTTTGTGGGCGACAAAGGATTTATGTACAAAGCCAATCTTGCGTTGCGAACCGCATTAAAGATCCTCAAGCCAATCAAGACCTTCAGAGCTGTCAATGAAGATTCGCTTTACCGCGGCGTTCAGCAAGTGGACTGGACGGATTATCTCGCGGCCTCGCAGACTTTTGTGATTGATTCGACGGTACATTCAGAGCATTTCAAGCATTCGCAGTTTGTGGCGCAAAAGGCCAAGGATGCGATTGTCGATCAATTCAGGAAAGCCACCGGGCAGCGTCCGTCAATCGACAAGGATTTTCCTGATTTGCGCATCAACATCCACATCGACAGGGATCAGGTAACAGTTTCACTTGATAGTTCCGGCGCGTCATTGCATCACCGCGGATACCGGACGGCCACCAACATTGCGCCCATCAACGAGGTTTTGGCTGCGGGCATGCTCCTGCTTTCGGGCTGGAACGGCAACTGTGATTTTTTGGATCCGATGTGCGGCAGCGGAACCCTACTGGCCGAGGCTGCCATGATAGCGTGCAACATTCCGGCTAACATCAACCGCAAGGAATTTGCCTTTGAGAAATGGAACGACTGGGACAACGATCTTTTTGACCTGATTGTTGATTCGCTGCTAAAAAAAGTGCGCGAATTCCATTACACGATCACGGGGTATGACAAGGCGCCGTCGGCTGTGTTGAAAGCCAGGGAAAATATCAAAAACGCGAATCTTGACGATTATGTCACCATTCGCGAGCAAAACTTTTTTGACACTCAAAAGCATGTGCGCGGCCCCCTTCACATGGTATTCAATCCGCCCTATGGAGAACGCCTTGATATTGACCTGGAGCGTTTCTATCGCGACATGGGCGATACCCTAAAGAAAAGTTATCCCGCAACCCAGGCGTGGTTTATCACCGCAAATCCTGATGCGCTCAAATTCATCGGCTTAAAGCCATCGCGAAAAATTAAGCTTTACAACGGCAGTCTGGAAGCGCGTTTTGTAAAATTTGAAATGTATGAAGGGAGCCGCCGCGCCAAGTTTCAGAACCAAAATAAACCTTATGAATCTTAAAACCAAAGCCTTTTTATACCAGTTGATGTCGTTTGGGGTATTGTTTATCATCGGACGGCTTGCGCTGGAAAAATTTTCCGGACTCACCGGTTACTGGCTGCCCATTACGGCTTTTGTTGTGGCAACTATTCTGGCACCGCAGTTTCAGGCGGTCCGGACGGCAAATGGTGAAAAGCTTTTTATGAAGTGGCTTTTCCTTAAAGGCGTACGGGAAATCAAGTAATCAAATGGCGCGTTCCAAGGCCAGAAAGTGCGTCACCTGGTTGGTGGCGTCGGCAATGGGGATGACGCGCACCTCGCAAAGATACTCTTCGCCGCTTTTTTTATAGTTGACGATGACAGACTTGAAAGGTTCCTTCCGGCGCAGGTTTTGGCTGATGTCCCTGCGCGATTCACCGCTGGTTTTGGGGCCCTGTAAAAAGTCAGGTTTGAGGCCGACTGCGTAATCAACGGTATAGCCCGTCATTTTTTCAAATCCTTTGTTGGCCCACAAAATCGTCTGACTGGCATCGGTAAGTACCAAGGCTTCGTAATTGGCGCGCAACACACCGGTTACATCAAATTTCCAGTGATAGATTTTTGCATATTCGCGCAGCACTTCCTGATCATCGTTATAGGCCCGCGCCGGATTGCTCAAATCCCAACTTAACAACGGAACTCTCGACAATTTGCTGTGGCTAATCTCTTCGACGCAAAGCCTAAAAAGTCACGCGCCACCATTTTGCTTGTCTGCGACTGGGTTTTCATTAGGAAATTAATTTTTAAAAATAGGAATAAAATACGAGACGGTGTAGTTGAACCCGACGCCAAAACTCCCTTCATAGGTGCGGTTAAAGCCCGGGATGTATAGGTTGTCAAATGTCTCGGGTTTTTTATCAGATACTAAAATGTACAAGCGCGCGCTAAAACCTACATACAAATTGCTCAGTACTTCAACCTTGACGCCAGCCACGACCTCGGCCCAACTCGCGGTCAGCCCTTTGAATTTGGTCCCGGGTTCAATCAGCACCACTTCATTGAAATACGGGTTTGGATTGTAGATGCTGTAGGAGTTCAGGGTTTGCGAAAATGAACTCACGCCATACCGAAGGCCAACGTAAATCATGTTTTCCATGTCAAGCCAGTTCTCGTAAGTGTTGTAGTCAAATCCGGCCTTGATGAAACTTCCGCTGGTGGTAAAATTGAGGTTGGGCTCGGTAGTGGTTTTTTCTTCATTGCCTAGTTCAGCCGCCAGATAGAATTTTTTAGTGATTCTAAAGTCGCCGACGAGTTCAATCCCGCGATAGTCCTTGTCGTAAAATGATCGGGCGAGTTTGTACAAATCAGCGCCCACCCTGAGTCCGTAGCGCTCCTTTTTTGGCAGCGTATCGGCGGCGGGGGCATCCTGGGCGGCTGCGTCAACCCAAAGCAGGCTAATAATAAATAGCGATATGAGTCTCATCTTCCGTCCGGACATCGTAATTTTCTATTGAGATTGATTTGATCCACAATCCATCGGGCTCGTCGGCATCACCCAAAGCGACAGGTGCCGTGGGACTGAGTTCAAAAACGGTTTTGTATCCGCATGCCCTTGATACGTATTGCGTTTGTCGCTCATAGGTAAACGTAAGGACATCAGTATTGTCGTTGGCTGGGTCGTTGCTGTTGAGTACCATGCGATAGGCGGTTACATCCTCGGCGGTGCGGAGCGGTAACTCGATAGAACTCACACCGCTGAACGTCTTATAAGGATTTTCCATTCCCAACGCCGTCACTTGAAGTTGGTTCACGTTTTTAGGCACCGTCGGATTGTCGTTGTCGTAAAACGTTACAATCAACCGTGAGGTTGTGGGTCGCGACGGATCGCAAATGTCATCCTTTTCACAGGAAGGCAAAAGGGCGAGGAGCAGTATAGGGAAAATTAATTTTTTCATACCGTAATTCAGGACGTCTGAGTGCGCGCTTCCAAAAGTACGACATTTTCAACGTGGTGCGTCTGCGGAAACATGTCAACCGGCCTGACGCGTGTCACCTTGTAATGCTCGTCCATCAGCGCCAGATCGCGCGCCTGTGTCGCCGAGTTGCAACTGACATACACCACTTTTTCTGGCCTGATTTTCAAGATCTGATCCACCACATCCTTGTGCATGCCGTCGCGCGGCGGATCGGTAATAATCACGTCGGGCCTGCCGTGCGTATCCATAAACAAGTCATTAAAAACCACTTTCATATCGCCGGTTAAAAACGTGCAGTTGCTGATGTTGTTGCGTTTGGCGTTGGCCTTTGCCTCTTCGATGGCTTCCGGTACGGCTTCGACACCCACAACTTTTTTGGCGAGTTTTGAAACGAATTGGGCAATTGTTCCCGTTCCGGTGTACAAATCGTAAACGGTCTCGCTTCCTGTAAGACCGGCAAATTCACGCGTTACTTTGTAAAGCTCATAGGCTTGCGCCGAGTTGGTCTGGTAAAATGATTTGGCGTTAATGGAAAACTGCAAGCCTTCCATTTCTTCCAGAATATAGTCGCGGCCGCTGTAAATCAGGATGTTCTGGTCATACAGCGTGTCGTTGGCTTTTTGGTTGATGACATACAAAACCGAGGTGATTTCCGGAAAGCGGTTGGCCACAAAGTCCAGAATCAGGTTGCGCTTTTGGGCGTCATCCTCATAAAACTGGATCAGCACCATGATTTCGCCGGTTGACGCAGTGCGGATCATGAGCGTACGCAAAAGCCCTGTGTGGTTTCGTGGATTAAAAAACGTCAGTCGGTTGGCGTTGGCAAATGCGCGGATTTCATTTCGGATGGCGTTTGACGGATCTTCCTGCAGGTGACATTTTTTGATGTCCAGGATTTTGTCCCACATGCGCGGAATGTGAAAGCCCAGCGCGTTGCGGTCGTCAATATCGGTTGTTGATGCGATTTCGTCATCGGTAAGCCAGCGGCTGTCAGAAAATGAAAACTCCATCTTATTGCGGTAAAAAAATTGCTTCTCACTGCCCAGGATAGGTTCAAATTCCGGCAAATCGACTTTTCCTATCCGCTTTAGATGGTTAAAAACCTCGTTGGCCTTGTAATACAGTTGCTTGTCATAGGCCATATTTTGCCACTTGCAGCCACCGCACACGCCAAAGTGGATGCAAACGGGTGCCACGCGATCTTTTGAATATTCGTGAAATTTTATCGCCTTGCCCTCGTAATAAGCCTTGCGTTTCTTAAAAGTTTGTACATCTATCACATCACCCGGAACCACGTTGGGTACAAATATAATTTTTCCGTCGGGCGCCTTGGCAACGCAAACGCCTTTGGCTCCCGCATCCACAACCGGAATATTGGTAAAAATGGCTTTATTGGTATTTTTCTTACGCATGGCGGCAAAGATAATGAAATAGGGAATGAGCAATTGACAATCGAACCATTTAAACAACCGCACTTTGTACGTACATATTAGCCGATGGCTGATTGCTGGGCGCTGTCCGCCCAAGGGTTATGTCGGGACCTTGCGAAAGGAATTTGTGTAAAAATTTACAGATTTTCTGCAGCCGGAAGTTGACTGAATTTTTTATTTTGCAAACCCCAAAGGTTTTAAAAACCTTTGGGGTTTAAACCCACCGGCCAATAAAAGTACAATACACCACAGCGTTCCTCGCGGGGAAACATGAGGGAAAAAGTTCCCGTTAACCTATCTGATTGACAATTGTTTATAGTCAATTATCAATTATAAATACCCCGTAATTGCAACTTATCCAAAAAGAAAGCCCCCGTCTGGAGGCTTTCGTTTTAGTGGTTTACGCTAAACGTACCGTCAGTAACGGTAAATTCGTCGCCTGTGTCAACATTGACCACGCGGCCGGCAAAAGTTCCTTTGACGAATTTGTCAGTGCTCTCGCTTACTACAAACGTAAAGTTTTCATCCTTCATGTGCGGAACGTTATTTACATAGTAGGCAAACATCCAGCTGGCATCGGGTCCGGTGATTCCCTGCTCGACCACAAAGCGGATGTGACGGGTAGAATCATTGGAAAGTGCTGCGTCAATAATAACGTCGGTATAGGTATAACCGTTGTCGGTGTAGGTTTGCTTGTCCAAATCAAATACGGTAAAGTTATATTCTATGCCGTTAATCTTAGCACGCACATAATCAGGCGCTTGAGTGTTACCCTCGTCGTCAGAACATGAAATTAGCAGCGTAGTAGCCAGGAAAAAGAGTAGTAATTTCTTCATATATCGCGGTTATATTTTTGTCAAAGATAATCCAATAAGCAAAAACTGCCAACCCGGGCTGTTAAAATACCTCTAAAATTAAGTGTTTCGGCTGTTTATAAGAATCGTGCAACATTTGCCCTTAAATCCGTATTTTTGTATCGGGTGATTTCTCCCCATAAGCAGGAATCAGCAATTACGGATTTTAATTATTACACAATGAACCTGTTGGAAAAAATCAGTTCGCAGGAATTAATGGACCTTGAAGACCGTTACGGAGCCCACAACTATCATCCGCTGCCGGTAGTACTAAGCCGTGGTGAAGGCGTTTACGTTTGGGATGTCGAGGGCAAGCGGTATTACGATTTTCTGTCGGCCTATTCCGCAGTTAACCAAGGGCACTGCCACCCAAAAATCATAAGTGCGCTTACCGATCAGGCCAAGGTACTCACTCTTACCTCGCGGGCGTTTTACAACGACAAGCTTGGTATATACGAGCGATTTATGTCAGAATATTTTGGTTTTGACAAAATCCTGCCGATGAACACCGGTGCCGAGGCTGTCGAAACCGCCATCAAAATCTGCCGTAAATGGGCCTATGAGCGCAAGGGCATCGCTGAACAGCAAGCCAAAATCATCGTTTGCGAGGGCAACTTCCACGGACGCACCACTACCATCATATCATTTTCGAATGACGAGAACGCGCGCCGGAACTTTGGTCCTTACACCGATGGGTTTTTGCGCATTCCTTACGACGATCTGGATGCGCTCGAGCACGTACTAAAAACCACCGCTGGAATTGCGGGATTCCTCGTTGAACCTATTCAGGGCGAGGCTGGCGTTTACGTTCCGGCCCCCGGATTCTTATCTGGCGCCAAGGCACTTTGTGAAAAATACAACGTTTTGTTTATTGCCGATGAGGTCCAGACCGGAATTGCGCGTACGGGCAAACTGCTCGCGGTAGACCATGAAAACGTCAAGCCGGACCTTCTCATTCTGGGCAAGGCGCTGTCCGGCGGGGTTTACCCTGTATCGGCTGTTTTGGCCAATGATGAAGTGATGACGGTAATCAAACCCGGCCAACACGGTTCAACCTTTGGCGGAAATCCGCTGGCTGCTGCAGTGGCCATGGCTGCACTCGAGGTAATCCGCGAGGAATCGCTGGCTGAAAATGCTGAAGAGTTGGGCAAACTCTTCCGTCAAAAGATTGGCGAATACGTGACCCAGTCCCATATCGTTTCCGAAGTTCGAGGCAAGGGACTGCTCAATGCCATTGTCATCAACGATACCGAGGACAGCTCGACTGCCTGGGACATCTGCCTTGCCATGCGCGACAACGGCCTGCTGGCCAAACCCACCCACGGGAACATTATCCGCTTTGCGCCACCGCTTGTCATGACCCGCGAACAGTTGCTGGACTGTGCCGATATCATCATCAATACGGTAAAGACATTTGAAGACAGGGCCCTTAATTGAGGCCCTTTTTTTAACTCAACCTAAGCCAAGGAAAAAACACCCTTTTGACAGCGACTGCGATATTAAACCACGCATGGGTTCAGGATAAAATGTTAACCCGCGGGAGTTGCTTCTCCTAATATTCCTGTTGCTGCTCGGCCTTGACGCGGAGGTTCTCCTCAAAGGCGCGTCGTTCCTCGTCCGACATCGACATCACAAAAATGACAAGCGCCAGGAAAATAGTGCTCAAAACCATGCCGATTACCGCAAACACGCGACCCAGTGTGATGTAATTGTAATTGAGATATTGCTCGGGATCAGCGTCGTATTTTTTTTGATCGCCCGATGCCAGGATCAGCGCAACCGCACCCATGATCAAACCCACGACTCCCCAGCAAAAGCAGGTGGGGATTGACAGGATTCCAAGGACGAGTACGGCGGTGGCGTTAGGGAGTTTTTGTTTCATGTCAGATAAATTCCAAGGCGTAGGATATGATGGTTATGAAGGCATGCGAAATCCCAAGGACGATGGATGTTTTTTGGGTGATGGGATTGGGTTTTAAAGCAAATACTACCACCGATGCGCCCAAAGCCAGCAGCGAGTAAATGGGCGGATAGAGCACAAACGCACCGGCAAAATCGCCCTGCAAAAGCCTAAGCGCCGATCGTTGCAGGCCACATCCGGGACAGTCAAATCCTAGGTAGGCTTTCGAGAGGCAGGGCAGGAGGTTGCTTTCAATTAAAAAAACCATAGTGCAAGATTACTAAAAATCAGGTAAAGCCCCAGTCAAAAAGTGTATTTTTGAAATGTGAAAAAGTTTATCATCCCCATAGCCTTTGTTGCCGTATTCGTTGCGATATTCGAAATGGGCAAGCCTCGTCCCAATGTCATTCTGGTAGGTATTGCCGTCGTAGTCTTTATGGGCGGGGTAATGTGGCTCAGTAGTAAAACCCCAAGTAAAAATCAGGACGACGATGTTTAAGGCAGGCGATAAAGTTCAGGTGTTGGACGATCATTTTGAAGGTACCGTAATTTGCGTCAACGGCAACCAGGTAACGGTTGAAACCAACGACGGATTCGAGATGACATATTTTGTCAATGAACTTGTTAAGGTGTTTGAATCCAGTATTTTAGAATCATCTATAAAAACTGTTAATACAAGTGTAGTTTCGCGGATGAAACACGACGACGACACGCCCAAAAAGGCATCACCGGTACGGATAAAAGGCGTAATTCCGCCACCCGAATACGACTTGCATATCGAGAAATTGGTGCGCAACCACCAGCGGATGGATCAGGCCGATATCCTCGAGATGCAAACCGATACGGCCCGTCGGCACATTGAACACGCCATACGCAACCGCATCCCAAAAATCATTCTGATCCATGGAGTGGGCGAGGGTGTTTTAAAGCAAGAATTGGAAGTGGTGTTCAGGCGTTTTGAAGGACTTTCCCATCGCGATGCCGACTACAGGAAATACGGCGTTGGAGCCACCGAGGTAAGCTTCAAGCAAAACGTGCGATAAACACAATTAATCAATTGGTAATAAAGGTTCCCAAGAGGTAATCATCAGCCAATTTAAAGCTGGCGTTTCCGCGTACGAGCGTCACATTCTTGAGCCGCACTTCATGAAGGAATCCGCCTGAGGTTGTAGTGGTAACTTCGACGATTCCGCTTACACCCTGTTCGCCATCTGCGCCAACCCATAGTGCCAATTGCGCAGGAGTGACCGGAGCAGGATCGCTGCAAAAGTGATCAGGTGTCAATCCCCCAGCCACAAACTGAGTAAACTCCAGACGGTTAGTCGTTCCCGAGAGCAATCCCACGCGAGGACTTCCCAGCGGAGTAACTTCATTGACAATAAGACTGGCGTCGATGTCAAGCGTAAAAGCTTCGCTGCCCGCATAGTTGAAAAGCGTACCGGAGGCAGGACATTGCTGCAATTGCGCCGGATTCATGGCAAAAGCCGGTGGCGTAACGGTCGCGTTGTAGTCGCCAAAATTAAAAGTCTGGTAAACCTGGGTGCCGCTCGGTTTTTCAAAAGTGACGTTTTTCAACGTGATGTTATGACGGTACGCCGTTATCCTTTCGCCACCCGGCAAGTTGGTGTTGGGCGATTTAACTGTATTGGTTGTAATCTCAATCACACCCGACGTAGCATTCCACTCTTCAGTGACCGATGGATTGGCCGGCGGAATGGTTCCGCAAATGTTATCGGCAGCCACCTCGCCGTTGTAGGACCGGTACAAAACGCGGTTGGACGGACTGATCGGATACGTGCGGGGCGTTCCGGCGGGCGTGGGCTCATTAAGGAAAGCGGCAGTAAAGTCGATATCGCTTCCAATTTCCAGGATGAGCGCCTCGGTATCGTTGAGTTTGTAAACCACGTTGCTGGCCGCGCACCGCTGGGCATTAACGTCGTCAAAACTGATTTCCTCTACCGTGAGATCTCCGTCGTCACAGCTTATCAGGGAAAGAGCCACCAAGGCGAATATCTTTTTCATAGCCAGATTTTACTTTGCAAAAATAGTTTTTTTACGGCTAAATCCATCAGCGCATCCCGAGGGACTTTTAGCGCAGATGCTTATCTTTGGCCTTCAAGTTTTTTATCCATGAAACAGATGCTTATTCTCATCGCCATTGCCATGACCGGTGGCGTTTTCGCGCAAAAGCTGGAGTCGCCGTCAAGCAAGCTCTCAATGCAATTCTCAATCAATGCCGGAAAACCGGTGTACTCACTTTCGCTGGAGGGCAAACCTGTCATCCTGGAAAGTGCGTTGGGACTGATGCTGGAAGGGCATGACCTGAGCACGGGTTTTGAGGTTGTCTCACACACTACAAACACCATCGACGAAACCTGGAAGCCGGTACTGGGCGAGGTCGAAAAAATCCGAAACAGATGCAATGAACTTAAAGTATCGCTGGTTCAGCCTGCCACTAAACTCAAAATGGACGTGGTATTCCGCCTGTTTGATGAAGGATTGGCCTTCCGCTATGAAATTCCGCAGCAGCCAGGCATCAATTATTTTCAGGTAACCGATGAGACCACGAGCTTTAACCTGACCGGAAACCACAAGACGTTCTGGATTCCCGGCGATTTTGACAGCCAGGAATACGTCTACAATGAAACGCCTTTTTCCGCCATCGACAATTCAAAACTCGAACTGAACAACGGGATTGCCTTAAAGTCGATTGCGGGTCGATATGCCGTACAGTCGCCGCTGATGATGAAAAGGGCCGACAACATCTATCTTAATATTTTTGAGGCGGCCGTGGTTAACTATCCGGTGATGCATCTCACCGCCGATGTCGCGAATAATACGCTGACGGCGACGCTGGCTCCGGGCGCGGCGGGTGCCAAAGCTTACCTTCGGGCGCCTTTTTCATCACCGTGGAGGACCGTAATGGCCACGCGGGATGCGCGCGAGGTCCTCGATTCAAAAATGATTCTCAACTTGAATGAGCCTTCAAAAATTGCCGACGTTTCCTGGATCAAACCTATGAAATACATCGGGATTTGGTGGGAGATGCACGTCGGGATCGCCACCTGGGATTACGCCGGATCGCAAAATGCGCAAAACGCCGCCGACCGACTGATTCCAACCGGCAAGCACGGCGCCACCACACAAAACACAAAGCGTTACATTGACTTTGCGGCCCGTCACGGTTTTGACGGCGTTCTGGTTGAGGGTTGGAACGTAGGCTGGGAAGATTGGTTTGGGAACTGGAAGGAAGACGTCTTTGATTTTGTCACACCGTATCCGGATTTTGATCTCAAGGAAGTTACCGATTACGCCAAGTCAAAGGGCGTGAAAATGATCATGCACCACGAGACGTCCGGATCAGTTTCCAATTATGAAAGACGGCTGGATCGCGCCTTTAACCTGATGAAGCAGTACGGCTATCCGGCAGTCAAGACAGGTTATGTGGGCAGGATTATCCCCAGAGGTGAATTCCACGACGGGCAGGCCATGGTCAACCATTTTAATTACGTGGCCGAGCGCGCAGCCGACTACCGGATCATGGTTAACTCGCATGAGTCGACGCGACCTACCGGCGTTCACCGAACCTGGCCCAACTATATAGCGGCCGAAGCTGCACGCGGAAACGAGTTCAATGCGTGGAGTTCCGGAAATCCGCCGGCCCATGAAACCATCCTGCCGTTTACAAGGCTTTTGGGCGGACCGATGGACTACACGCCTGGAATTTTTGAAATCAAGATGAGCGCCTATGATCCGGCCAAAAAAGATCAGGTCCACACCACCCTGGCCAAGCAACTCGCGCTCTACGTCACGCTTTATTCGCCTTTGCAGATGGCTGCCGACCTGCCTCAGAATTATGAAAAGCACTTGGACGCCTTCCAGTTTATCAAAGATGTGGCGCTCGATTGGCAGGATACCCGTATTTTGGAGGCCGAGCCGGGTGATTACGTTACCATCGCACGTAAGGCCAAGAATTCCGAGAACTGGTTTATGGGCGCCATCACCGATGAAAATCCCAGAAAGTCGATATTGTCACTAGATTTCCTGACGCCTGGAAAAAAGTACAAGGCGACGATTTATGAAGATGCCCCGGATGCCCATTATCGCGACAACCCCAAGGCATATCGCATTCGTACGGTCACCGTTACCTCAAAAAGCAAACTTAACTTTAACCTTGCGGCCGGCGGAGGTACGGCCGTCAGCCTATCACCACTATGACACCCATTTATTTTGACCACGCTGCCACTACCAGGGTCCGGCCGGAAGTCATTGCCGAAATTTCGCGCGTGCTTCATGAAGATTTTGGAAATCCATCCTCAACGCACGTTTTTGGGAGGCAAGCCAAGAACACGCTTGAACTGGCCCGCAAATCGATTGCGCGTCAATTGGGCTGCGCCGCCCAGGAAATCCTTTTTACCTCAGGCGGAACCGAGGCTGACAACTGGATTTTGCGTCAGGCCGTTTTGGGTGGCGTTCGCCGAATCATTACGAGTAAAATAGAGCATCACGCGATTTTATATACCGTTCAGGCGTTGGAATTAAAGGAGCGGATTGAGGTTGATTACGTTAGGATTTTGTCTAACGGCTGTATTGACTATGTGCACTTGGAGGAACTGCTTGCCCGGCCTGTTCAAACCTTGGTAACGCTGATGCACGTCAACAACGAAACAGGAACCGTGACTGATTTGGAACGGGTAGGCCGCCTTTGTCACAGCCATGGCGCGCTTTTCCATTCTGATACGATCCAGTCAGTTGGTAAGACCGAGTTCAATCTCGCGGCGCTTCCGGTTGACTTTCTGTCGGCCAGTGCCCACAAATTCCACGGACCCAAGGGTGTTGGTTTTGCCTATGTAAAAAAAGGGCTTGCCATCCGGCCCATCATCTTTGGAGGCGAACAGGAAAAAGGCCTTCGCGCCGGTACCGAGGCCGTGCATAATATTGCCGGAATGGCGCGCGCCCTCGAACTTTCATACGCCCATCTCGATGTCGAAAGACAACATATCAGCGAACTTAGGGATTACGCCCTTGCGCGGCTTCAGGAGGAATTGCCCGGTACTACCGTAAACGGCACCGAGAATTTTTACAACATTCTCAATGTTTGCCTGCCAATTGCCCAGGAAAAGGCAGCCATGCTACTCTTTCATTTGGATATGAAAGGCATCGCGGTTTCGCGCGGGAGTGCATGCCAGTCGGGTAGTCCCAAGCCGTCACATGTACTGGCCGAATTTTTGGCGGAGGACGATTTAAGAAAGCCTTCCGTAAGGATTTCATTTAGCCACGAAAACACCCGCGAGGAAGTTGACAGGCTCGTTGAGGCACTCCTATCTGTTTAGGTTATCTGGATCTGGGTTGATGTTTGGGCAAGGTGACAATAAACTGTGCGCCTTTTCCCTCAACGCCCAATGCACTAATCACGCCATTGTGGTTATGGACAATTTTTTTACACATCGCCAGCCCGATTCCGGTTCCCTGATACTCCAGTTTGCCGTGCAGTCGCTGAAAGATGTTAAAGATCTGTGTGGCGTATTTTTCATCGAACCCAATGCCGTTATCGCTTAGGGTTAGCCTGACCAATGCGCCCTGATCGCCCTCCTGCAGTCCAATTTCTTCACACCGGAGCTCAATTCTCGGGGCGACTCCGGCACGCGAATATTTGAGCGAATTAGAAATCAGATTGCCAAAGAGTTGCGTCATCTGAAGCGGAATGGCATCAATCACCGGCAGTTTGTCCACCTCTATCACCGCCTGTTTTTCAGCAATGATCAAGTCAAAATCCTGAATAGTTTCCTTGAGGATCTTGTTCAGGTCAACCCTTGAAAAACGCACAGTTTCCTTCGAGAGTTGTGAGAATCCCAAGATGTCGCGGATCAGATTGCCCATGCGGTCGGCCGATGTGCGGATTTTTGCAAGGTTAGTAGCCGATTTTTCATCCAGATCAGTAAGTCGCGACTGAAGCATTTCGCTAAAGAAACTGATTTTGCGCACCGGTTCCTGTAAATCGTGTGATGCGACATAGGCAAACTGGGCCAGTTCGGCGTTGCTTTCCTGCAGCGATTTGTTGGCTTCAGCCAGTTCGAGGTTTCGTATGCGGAGTTCTTCAGTAGCTTTTTGGATTTCGAGTTTGAGTTGGTCCTTTTGTTCCTGTTCCTGCGTGATGTCGCGGGCGGTTCCGATCAGGTTGATGACTGCACCATTTACATCCAGTTCCACCTGAGCCTGCGCATGGATGATGCGCTGTTGTCCGGTTTTGAGATGCGTCAGCGTGTGCACACCTTCATAAATTCCATCGCCGCCCGGTTTTGTAACTTCCAGCAAGGCATTTTGTACTGCATCCCGGGTTTCTGGAGGTAGCACTTCGAACGCTTTTGACAAGGGCATTGTAAGGGCTTCAAATCCCGTCCAATCTATAAAACGGTCAGAAAAGTGAAAAGTCTGGGTTTCAAATTCAAATTGCCAAGTGGCTAACTGCGCCTGTTCAATGGCTGCCCGGAGCCGGTTTTCAGCTTCTTGGATTTTTTGGTTGGACATAACGGCTTTGGTGATGTCCTGCACCACTTTGACAACGCCATATACTTTTCCCTCGGCATTGAAAAGCGGGTTGTAGGCAAAGTCAAAATAGTAATTTTTAAGACCGTCGCCCAAATCCAGTTGGGCTGGCATGCAGGCGGCAAACTTTTGTCCGGTTTGATAGACCTCTTCCAGTAAATCCGGAAATGGTTGCCCTTTCATCTCCGGAACGGCATCCAAAAACGGTTTGCCGAGCACCTTGTAGTTTTTTCCCCAGTATCCCAACATAATGTCGTTGGCAATTTCAATGCGCATTTCCGGCCCTGTAAACAAGGCGATTCCAGCGCTTGCCGTCTTGATGACCGACGCCAGTTTGGCCTCGCGGTCTTCGACGGCCTGTCGCGAAAAGACTTGCAGCGTGACATCGGTCGCCACTACCAGTACCGATACGGCCAATCCCTCGTCATTGAATTGTGGCTGGTAGGCCAGGTCGACGTAAAAGGGCTGCAGGTGCCCGTCTCGCATCAGCTCAACAAAAACTTCATTGGCGGTATAGGCCTTTCCGGTTTCCAGAACTTGCTCCAGCAATTCGTCAAAGCCCTGGCCCTTGATCTCCGGAAGGGCTTCCAGCAGCGGCTTGTTGAGCAGATCGTCCAACTTGCGTCCCACCATTTCACAGTAAAATTTATTGGCCATGGTAAAGGTCAGCCGGTCGCGGTCGATAATGGCGATTCCTACCGGTGATTGTTCAAACGACGCCAGAAGCTTTCGCTGGATTTCGCGGTTTTTCTCCTCGGCCAGGACTGATTCGGTTACGTCGATTGACATGGCCAAGATGCCGTAGACCTCACCTTCGGCATCGCGCAACGGTTTGTAGTGGTAATCAACAAACTGCCTTTCAAGTCGTCCGTTGATGCGCCGCATGAGCATGGCCCCCCGTTGTGAATAGGATTCACCGGTTTGGAATGCCTGCCTGAGATTTGGGATAAATGACTGACCTTCAAGTTCAGGGATGGCTTTGAGCAAAGGTAGTCCGATGATTGCCTCGGTCTGGTTCCATCGCGCGAGCATGATGGCATTGGCTATCGTGATGACAAAGTCAGGTCCGGTCAGCATACAAGTAGCAACCGGCGACTCCTCAATAAGATTGCGGAACTGTTTCTCATTTTCCTCGGTCCGCTTATTGGCAAGCATCAGTTCAGTCACATCGGCACCGGTGTTGACTACGCCGTAAATGGTTCCGTCCTCGTCCCTTAGCGGCATGAAACAGTAGTTAAAATATGATGATTTTACCTTGCCATCTACCCGGATATCCACGCGGGAGTTCTTGGCGTGATAGGGTTCGCCTGTTTCGTAAACGTTAATCAGACTCTCAAAAACCCCCGATCCATCCAGTTCCCTAAGTACTTCAAAATAGCTTTTCCCGATAATGTCGTCACCTTTACCAATAATTTTACGTATGGCTTGGTTGGCCGATGAAATGATCATCTCGCGACCCAGATAAACACCAATCGGGAACGGTGCGTTTTCAATAACCGATAGCAAGCGCATCTCACTTTCCTCGATTTGCTTTTTGGCGCGGGCCTCACCTGATGCCATGGCCGGGACACGGTCTTTGCCGGAGGTAAATTCAGCTTCAGATATTGTCAACAAATGTCCGGTTTCCCCGTTATCGCCCGGAATGACTGAGAATGTAAATGTAAAGGCACCACCGGGCAACATTACATCCGTACCGTAAAAACCATCCGATTGTAAGGTACTTGTCACAGCCTTTGCATCAATCCCGATGACATCAAAGTTGGCGGGTTGGCCAAGTGTTACGGGGATTCCGTTTGCTTCTAAAAAATCACCAAATGCCTTATTGAAAAGTTGCAGGTGATTGGCGCCCCACAAAATTGCTGACGGAACAGGCATACCAAGTACAACGGCAAACGCGGTTTTTAGGCTTTGCGGCCAGGTGTCACGGTTGCCAAGCGGGGTGTCCCCGTCAAATTCGCCGGGCACAAGGCGTTGCGTATTTTGGTTTTTAAGCATCGAGTTCAAGTAAAAGGTTGTCCAGATCCAATGGTTTGGTGTACATTTCTATCGCTCCGTTTGGGCCGGTCGGCCAAAATTCGCGGGGCTTATCCCAGTACAATTCAACGCCGTTTCCGTCGGGATCGTCAAGATACAAGGCCTCAGACACTCCGTGATCGGCAAAGCCCGAAAACGGGTAACCGGAACCACTCACCCGCTGGTAAATGACCGCCAAATCGCGGCGCGTAGGGTAGAGGATGGCGGTGTGGAACAATCCGGTGGCGCGCTGGTCTGGCCGAGGGCCATTGAGCGATTGCCACGTATTGAGACCTATGTGATGATGATAGCCCCCCGCCGATATAAAGGCCGCCTGTGATCCGTAGGTAGTGGTAAGTTCAAACCCGAGTAGCCCACAGTAAAAATCGAGTGAGCGCTCCAGATTGGCTACCTTGAGGTGGACATGACCAATTCGGGTTTGCGAAGGAACAAAATAATCTTGCATTTTTGTTTTAAAGTTAAAATAAAAAGAAATCGTAGGGCAAAAAAAAACCGCCATGATGAGCGGTTTTCAATTGAATTTTATGATTTTAGAGGTGAATCACTTCACCGTAAGCATCGGCTACGGCTTCCATTACCGCTTCACTCATGGTTGGGTGCGGGTGAACCGCCTTGAGGATTTCGTGTCCGGTAGTTTCCAGTTTTCGCGCCACTACGGCCTCGGCAATCATATCGGTAACGCCGGCGCCAATCATATGGCAGCCCAGCCATTCGCCGTATTTGGCATCAAAAATAACTTTGACGAAACCGTCGGGGGTGCCGGCAGCTTTTGCCTTTCCCGAAGCTGAAAATGGGAATTTCCCTACCTTTAGTTCGTAGCCTTTTTCGCGGGCTTGTTTCTCGGTAAGTCCTACCGATGCGATTTCGGGCGTTGCATACGTACAGCCCGGAATGTTTCCGTAGTCAATCGGATCAACGTGCATTCCTGCGATTTTCTCGACGCACGTGATTCCTTCAGCCGATGCAACGTGCGCTAAAGCCTGTCCGGGCACTACGTCGCCAATAGCGTAATAGCCGGGAACGTTAGTCTGATAGAAGTCGTTAACGAGGATTTTATCGCGGTCGGTGGCAATGCCGCATTCTTCCAGGCCGATGTTCTCGATGTTGGTTTTGATGCCAACCGCCGACAGCAGGAGGTCAGCTTCCAGAATTTCTTCGCCCTTGGCTGTTTTTACAGTGGCGCGCACGCCATTTCCTGAGGTATCGATTTTTTCGACTGATGAATTCGTCATGATTTTCACGCCGGCTTTTTTCATCGAACGTTCCATTTGTTTGGAGATGTCCTCGTCTTCAACCGGAACAATGTTAGGCATGAATTCTACAATGGTCACATCGGTTCCCATCGAATTGTAAAAATGTGCAAACTCGACGCCGATGGCTCCCGATCCAACCACAATCATTGATTTTGGTTGCTGTTCAAGGGTCATGGCCTGACGGTACCCGATCACTTTTTTGCCGTCCTGCGGGAGGTTGGGCAACTCGCGTGAACGGGCGCCCGTGGCAATGATGATGTGATCGGCAGTGTATTCAGCCACCGCGCCGTCTTTTCCGGTAACCGAAACTTTTTTGCCCGGCTTTAGCTTTCCGGTGCCTTCAATGACATCAATCTTGTTTTTCTTCATCAGGAACTGAATGCCTTTGCTCATTCCGTCGGCCACACCGCGCGATCGGGCAATGACGGCTCCAAAATCCTTGTCGGCACTGCCTACGGTAAGTCCGTAATCGGCAGCGTGTTTTAAATAATCAAAAACCTGGGCCGATTTTAGCAAAGCCTTTGTTGGAATACAACCCCAGTTAAGGCATACGCCTCCAAGGTTTTCCTTTTCAATTACAGCCGTTTTAAAGCCGAGTTGCGACGCGCGGATAGCCGTTACGTAGCCGCCGGGTCCGCTTCCCAGAACGATGATGTCGTATTTCATGTTGATCGTTTTAAGTTTTGGTCAAAGCCGCGGGAGCAGCTCGCCGGATTTGCCACGAAAGTAGACAATTTTTGGACACCAAAAAAATTTGGATGGCCATGCTACAGGCAACCTACCGCAAAAATTACTCGCTTTTTTCCTCCACCAGAAACTGTGATTCATACAAGTTTCGGTACATGCCGTCAGGTTTGGCCAAAAGTTCGCGGTGGGTGCCTTCCTCCACAATCCGTCCTTTGTCCATCACGACAATCTTGTCGGCGTTGACCACGGTGGCCAACCTGTGCGCAATGATAATCGAGGTGCGGCCGCGGGTAATCGTTTCGGTCGCTTTCTGGATGAGTTCTTCCGTATAGGTATCAACCGATGAAGTCGCCTCGTCCAGAATCAGAATGCCCGGATGTGTTACATAAGCACGCAAAAACGCAATCAATTGGCGCTGGCCCGACGACAGCATGACGCCGCGTTCCTTGACATTGTAGTCATATCCTCCCGGTAAACTCATGATAAAATCGTGAACGCCAATGGCCTTGGCCGCGTCGGTAACCTGTTGTGGCGTAATGTTCTCGTTGCCCAAGGTGATGTTCCGGTAAATGGTATCGGCAAACAAAAACACGTCCTGAAGCACCACGGCAATCTGGCGTCGGAGTGTTTCAACGGTGTAATCGTTTATCGAATGTCCGTCAATGGCGATTGATCCGGAGCGGATGTCGTAGAATCGGTTGAGCAGGTTGATGATGGTGGTTTTTCCGGCTCCCGTCGATCCGACAATCGCCACGGTCTGTCCTGGTTCGATTACCAGATCAAGTCCTTTGATCACATCTTCATCTTCTTTATAGCCAAAGACCACGTCGCGGAATACGATGTGGCCGTTAAGGTGTTGAGTCGTGAGGGTTCCGGCGTCGTCAATGTGGTCTTGTGTATCCAGAATTGCAAACACGCGGTTGGCAGCCACCATGCCCATTTGCATCTCGTTGAATTTATCGGCTATCTGCCGCAAAGGGTTAAACAACATCCCGATAAACATGGTGTAGGAAAACAGCTGCCCGATGGTCGTGAACTCGTCGCCGCCCACAATCCTCACGCCCGCATACCAAACCACAAGACCCAGGGTTACCGATGAAATGATGTCGGCAATCGGGAAGAAAATCGAGTTGTACCAAATGGTTTTGATCCAGGCTTTTTTGTGTTTTTGGTTGATGTCGGAGAATTTTTGCGCTTCAATAGCCTCGCGTGTAAACAGCTGGACGATTTTCATCCCGGTGACGCGTTCCTGAACAAAGGTGTTGAGATTGGCCACCTGGTTGCGCACTTCCTCAAAAGTAACCTGCATTTTTCGCTGAAAAACCCGGGTGGCATACACCAGCACCGGCATGGCGGCAAGGACAATCAGCGTCAGCTTCCAGTTCATGTACATCATGATGGCGATGACTACGACCATCTTCATCAAATCACTGATGATCATAAAAAGTCCCTGGCTAAAGATGCGGGCTATCGCTTCGATATCCGACACGGCGCGCGTCACCAGCTGCCCAACCGGCGCGTGGTCAAAATACCGCATCCTGAAATGCGTCATGTGTTTAAAAAGTTTGATGCGGATGTCTTTCACCAGGTCTTGCCCCAGCCAGTTGGCCCAGTAGACAAAGTAAAACTGTGAGCCAACTTCCAGCAGCAGCACGATTCCCATCAGCATTACATAAAACAATAGGCCATTGGCATCGCGGGATTCGATGTACTCGTCGACCGTGCGCTCCAAAAGATAGGGACGCAAGGCTGCAAAGGCCGAGAGCCCGATAGAAAACCAAACTACGCCGGCAAATCGCTGGCGGTAAGGTTTTGTGTAAAATAAAATCCGCTTAAACAAACGGGTATCAAAGGCTTTCGCTTTCATCTATTTGTCAAAAGTCTTTGGACTGATATATTCGTATTCAATTTTTGTGAGGTATAACCCGTGCGCCGGAACTGAAAATCCCGCCTGACTGCGGCTTTTGCTCTGGATGATATCGCGAACGGCTTCAGGTTCAATCTTTCCCAGCCCGACGTTGATCAGCGTGCCCACGATCGCTCGGACCATGTTTCGCAAAAATCGGTCGGCCGATACGGTAAAAACCAATTCATCGCCGTGTTTTATCCAATTCGCCTCAAAAATACGGCAAATAAAAGTGTGGACATCAGTTTTAACTTTTGAGAAACATTCAAAGTCGTCGTATTCCAGCAGGATTTGTGCCGCCTGATTCATTTTGCCCAGGTCGAGACGGTGCAGATATTGAAAACTCAGCTCTTTTTTAAACGGATTCTTGGTTTGGTGGATGTGGTATTCATACGTCCGCCTTTGGGCGTCAAACCTTGCGTGCGCATCATCGGCCACCTCGTGTATCGCATTAACGGCAATATCGTTTGGGAGGCAGGCGTTAAGGTTGTATACGAGTTTTTGCCTGTCGGCGATGGGACTCGCGTCAAAATGCGCAAATTGCTGACGGGCGTGCACTCCGGCATCGGTGCGGCCGGCCCCGGTAAGGGCTATGGAGGTGCGCAATATGGTTGACAGTGCACCCTCAAGTGTTTGCTGGACGGTTTGCGATGTATCCGGCTGAGATTGCCATCCCAGATAAGCCGTGCCTTTGTAGGCGAATTCGATGAAATATCTCACAACGCAAAGGTAGGGACGAAAGTCGAAAGTCAAAAGTCGTAAAGTCGAAAGTCAAAAGTCGATGGGGCGGCGGGAGGGTACCCTCATTTTCAAGTTCTCAAATTTTCAATTTAACTTAGTGCGATGAAAAAAATCCTTCTCCTATCAGATACACACGGCCATGTTGATGACACTAT
>CAKUAD010000016.1 GCA_934636265.1 uncultured Flavobacterium sp.
GCGAACTTTCATACAACAAAACCAAACTCGACCATTTTGGTCAATGGGTTGAGGGCAATGGCCAATTGGCTACACGCCTTCGCGGGATGAAAGGGAGTACGGAAATCACCAATATCGGGATGCAGTTAGAATACTTCCCGCTGAGCATCCGTCAGTTCTCGGCCACACCGGGCTCACTGGGGCCGTTTGTCAGCCTTGGCGCTCAATTCTCGTTTTACAATCCTGAAGTTTATTCAGAAATCGGACCGATGGGAATCCCGGCCACCACTCCATTAAAATACTACGATGCCTACACCAACGAGAGCGGAACCGTTTGGTCGGTGGTAGGAAGCATCGGAACGCGTTACAAACTGACGGTTCTTTCTGACCTGATGATTGATTTGCGCTGGCAGTATTATTTCTCTGACTGGGTTGACGGCCTTCGTCCCGATCCAAATGTCTACAAGGAAAACAAGGCCAACGACTGGAATGTTTGGCTGAATGTGGGTTACATCTACTATCTTGACTAATCGCTATTAAAGCAAAAACGATAAAGCTCAAACAATGGTTTGGGCTTTTTTTTGACCTCCTCACTACATGAAATACACTGTCACTTTTGGCCGGATGCCAGGCGACGATTGACAATGGATCCAAAACAAAAGGACTGCCTATATTGAGACAGTCCTTTTTAATATTTGGCGGATATTACTCCAAAGTCCGTGGTTTTAACCCAGCGCCTGCTCCAGATCGGCCAACAGGTCTTCAGCATCCTCAACGCCAACGCTAAGGCGAACAAGATCGTCGGATATTCCAATTTCACGGCGTTTTTCTTCCGGAATTGAGGCATGTGTCATCAGCGCCGGATGATTGGCCAATGATTCCACTCCGCCCAGCGATTCGGCCAGAGTAAACACTTTTAGTTTTTCCAGGAACCTCAGCGAATCAGCCTTGGCGCCCGACTTAAAGGTAAAGGTTACCATTCCGCCAAAGCCCTTCATTTGCTTTTTGGCGATTTCATGGTGCGGATGATCCTCCAGTCCCGGGAAGAATACCTTCCCGACTTTTGGATGATTTTTTAAGAAATGGGCAACCTTCAAACCGTTCTCACAGTGGCGTTCCATGCGCAAATGAAGCGTCTTGATTCCACGAAGGACCAGGAAAGCATCCATCGGGCCCAGCGTTCCGCCCGTGGCAAATTGCTGAAAGTGGAGTTGTTCGCCCAGCGCCGCGTCCTTCACCACAAGTGCCCCGGCAATTACGTCAGAGTGTCCGCCCAGGTATTTCGTAGCCGAATGCATCACAATATCGGCCCCCAGATCGAGCGGGCGTTGCAGATATGGCGTTGCAAAGGTATTGTCGACGGCAAAAAGTAAGTTGTGCTTTTTGGTGATTTTGGCAATGGCCTCGATATCCGCCAGTTTCATCAGCGGATTGGTAGGCGTTTCAACCCAAATCAGTTTTGTATTATCATTGATAAGCGATTCCAGTTTCGACAAATCCGTCATGTCGATAAAGTGAAAAACCAGGCCGGAATCCTTATATATCCGGGTAAACAGGCGATAGGTTCCGCCGTAAAGATCGTCCATCGCAATAATTTCATCGCCGGCCTTAAACGAACGCAAAACGCAATCGGTCGCGGCAAGTCCGGATGAAAAAGCCAGTCCGCGGGCGCCGTTTTCAATTGACGCGAGTGCATCTTCCAGAGCGGTACGCGTTGGGTTGGCCGCTCGGCTGTATTCATAATCGCCCACCGGTTTTCCCGGAGTGGTTTGGGCATAAGTCGATGTCAAAAAAACGGGCGGCATGACTGATCCCGTAACTTCCTCGTGATGCTGGCCGCCGTGTATTACTTTGGTATTGAATTTCATCGGATTTAATTTTAAAAGGTATGCTGATGTTTTTGCAAAGGTAGTTTTCTGCCCGTACATTTGCACCTTCATTTAACAACGATGAAAAAAGTTTACTACTTGGGCACCTGTTCCACCTGCCAAAAAATTATCGCCTCGTTGGGCGGACTGGACAACTTTGAACACCGCGAAATCAAATCCCAGCCCATCACGCCCGAGGAACTCGACGCGATGAAGCAGCTTTCCGGCAGTTATGAATCGCTGTTTACCCGCCGGTCCATGCAATACAAAGCGCGGAACCTAAAAGATCAGACACTTACGGAAGATGATTACCGGAACCTAATCCTGGATCACTATTCGTTTTTGGCCCGCCCGGTGTTTATCATCGGCGATAAAATCTACATAGGCAACAGCAAAAAATCGGTCGACGGAGTCCGCGACGCCTTGAATGTCTAAGTATACTTGGGCGCTTATTGCCGCTACCCTGGTTTCAATCATCTACGGCGTTACGTTTACCATTGCCAAAGACGTCATGCCCGAGCACATTTTGCCATATGGCTTTATCGCATTGCGCGTTGGCGGATCGACATTGCTGTTTTGGCTCGTCTGGGCGATGCTGCCCAAGCAAAAAATCCTTAGCGAAGATTACTGGCGCGTGGTGGCCTGCGCATTTTTTGGCGTGGCCTTCAACATGCTGACTTTCTTTAAAGGGTTGAGTCTTACCTCGCCCATCTCGGCGGCCGTGCTGATGGTGACCACGCCCATCATCGTATTGTTGCTGTCGGCGATTTTAATTCGCGAAAAGCTTCAGGCGCGCAAGGTAGGCGGTATTCTTTTGGGACTCGCCGGAACGGTGATGCTCATTTACTACGGCCGATCGTCAGGTAACGCGCCCGATCCGTTTTTAGGCAATTTTCTGGTTTTTGTCAACGCCGCATCCTACGGATTGTACCTCATCCTGGTAAAAAAACTCATGGACCGATACCATGCGTTTTCCTTTGTCAACTGGATTTACCTGATTGGTTTTTTGATGGTGCTCCCGTTTGGATGGCCGGAATTAGAAAGCGTCAATTGGCAGGGATTCAATACCTCGGTTTGGCTAAAAACCGGATTCGTCGTGGTATTTTCGACATTTTTGACCTACTTGCTCAACTTGCTGTCGATGAAGTCCTTGCGGCCGGTAACCGTGGCGGTTTTCATTTATCTGCAACCGCTATTTGCCGCCATTTTCTCTATCGGGCTTGGCAAGGACAGTTTAAACCTGATTAAAGTGGCGTCGGCACTGATGATTTTTTCCGGCGTTTACCTGGTAATTCGTCCCGGAGCCAAAACCTAGTTTTCTTGTATATTTGCCTTTTAATTTCATATGATCCAATCCATGACCGGGTTTGGCAAAGCCTCTTTGCAAATGCCCGACAAAAAAATTACCGTCGAGGTAAAATCTCTTAACAGCAAAGGCATCGACCTTAACGTGCGCATGCCGCAAGCCTACCGCGAAATGGAGCTTGGCGTCCGCACACGGATTACGCAGGTTTTGGAGCGCGGCAAAATTGATTTTAGCATCTACCTCGAAAATACAACCGAGCAAACACCGGCGCGCGTAAACGTTCCCATCGTAAAGGCGTATGTGGCGCAGTTGCGTGAAGTTGACCCAAACGGTGACGAAACTGAACTGCTTAAAATGGCTGTCCGTATGCCTGACGCGCTTAAGACTGATCGCGAAGATATGGAAGCAGCTGACTGGGATTCGATTCAGGGCGTCATCAATCAGGCGCTGGAAAACATCAGGCAATTTCGCATTGCCGAGGGCGTAGCGCTGGAAAAAGAATTCCTGCACCGGATTGCCAACATCATGTCGATGATGAACGAGGCTGTGTCGCTTGACGGTGAACGCATCCAAACCGTGCGGACGCGTTTGCAGGCAGCAATAGAGGAACTCAAGATAACGCTCGACGAGAACCGCTTTGAACAAGAACTCATCTTCTATCTTGAAAAATACGACATTACTGAAGAGAAAGTGCGCCTGGAAAGCCACATGAACTATTTTCTGGAAACCATGGCCGGAAGCGAGGCCAACGGGAGGAAACTGGGTTTTATTGTTCAGGAGATGGGCCGCGAGATCAATACCATGGGCTCAAAATCCAACCACGCCAAAATGCAGAAACTGGTGGTACAAATGAAGGACGAACTTGAAAAAATTAAGGAGCAGGTCCTTAACGTACTGTAAATGAAAAAAGGAAAACTAATCGTATTCTCGGCTCCGTCGGGATCGGGCAAGACAACGATTGTAAGGCATTTGCTCGGGCAGAAAGAACTTAATCTGGAGTTTTCGATTTCCGCCACTTCGCGTTCGCCCCGCGGGATTGAAAGCCAGGGAAAAGATTACCATTTCATATCGGTTGCCGATTTTAAGAAACACATTCGCGAAGAGGAATTCGTCGAGTGGGAAGAGGTTTACCCCGATATGTTTTACGGCACGCTGAAATCAGAAGTCGAGCGCATCCGCAACACCGGAAAAAATGTGATTTTTGACATCGATGTATCGGGCGGACTACGAATCAAACGCAAATTTCCGCAAGATACGCTGGCGATATTTGTCAAGCCGCCCAGCATTGACGAACTAAAAATTCGTCTCAAAAAACGATCGACCGAGAGCGACGAAAAAATCGCCATGCGGATTGCCAAGGCTTCGGCTGAACTGGCCACCGCACCTCTTTTTGACATCATTGTTGAAAATGCCGATCTGGATTTGGCCAAATCACAGGCTTACGACCTTGTCAAACGCTTTATCACCACCGGCGAATTTCCTGAAAAATCATGAAAACAGGGCTGTATTTTGGCACGTTCAACCCCATCCACTCCGGGCACCTGATCATTGCCAATCACATGGCCGAATTTTCAGATCTGGACCAGGTATGGCTGATTGTCACGCCGCACAATCCGTTTAAGGAAAAGCAGACGCTGCTGGATGATTACACACGGCTGCAAATGGTTCAGCTGGCCGTTGAAGATTATCCAAAATTGCGTGCGTCAGATATCGAATTCAAACTCCCGCAACCCAACTACACGGTAACAACACTGGTGCATCTGCAGGAAAAGTTTCCCGGATATGAGTTTTCACTGATTATGGGCGAAGACAACCTGCGATCGCTTCATAAATGGAAAAATCATGAGGTAATCCTCGAGCGCCACGACCTTTACGTCTACCCTCGACTCTCAACGGTTGAACAAGGACCCATTACTCTCGATCACGCGCGCGTGCACCCGATAGCAGCGCCCGTCATAGAGCTCTCATCGACGTTTATCCGCGAATGCCTCCGCACCGGTAAAAATGCGCGTCCCATGCTTCCGGAAAAAGTTTGGCAATACATCGATCACAACAACCTATACAAAAAGTAAAGGCAAGCCGCATAATCGTCGTATCTTTAGCCTAAAACTAAAGCATGAACGATCAGTCATTTGAGCGGATCTGCAAAGTTCCGTTTGCCAGCGTTTATCCGCATTACGTTGCAAAAGTTGAAAAAAAGGGCCGCACCGTTGATGAACTAAACGCCGTAGTCCAGTGGCTTTTGGGTTATGACAGCCAAACCATCAAGCAACATCTGGAAGATAAGACAAACTTTTACGATTTTTTCAGCCAGGCGTCAATCAATCCCAACGCATCAAAAATCACGGGTGTGATTTGCGGTTATCGCGTCGAGGAGATCGAGCCCGGACTTAAACAGCAGTTTCGTTATCTGGACAAATTGGTAGACGAACTAGCCAAAGGAAAACCACTTGAAAAAATATTGAGAACCCCATGAATAATTTTGAATTGTACAACCCAACCCGCATTTTGTTCGGGAAAGGCCAGATTGAAAAACTGGCTGAATTAGTTCCAAAAACAAAAGTCCTGCTGGTTTACGGCGGCGGGAGCATTTTTAAGAACGGCGTCCACCAACAGGTGATGCAGGCCTTAAAAGACCATGAAGTTGTGGAGTTTGGTGGCATCGAACCCAACCCGCATTACGAAACTGCCATGAAGGCGGCGGCTATCGTCGGCGAGCAAAACATAGGATTTATCCTTGCAGTTGGCGGCGGATCAGTAATCGACGCGGTCAAGTTCATATCGGCGGCCGTTAAATTTGACGGCGATCCAAAAGACATCCTCTACAAAAGGCTTTTAGTTTCCGATCTTGACTCCGTCATCCCATTCGGAACGGTTTTGACGCTTCCGGCCACGGGCAGCGAGATGAATTCCGGATCAGTTATCACAATTGATGCGACTCAGGAAAAACTCTCGTTTGGCGGACAGGCCATCTTTCCAAAATTCTCCATTTGCGACCCGACGGTCATCACCTCACTGCCTAAACGTCAAATCCAGAATGGCGTGGTTGATGCCTACACGCATGTGCTTGAGCAATACCTTACCTATCCGCACGCCGGAATTCTGCAGGACCGGATTGCCGAAGCGATTTTACAGACGCTCGTTGAAATCGGGCCAAAAGTGGTTGAAAATCCGGAAGATTACACCTTGGCGTCTAACTATATGTGGAGTTGTACCATGGCGCTTAACGGACTTATCCAGAAAGGCGTGCCTACTGATTGGGCCACACACATGATTGGCCATGAACTCACGGCGCTTTACAACATTGATCACGCGCGAACGCTGGCCATTGTAGGACCTAACCTTTACCGCGTGATGTTCGAGACCAAAAAGGACAAACTTGCGCAATACGGCAGCAGGATATTTGGCCTTTCCGGTTCAACCGATGAGGTAGCACGCGAGGCGATTGAAAAAACCGTTGCGTTCTTTCACACCATGGGCATGCAGACCAAGTTGTCAGAATACACCGCCGATTACCGGCAAACCGCCAACTTTATACGCGAACGCTTTGAAAAACGCGGCTGGAAGATGATGGGCGAGCGCCAGAACATCACACCGGAAAAAGTCTTCGAGATTGTGGAGATGAGTTACTAACCGTTTCACGTTACCCAATACAAAAGGCGCTTCCAGATTCCTGAAAGCGCCTTTTTCATAACACCAAAACAAAATTTACTAACTAACCAGAGGTAAAACTGGCCGGTCAGTATGATAACGCACACAGGCAAGTTAGGATTGCGCTGGCGCGTCATAAAGTATTGTTAAAAAAGAAAAGTCCGGCGCCGACAAACGGTTTTTAGTACGGTTTAATCCGGCTCACACCAAAGGATTTTAGTATTTTTGGAGTTTTTGATTACACCATGGCAAACCCTACAAAATTTGCGGTCATCGGAGGCGGAAGCTGGGCGACGGCCATTGCAAAAATGCTCTGCAGCAATCAGTCTGAAATTGCTTGGTATATGCGCAACACGCAGGCCATCCAACACCTCAAAAAATTCCATCACAACCCTAACTATCTGAGTTCGGTTGAGTTCGACATTAAAAAACTCCGACTTACCAACGATATCAACGAGGCGGTTGCGTGGGCCGATTATATCATATTTGCCATTCCATCGGCGTTTTTGGCGCGCGAACTGGATAAACTTAACGAATCACTTGAGGGTAAAGTAATCTTTTCTGCCATTAAAGGCATCGTTCCTGAAACCAGTCTGATCGTGGGCGAACATTTTCACCGGCAGTACAACATCGGCTATGACCACATCGGTGTCATTACCGGCCCGTGCCACGCCGAGGAGGTTGCGCTTGAACGCCTCTCCTACCTGACCATTGCATGCGGCGATGCCGTCAAGGCCAAGGTAATGGCCAATGCATTATCCGGCAATTACATCCTCGCCAAAATATCCGACGATATCGTAGGCACCGAATACGCCGCCATGCTTAAAAACATTTACGCCATCGCCGCGGGAATAGCCCACGGTCTTGGCTATGGCGACAACTTTCAGGCGGTACTGATGAGCAACGGCATCCGCGAGATGAAGAAATTTATCCGCAAAGTGCATAAAATGAAGCGCAACATCAACAACTCAGCCTATCTGGGCGATTTGCTCGTAACCGGATATTCCGTTTTTTCCCGGAACCGGATGTTTGGAAACATGATTGGCAAAGGTTACACCGTACAGGCTGCCATGATGGAGATGAGCATGGTGGCCGAGGGTTATTACGCCGTAAAAAGCGCCTACAAACTCAACGAAAAATACAAAGCCAAAACACCCATTATCGATGCCGTTTACAGCATTTTGTACGAACACAAAGAGGCGCGACCGGTATTTAAAGCATTAACTGAAAAACTCGACTGATGTCACCGCGCTGGAAACACCAAACACGAGTCGGGCTCCTGTGGGCCGTCATTATGACAGTCCTCATGACCGCGTGGGATGCGTTGATGGGTGAGCCTTTCAAACCCCTGTTTTTTACAATACGAACGTTTGTGTTTGCCGTTGGCGGAATCTTTCTGGTAGGCTATTTTAGCTGGAAGGGAACGTTAAAAAAGCAGTAGTTACCTAACAATCACGCCCGGCTTCCACAAATGAGGAACCTCTTCAGTGCGGTCTTTGCGAATCGAATTGGCAATAAAGGTGTACTTTCGGTCATACATCGTGTTGCCAATAAAAAACGTCAGCATAAACTCATTGTTCAGCGCAAGCACACTGTCCTGAACCATCTCAATCTTCACGGCCGAAACCGGTGGCATCTCCACCAGCGCATGCCGCAATAGCGAGGTCTTGCGCATCTCGCCGTCAATCGTCCCAAACGCCTTTGACACCACCATGATGTCATGCAGCTCGTTGTCGCTGTCGTTAATCAGGTAAACATTCCAGACATTGGCCATGAAATCGTCGTTCCATTCCTGGACAGCCGCCATGAAAACGTCTTTAACTTCCGGTATATTGATGTCTTTTTGCACAGTAAATTGGGCGGATTAGATTTATTAGCTTTAGGAGCTATACCCGCTATCCGCTGCAATCTTTTAAAAAGCGCGAACGCGAACGCTAATTTGGCGACAGGCCTTTTTTAAAAGGATTTACGCTACTATCGGGGCTAGGGCATTCCGGTTAGACCGACGCCCTGAACTGCTCAAGGAAGCGCACATCATTTTCATAAAACATCCGGATATCGCCAATCTGGTAAAGGAGCATTGCAATCCTTTCGATACCCATCCCAAACGCGAATCCGGTGTATTCATCCGGGTTGATGTTGCAGTTTTTAAGCACGTTTGGATCAACCATTCCGCAACCCATGATTTCCAGCCAGCCGGTTCCCTTGGTAATTCGGTAATCCGTTTCGGTTTTAAGTCCCCAGTAAATGTCAACCTCGGCACTTGGCTCGGTAAACGGGAAATACGACGGACGCAACCTGATTTTGCTTTTCCCGAACATCTCCTTGGTAAAATAAAGCAAGGTTTGCTTGAGGTCGGCAAAGGAAACATCCTTATCGATATACAAGCCTTCCACTTGGTGAAAAATACAGTGCGAACGCGATGAAACAGCTTCATTCCTAAACACACGGCCCGGCGATATCGTCCGGATTGGCGGTTTGTGGCTCTCCATATACCGCACCTGAACCGACGAGGTGTGCGTACGCAGCAAGACATCCGGATTGGTCTGGATAAAAAACGTATCCTGCATGTCGCGCGCCGGATGGTATTCAGGCAAATTAAGCGCGGTAAAGTTGTGCCAGTCATCCTCGATTTCAGGCCCCTCGGACACGTTAAACCCAATGTTCGAAAAAATATCGGTGATCTGATTCCTGACAATCGATATCGGATGCCTTGACCCAATCGCAACCGGTTCGGCCGGACGGGTCAAATCGCCATAAACCGCGGCGGCCTGCACGCTGTTCTCAATGGCTTCCTGAATGGTTTTTACCTTGCCCTCGGCTGCATTTTTAAGCGCGTTAATCACCTGGCCAAACTCTTTTTTCTGTTCGGCCGGAATGTTCTTAAATTCGGCAAATAAATCGTTGAGCAGTCCTTTTTTTCCCAAAAACTTAATGCGGAAAGCCTCCAGCTGTTCCGGATCGCGGGTGTCAAAGGCTTCAGCCTGGGCAATGTAATTCTTTATGGCATCAATCATGACAAGGGTTTGAGGGTGCAAATTTAGCTTTTTTTGACTTATGGAACCGTTAAAAATCCGTCAGTCAATCAGTTCTTTTTCCAGGAAATACTGCACCACGGCTTCCTTCATCAACACCGTCTGCTCCCCTGATTTAAGATGCGGCAACTGTTCCTTTACACGGTAATGCGGCCATCCGTCGCGATCAACATGATCAAATTCATAATATCCATAGGGTTCGAGCAATCGGCAAATGGCAATGTGCATCAGGTTTACCTTTTCATCCTTTTTAAACTCCCGGTTAAACTTGCCAAATTCCTGAACGCCTATCAGGTAGACAATGCCATCTAGATCCAGATCTTCGCCCGCCGAGAATTTGTCCGACAGGATTTTGACCAATTTATCCCATCGTGCTTTTAACTGTTCGTCGCGGGCCATTACTTTAAAAGTTTAAAGGTTGATTTCTCCATCCAGCCGTCGGTTCCGTCAGCCAGCGCAATCTTACTCCAGTTGCCCAGTTCTTCCAGGACAAAAACCTTGGTGCCTTCATGGAGTACAAAGGCATCGGCCGAATTGGCTTTTGGTTCGCTCTTTACCGATGCCACCGCCGCAAATACAATAGCCGGTTTTTCAGTTTGATAAATACTGCGCGCCGCATACGCCGAACCCAGCGTCACCGCAATTCCAAAAGCAAAAATCAGCATCGATACAAAAAACATCCGCTTGTAGATTGCCCGGCGTGAAAAGTAATAAGCGGCAAAACCGGCAAACAAAAACACCGAACACAAAACGGCCGCCACAGCCCAACCGTTGTAACTGAGCGCCCCGGTAAAACCCGCAATCGCTTTTTCCAAACCGACGCGACGGTCAGGTCTTACCTCATCAATCATCATCTTTTGTGCAAACGCCAGATTGGCTTTGTAATCCCGGTCGTGCGGGCAAAGCATGATGGCCTTTTCGTAGTGATAAATTGCCGGCCCTACCTTGTTGAGCTTGTAGTAGGCGTTGCCCAGATTAAAATGAAGATCGGGTGACTGCTGGCCGCTTTTTAGCACCTTTTCATATTCAGCAACGGCTTGCGCGTACTGCTCTTTGTGATAAAACGCGTTTCCGGCCTTAAATGCCTCGTGCGGCCCGCCCCAAACAACCGCGCGCAAAAGCATCAGCGCGAATAAGAATGCCTTTTTCATCTCAGTTGTTTTTCAAGTTGTTCAATTACAGCTTCGGCGCGGTCAAAATCCTGCTGGATTCCCGCATCCGACGACGGCGCATATCGCGCAAACTCACAGCTCTCAGCCAGTTTCAGGAATTGGTCCACCACGTCAGGAGCGGCGCCTTTATCCCTGAGGATTTCGCGGATGCGTTCTTTGTGCATCTCTGATGTTTCAATGTGCAGTTTGGCCTTCAGGAAATTGTGCAGACTCCGCTCGAGTGCCACGTAAAAGGCTTCCTTGTTGCCTTGGTTGGCCTTGGCCTCTACCAGATACTTCCGGGCAAGTTTCCCTGACTGTTTTATTTTATTGCCTACCACATCGCGGTCAATCGCCTGCTTTCGTTTGCGCAGCAATACCAATAACGGAATGCATAACAACGGCGCAACCATCAGCGTGTAAAACAACGGCGAACCCAAAAAGTCCGGTTTGTTTACCGATGTGAGGTTGGTTTTGAGCTTGATGAACTTAAACTGCGCGCTTTCGGCGATTTTTTCCTTAGCCGGTACCGATGGCTGCGCGGCAACTGCCGGAGCACCCGGACCGTCGAGCACCGTAATCATGATTTCGGGCGTGTTGATGGTTTTGTATCGGCCCAGCGACGGATCAAAATAGCTAAACGACATAGGCTGTATCGGGTATTTCCCTTCAGCCTGCGGGATCAATGTGTAGGTATCGGTAATTTTACCCGACATCCCGGCCAGCGAAGTACCCACGTTTTCCTTGTGTACCGGATCATACATTTCCAGCGCAGGCGGCACTGTGGGCTTTGGAAGCGTAAAAAGCTTTAGATTTCCGTTACCGCTTACCGACACGGCAAGGTCCAGCGACTCGCCATTTTTTAAAGTGGTTTTAGAAGGTGTCACCTTAAAGTCGAGTTTGCCCACTGCACCGGAAAAATCAGCCGGCCTTCCTGATTCCGGAAGTGGTTTCACGTTAATAGTACGCGCTCCGGCCGACACGCGTTTGTTATCACGGACGGTTTCAACCTGCCCCCAAAAGTTGCGGCGGTTGGTGGGCAGTTCAACGTCAAGGTCTAAGGTAAGCGCCTCAATCTCGAGCTTGCCTGCCTTTTGCGGATAAAGTACCGTTTTCTTAAGAACGGCTACCAAACAACGCTGACCGTTAAAAGTCGTTTCCTCGGCACGTGGCGCGCGAATTTCAATGTTCTGACTCCAAAAGTCGTTGTACTTTGGCTTTTCGAGTTCGCGGAATTCCCTGATGCCGACGTTGTAGTCAAAGTAAAGTTTGTAAACTACGGTAATGGGCTCGTTTATATACGGATTGGTTTTTGACACCTCGGCCACCAATTGCAGGGCATCTGATACCGCACTTCTTGGGTCGTTCGGGTCCCGCGGCTGGTCGACCGCAGCCGTCACGTTAATTTTAACAGGAGCCGTTTTGTAAATCTGCCCGTCAATTTCTACCGATGCCTGCCGGATGGTCAGCGTACCGCGTTGGGTAGGTAAAAGATAGTAAGTGTACGTTTTGTTGAAACTGCCGCGTCCGTTAACCCACGACTGACTCATCATCTGCGTAGGTCCGGCAATTACGCGGAATCCCTCAAAAGGCGGTGGCGAAAAGTTGTCGCCATCGGCATTCATGGTAAAATCAATGCGCAGCCTCTCATTAAGCGCCACGCTGCTTTTGCTGGGTTTGGCCACAAACTCAACCTGAGCCCAAACCGCCTGCACACTTAACAACAGTATGACAATTAATTTCTTCATCTCCATTCTTTGCGGGGCCGAAATTACTAACTTTTCCCAGTCCGCGCCAACGCTTTAAGTTTCAATTATCATTTGACGGATTTTACCAGTCCTTTCCGTTCTCAACCGGCCTTCCCTCGGCCTTTTTCCCTTGCAGTTTTTGCTGGACTTGCTTTTCCTCGTTGTTTACCGCTTCCAGAATTCCCTGCATCCGCTGCTTTGACAAACCGCTGCCCGGCTTTGGATTGCCCTTTGGCTCCGGCTTTGGCTGCGCCTTTTGGTCTTTGTTGTCGCCGTCATCGGGCTTTGGCTGGTTTTGCTTTTGCTCCTGCTCCTTTGGCTGCTTCTTTTTATCCTTGTCATCGCCCTTGTCTTTTGGCGGCGGATTGTCTTTTAAATACTGACGGGCCAACGCATAATTATACCGCGTTTGCTCGTCATTGGGATTGTTGCGCAAGGCGTTTTGGTACGCATCAACCGCAGCCTGATAATCTTTGGCCCGCATCATCACGTTACCCAAGTTGTGGTAGGCCCGGTGCTTCTCATCGAATGTCTTGGCTTTTTGGAGCGCTTTAAGGTAGGCGGCGCCGGCCTCAGGCATATTTTTTTCACGGTAGATGGCATTGCCCATGTTTACCGCAGCCTTGCCGTCTTTTGCGGTGGCCGCCGATTCCCGGTAATGCGCCTCGGCTTTGGCATATTCCTTTTGCGAATACTCCTGGTTGCCCATAGCCATTTTGGGGTTTACCTGACTAAACCCAACCATCGATACCAAAAGCGACAATATGGCGATGATCTTTTTCATGTGCGTTTTTCATTAAACAGGTTAAGCCGCGCCAACCAGGCCGTGCGTCGCTCCAAAAAGAAAATATCAAGCAACAACAATACAAATGCAATCCCTATGAACCACTGGAACTGCGATTCAAAATCAGCCATCTGGGTACTTTCAAATTCAGTCTTTTCGATATTGTCGAGCGTCTTTTTAACGTACTCAACAACCGCGCGGGTTTTGGCTCCCGATACGTAACCTCCCTTGGTCCCTTGGGCAATCGCCTTGAGCACCGACTCGTTGAGTTGGGTAACCACCACGACATCATTGGCATCGCGCTGAAAACTCTGCGTCACTCCGTCGCGCTTTAGTGGAATCGGGCCGCCTTTTGCCGTTCCGACACCAATGGTGACAATCTTGATTCCGCTTTTCTTGGCTTCGGCGGCGGCTTCGGCGGCACCTTCTGAATGGTCCTCGCCGTCAGAAATCAGGATAAGTAATTTGCTGGTTGCGCTTTCCGTCTCAAAAAATCCCGCCGATAGCTGAATGGCTTCGTCCAATGACGTGCCGCCGGATGAAACCATCGACGGACTCATGCTTTGCAGATACATCCGCGCAGCGCCGTAATCAGTCGTGATGGGCAAAACGGGAAAGGCACTTCCGGCATAGGCGACAATCCCAATGCGGTCGGTGCTGAGCGAGGATATGATTTGCGAGACCAGCTGCTTGCTCTTTTCGAGTCGGCTGGGAGCGACATCTTCACACAACATACTTTTTGACACGTCAACCGCAAAGACGATATCCACCCCTTCGCGTTTTACCGTTTCCATTTTTGTGCCAACCCTAGGATTCACCAGTCCGATGCACAAAAAGGCCAAGGCGGTACAAACCGTAATGAATTTTAGGGCGCGCTTAAAAACCGATTGTTCCGGCGCCAGCTGTTTCAAAAGGCCGACGTCGCCAAATTCGCGTTGTTTTTTTCGTCGCCAGTACAAATTGGCAAGGAAAACCAGCGCCAGTATCGGAATGGCAATCAAACCATACAGGTATATTTTCTGTTCCAGTTCGTACATCAGATAAAGCTTCTATAAACGGTGTTTCGCAACAGGAGTTCAAGCAGCACCAACAGGGCCGCAGCCAGTGCAAAAGGCCTGAACTTTTCGTCGTAATCGTAATATTTTAACTCCTCGATCTCGGTGGTTTCGAGTTTGTTGATTTCATCGTAAATCGCATTCAGCCTGGTGTTGCTGGTAGCGCGAAAATACTTGCCATCAGTCTTGGCGGCGATGTTGCGCATCAGCTGTTCGTCAATTTCAACCTGCATCATCCGGAACAGGAATTTACCGTTGGGCGCCAAAGCATACGGAAACTCGGCCATGCCGTTGCGTCCAATCCCGATGGTATATACCTTGATGCCAAATTCACGGGCAATGTCAGAGGCGGTTTCGGGCTCAATCGTTCCGGAATTGTTGACCCCATCAGTAAGCAAAATGATTACTTTGCTTTTGGCTTTGCTGTCTTTTAAGCGGTTGACTGCAGTAGCCAAACCCATTCCGATAGCGGTTCCGTCCTGTAGCGAACTGTCATAGCGGATGTCGCGCATGGCGTTTAAAATGACGCCTTTATCACTGGTTACCGGTGTTTTGGTGTAAGCCTCGCCGGCATAAAACACAAGTCCGATGCGGTCATTCGGGCGATTTTTGACAAAGTTGCCTGCCACATCACGCAGCGCCGACAATCGGTTGGGTTTTAAGTCCCGCGCCAGCATACTGCTCGATACGTCTATGGCCATCACGATGTCGATGCCGCGGGTCATTTTCGTCTGGCTGCTCACATCAACCGTCCGAGGTCGTGCCATCGCGATAATCAGCAGTGAAAGCGCCGCCAACCTCAGCACGATCAGCCAAGGTTCGAGCACCGCCCAAAAAGACGGCTTGCCCCTGAATCCGTCAAACGAACTGATTTTTAGGGTTGCGCGCCGATTCTTCCGTTGCAGTAAAATCCATCCGATAGCCACCGGGAGCAACAGGAACAGCCAGAAAAATCCGGGATTCAAAAACGTTACTTCACCCATGTCAACGGCAGTTTAAGTTCGACCGAATCAAACATCCGGTTAACCATCTCGATTGCGTATTTATCCTGCGGATCGTAAATGACCAACAACTGGTTCATGCCGCCGGGTTGGATAAACGTGAGCATTTCATAGGCGGCCACCAGCGTTTTTCCGGTTACGGGATGCACCAACTTCATGTTTCCAAAGGTTTTCATGCCGCTCTGACCGGTCCGGGATTTAAAAGGATCGCTCTTGACGGTGATGTTTTGCGCTTTGAGATTTTGGCTAAGCATTTGCGGAATTTCCTCAACCGATCGCTCCAATAGATTATCTACCGGAACCTGATCCTCAAAACGCGTGGTAATCATCAGGATGTCAAGTGGCTCGCCAACCTTGCTAAAGGCAAATTTTTGGCGGTTCACAGCCCCAGCGGTATCGCCTTCAACCATTCGGGTTAAAACTCTGGGGGTCTCGATCAGCATGGGCGGGTTTCCATACTCGCTGGCAATCCACTCGCCTTCCAGTAATTTTTTACTGGGATGACCAAATACCGCTGTCCGGGCTTCATCAAAACCTTTGATGGCAACAAAAAGGACTACGGCCGCCAAAATCAGGAATACACCCGAAGCCACACCGTAAACCAGCCGTCGTTGTCGGGCCTTCTTTTTAAGTTTTTCCTCGCGCTCAAGCAGGTAATTTTCCCACTGGCTTTCCTCGTCATCCTTTTCCTCGGGAATGGCCTTGTCGAGTGTCACAATGGCGTTCTCGATTTTCTGGCGATCGGATGCTATTTCAAATTCAAGCGGACGGTTCTTGGCGAATTTAACCAAATCAGCCTGTTTTAAAACCGTTTCGAGGTTCTCCAAGGTCTCGGCTGATATGTTCATTTGTTTTTTTTGAGCGGCTAACCGCAACCCGATGATCAACTCGGCGGTGGTGCTCTCCATGGCCGGAATATGGATCGCCTCTTCAATGTAATTACGGGCAATGTCGGTAAGCTCAGAGTAATAGGCCTTAACCTCGCCTTTTTGCCACAGCTGTTTTTGCTCGAGTGCCACCAGCAAAGTGTTCGCCTTTTCTATGGGCGAGGCCTGTACAACGGGAATTTCCTTTTTTACTTTATTGTTTTGGATGAGCCACCAAACCCCGAATCCTGCGGCCGCAACCGCCAGTGCAATCAAAAAATAAACCCACCAAGCCAGTCCGGGAACTTCGCCTTCGCGGATGATGTCGCGGATATCGTAAAGACGCTGTTTGAGCGTGTCGACTTTTACCGGCTGTACGCTTACGCGGATGCTGTCGGTGAGAAACGGTTTTTTGTCGATGGTGACTTTAAGCGACGGAATCAGGTACGACCCCGAATCAAACTGGGTAAGTCCGTAACGCTTGATGAGTTCGTGGGTTTTGCCTTTTGCTACTGTGTCAACCTTGTAATTCCTAATCACTTCGAGCGCGCCAAAGTTTCGGCCGGTTGGAAAAACAACGGTCGAGGTTGTGTCAACCGTGGCTTTAAGCGTCAGGTTAAACTGCGCGCCAATCTTTTTTTGGGTGCTGTCAACCGCAGTCACTACCTGAGCCGGCATGCACCACGCCATCATCAGCAATATCATCGTAACCAATGGTCTTATGCTCATACCCGCGATTTGAAATAGCCCAGCAATTTGGTCACATAACTTTCATCAACCCTTGTGTTGACTGTGCCCGCGCCGCATTTGCTGAAAGTTTCCCTAAAGAATTTTAGTTTTTCGTTGTAGTTTTTCTCGTAATTAAGCCGGGCCTGCCGCGACGAGGTGTCTATCATTCTCACCACACCTGATTCGGCGTCGAGCATGGGAACGATTCCCAGGTTTGGCAGCTTTTCCTCGCGCATATCGTACACGCGAATTCCCGTGATGTCGTGTTTTTTTGACGCAATCTTAAGCGTTTGCTCGTAATTGTCGGCCGTAAGGAAGTCAGAAATCAGGAAAACGATGGCCTTTTTCTTCATGACGCCCGACAAAAACCTGAGCGCTTCCGAGATGTTCGTCCCCTTGCTTTTAGGGCTAAATTCAATCAGCTCCCGGATAATTCGCAACACATGCGATTTTCCCTTTTTGGGCGGAATGTAGAGTTCCACCTGATCCGAGAATAGCATCAGCCCAATCTTATCATTGTTTTGCGTAGCCGAAAATGCCATGGTCGCGGCAATCTCGGTCACAACTTCGCTTTTAAGTTGTCCGCGGCTGCCAAATCGCTCTGATCCGCTGATGTCGACCATCAGGATCATCGTCAGCTCGCGCTCCTCCTCAAAAACCTTTACGTACGGCTCGTTGTAGCGCGCGGTCACGTTCCAGTCAATCGCCCGGACGTCGTCGCCAAACTGATACTGCCTGACCTCGCTAAAGGTCATGCCGCGTCCCTTGAACGAGGTGTGGTACTCGCCCGAGAAAATGTGATCGCTCAAGCGCCGGGTCTTGATTTCGATCTTGCGTACTTTTTTAAGAAGATCCTTGGTATCCATTGCTTAGTTGTTGGTTGTAGGTTGTTAGTTGATAGCGGTAAAAATTACCAACCATCAGCCATACCCATCAACTGTTATGGTACTTCGACCTCGTTGACGATTTTGTTGATGATATCCACCGATGTGACATTCTCAGCCTCGGCCTCATACGTCACGCCGATCCTGTGGCGCAGAACATCGTGGACGACGGCGCGCACATCCTCCGGAATAACATACCCGCGGCGCTTGATAAAAGCATAACATTTTGCGGCGTTGGCCAGGTTGATGCTTCCGCGCGGCGAGGATCCAAAACTGATGAGCGGCTTGATCTTTTCCAGTTTGTAATTTTCAGGGAAACGCGTGGCAAAGATGATGTCGAGTATGTATTTCTCGATTTTCTCGTCCATGTAAACTTCCCTAACGGCCTGTTGGGCGCGAAGAATCTGATCGACGGAAACCACCGGGTTGACCTTTTCAAATCCGCCCTTGAGGTTCTGGCGGATGATCAGTCGCTCCTCTTCCATTTTAGGGTAGTCGATGACAGTTTTAAGCATAAAACGGTCAACCTGTGCTTCAGGAAGCGGATAGGTTCCTTCCTGTTCAATGGGGTTTTGCGTGGCCAGAACCAGAAAAGGTTTGTCGAGCTTAAAAGTATTTTCGCCAATGGTAACCTGCTTTTCCTGCATGGCTTCCAGCAACGCCGACTGAACTTTTGCCGGGGCGCGGTTTATCTCATCGGCCAATACAAAATTGGCAAAGATGGGACCTTTCTTAATGGTGAATTCGTTTTGCTTGATGTTGTAGATCATGGTTCCCACAACGTCGGCAGGGAGTAAATCAGGCGTAAACTGAATACGGCTAAAGCTCGCCTCTACGGCCTGTGAAAGCGTGTTGATGGCCAGCGTCTTGGCAAGCCCGGGAACACCCTCTAACAAAATGTGTCCCTGGCCCAACAACCCTATCAAAAGCCTCTCGGTCATGTATTTTTGACCTACGATGATTTTGTTCATTTCCATCATCAGCAAATCGATGAAGGCGCTTTCCCGTTCTATTTTTTCATTGATAGCGCGGATGTCAAATCCGGCGGCGGTTTCTTCCATTTTTTGAAATGTTTTCAGGGTGGTTTTTTAACACGGTGCAAATTGAAAATTTATAACCTTGCTCGTTGTTAATAATTGGTTAAAATGCGCGCCCTTACCGTGGTTTTAGCTGTCTTTTAGGGATCGGTTAAGAAAGTTATAACCTAAAGGATTCAAAAATTAGGAATTTAAAATTTTTATTGCCTATGGCAGGATAAAGGTTTTAACGCTGATTTGACTTTAGGTTGATGGCTTTTACGCGCCAGAATAGTAAATTTACAAATGCCTATGACTACTTTTTCGCCGATTATTGCCGGAGCCATGACCTGGGGAACAGCCGGAAAAAACCTGGATACCAACGCCATGGAAGTCCTTATCCGGGTGTGTCTCGAGCACGGCATCAACACTTTTGACCATGCCGATATTTACGGCGGGTACACCACTGAAGCTGCCTTTGGAAAAGCCTTGCAGCAATCGGCTGTGGGGCGCGACAGCATCCGGTTGATTTCAAAGTGTGGGATACGCTATCCGGTGGCGGGAAAACCTTATGACGTTAAGCATTATTTGTATTCTAAGGCGCATATCTTAAAATCGGTCGAGAATTCGCTGGCTAACCTTCATACCGACCATCTGGACTTGCTGCTTTTGCACAGGCCGAGCCCGCTGATGCATCCCGATGAAATCGCGCAGGCTGTTGCCGAACTCAAACAGGCGGGAAAGATCCTCGACTTTGGCGTGTCGAATTTTACGCCGCACCAAACCGACCTGATTCGCAGCGCGGTTGATATTTCCTATAATCAGATTGAATTTTCGGTTACCCGATGGGAGCCGCTTACCGACGGAACGCTCGACCACATGATGGTCAACAAAATCCGCCCGATGGCCTGGAGCCCGCTGGGATGCGTCTTTAAGACCGATACGCCTCAGGCCCAAAGGGTCAGGCTGTTGCTTATTGACCTGATTGCCCGATACAACGTTCCCGGCGACGTGATTTTGCTGGCCTGGATCCTGAAGCATCCCGCCGGATTTATTCCGGTTTGCGGAACAACGTCGCCCGACAGGCTAAAGGAGCTTACCAAGGCCACGACGGTCGAGCTATCAGATGAAGACTGGTTTAAACTTTGGGTGGCTGCAAGAGGCGAAAAAGTTCCCTGATCTATTATATGTGCCATGATCAACAAACGCCTGCTTATCAAAAACCTGTTGGCTCACCACGATGAGAACAGTTTTTACGACAAAAAACGACAGTTAAACCTGCACACCCGCGAGGGAAAAGCCAAATTCCTGAAGCACATCTGCGGGCTGAGCAATTCTAATCCGAATAACAATTCCTATATCGTGGTTGGCGTCGAAGACCGGGACAGCCTGATTGTGGGCGATGACTTTTTTGACGATTCGCGCATTCAAAACCTCGTAAATGCCTTTTTAGACAATCCGCCCAAGATACAGTATGAAAACGTCCCGTTCCCCAAACTAGCCAAGGGAAAAGTGGTAGGATTGGTGACCATCAGGCCCAATCCGGCGGTGTCGTCCTTTAAAAAAGGAATCCACACCATTTTGGTGGGATCCATCTTTGTAAGGCGCGGGAGCAACACCATTCCGATTGAAAATCCGGACGAGGTAAAAAATTTCAGGCCGCCGGTAAACACCGAGACGGTGATTTCTATCGAGAACAATTCGCGCAACAGCATTGCCCACACGCTGGACGGCGTCATTGATTTTATAAACAACCGCCACGCCGAAATGGATTCCAGGTACAAGGTTTTTAAGGAACTGTTCGTGATTTGCTGGGCCGGCGTTCCAAGGCGCATCCGGAATCAGGAGTTTCTTTCCAGGGTTGATATCGAACTGATCAACGAGCAGGTAAAATTGTTCTATTCCGCGCAGGATGTGGTGTCGATAAGTTATGACCAGAACAGTTTTACCATTGTGGAGTTCGTTCCGCTGGGGCTTAACGACCAGACGTCACTTTACGAATTGGAGCGGCAAACCATCAACTTTTTTGACAACGGACAATACACAATCAACACCGAGATGCTTTTTTCGCCGCCGGAATTCAGCAAAAAAATGCTGCATCACATCTACAATTCCAATCTGGCGCTAATTGCAAAACTGGAAAAGAACCTGCCGTTGCGGCCATCTGAAGAACGCGACCTGGCCAACCTTCCGTCGGTCATGATGCTGTGTTTCCTGAACGGATTTGACGATGCCAAGCAACGGCTGATCGACGCCAAACCCGTCCTGAAACCCTTTCCCTCCATTTACAATTCATTTAAAGAATCGATGCGGATTTTGAGGAAGATGAAATACAATAAAACGCAACCTTAGTTTTTGACGATGCGATGGGTAAAAATTTTGCCTTTGTCTTTCCAAACCGACAGGTTATAAATCCCTGTTGGCAAATCGGCAATGTTGACGCTGGTTGACTGACTTATATAAACATCCCTGACACAACGGCCCGCCATATCGAACATCCAGATTCTGACCGGATCAGATTCCTGCAATGAAATGTTCAATTCATCAACAACGGGATTTGGGAAAAGCACAATGCCGTTTGCCGCTAAATCGTCCAGTCCCAATTCGACAACCGTTATTGGCTGGCTCACATTGGTAAGGCTGTATCGTCCGTAAGCATCGCGGGTTCGCATCAGCAATAGGTGTTCGCCCAATGTCAAGGCTTGCGGAACCATCAACTCCTGAACACTGGCCACAATATTGGTGGAATTACCATCAAAGGGCAGGATGGTATTCGCCCCGATTCCCTGATCAATGTCAAAAAAGTATTCGAGAGCGTTTATCGCTGCGGGCGGATAACCCACCACATAAAGGCGTTTAAAGTTTGTCAAACTCCATATTCCGCTATTGTCCATGGTGCGGTAACCGAGATAATGTGTCCCGGAATCCAGATTGACCGGCAGTGATACGTTAAACGCAACATTTGCAGACGGTGTAAATCCGGTTACTGGTATAGCGGCGCCCGGACCCGGATCGGCATTAATAAAATACTCGATTGCTGTAACCGTTTGTGCCCACAATGACGTACAAAACGCCAGAGAGATACAACAAAATAAATTTCTCATAATGGCGGGTTTAGTTGTTCGAACGTGTGCTTATGGTAATATTCAAAGTTCCACCGGGCGATACGTTCGCGGGATGTTGGAGCTGATAGACGGACGGAATTGGCGGGATGCCACTAAGTTTGTACGGTTCGGCACCGCCAAAAATGCCCAGTTGGGTACCTGAGGGGAATCCTGCGTAACATTCCGCACACTGCCCTGCGGGTTTTAGTGCAAACTTACCGTCGGTTGAGGGGTTGGCGTAGTTGGCAAAAATATAGGCAGTGGTCAGTCCAAAGGTGTTGTTGGTGTTTCCAGTAAACCAGGCCGGTTGCGGGTGTACAAAAATATTGTTGTAAATGTTGGTAACGGAGTTGTTGTTTTGCGAGAGGTCGCTTTGCGTCGTGCCAAGGCAGATATTGTTGTAAAACGGTTGACCGTAGATATTGACGTTATCTTCAATAACGTTGTTGACGATCACCGCATTGACATGTGCACCCAGGTTCATATCGTTTAATCTATTGTTTATGATTATCAAGCCTGAAATTGCCGCTGAATTGTTCCCTACAAGGACTTGGTTTAAATAATTACCCTTTACCGTTATGTCGCTTATGGGGTTTGTCGCATTGTTAGTAAATATGACGTGTACGCCGTAGCATCTGGAAATGACGATATCCTCTAGCGGTGTATTTGAAAAAGTAACCGATGAATTTGAGCCTGAAAACAAGTACAGTCCCTCCAGCGATGAACCGGAGGACCCTGCCTCAAAAGTTACGCTCCTGACCACCGAATTTTGCACATTTTGCTGAAGTCCGGGATTAAGATTCAAAAAATACCCGGCGCCAATCAAATGAAGGCGTTTGTTGATAACCACATCGCCATAGGAAATGGTGGACGGTTCGACATACAGCGTATCGCCGTCTACAACCAAATTGTTACTGATGGCTAATTGCAGGTTATTGAACACCTGTTGACCGGAATACTGGTTTTGTCCGGGATTGTTGTTGACGCGCCAAACCGTAGCCTGTGAGGTTATACTAATGGCGAGTAATAAAAATGTAATTGCTTTTTTCATATTGGTCTAATTTAGATTGCACTTATCTTCCTGATTTTTCTCCGATTGTCGAAAAAGGTTTTAGGCTTACTCTGGTTTCCTCATCTGAATCTTTGTGGGCTCTTAGACCAAGGGCGGCAAATAACAGCCCGAGCAAAAGTGCTTTAACAAGGACCGATACCCTGAGGGTGTACAGATTGGGTTGATGCATCACGGGATTAATTCAACAATTAGTTCGTGCCAAATCTATGCGTATGGATTGCCGAGTGCAAAGGCCATTTATTTTTTGTGCGCTTTGATTTATTTTTTGAGGATTGTGTCTATTTGCATTTCTGCTGTTTATAAAGTATTACATTTACAATCAAATACTTGCGCTTATGGGGAGACTAGGGTTATGGTGCATCGTGCTTTTTTTGGTTGGCCCATTATATTCACAGCCGGCCACAACTCCAATCGATTCTATACTAAAAAGGTTGGCTATCGTAAAGACGCGGGACACGGCAAGGGTTTCCACGTTTATAAAACTTGCTGATCTGCTCGTGGCTGGCAATCCAAAGGCCGCCCTGTCTTATTGCGATTCAGCTTTAAAACTCGCGACCGGTCTTAAAAGCGATCGGCATTTGACGCAGGTTTATTACGGTTACGGTGCGGCTTATACCGCGCTCATCGCCTATAAAAAGGCGGGATTGTCTTACGATCAGGGAATTGCCGTCGCCCAGCGGCAAAAAGATACGCTGATGGAGGCAAAGGGCAACTACTACCGCGCCTACCTTTACAGCATAACTGGCCAAAACAAAAAAGCTGTAAACCTGGCACAAAGATCTGCATCTCTTTTAATGGCGTCCGGTAACCGGAAATTGGCGGCTAAGGCAATCAACGCGATGGGCAATAATTACTTTCTAATGGGCGACTATCCAAAGGCGTTAGAGCAATACCTTAAATCGGCGAAAATTTCCGAAAGCTTCAGCGATTACTTCTCTGCCGGATCAGTGTATGAGAATATTGCCTTGATATACAAACGGATTGACAAGCCTAAAATGGGATTTGCGTATTTTGAAAAGAGCATCCAAGCCCTAACTAAAGCCAACTATATGGAAGGATTGGCAAACGTATTGGTGAATTACGGCAATGCGCGTGATCAGGCGGGCGAGCCTTTAAAAGCGCTCAAACTTTACGACAGAGCGATGCGCATACTGGAAAAGCATCCCAATACCCGAATCCAAATGTCGTTGGTTTCGAATCAGGCTATCGTCAAATTAGGACTTAAGGACTATCCGGCGGCAATTGACGGTTTGCAACAAACCATCGGTTTTTTTGAAAAATCAGGTGATAAGCGAACCGTATCGATCCTACAAAAGAACTTTGCCCAAGCGTTGTTGGAATCTCCGGACGACGTACTGGCGGAGCGCGGCATCAATCCTCGCAGAAAGTTGCAACTGGCCGCAAATACGTTAGAAAATTGCGTGGTTTCATGCAAGGAAATCGGGGCGCGGGATGAACTGATTTACGCGCGCGAAACCCTGGCCAAAGTTTACGAGCAGCAGGGGAAGCACAGAGAATCCCTTGTAAATTATCGCCAATACATGGCACTCAGGGATAGCCTCCACAATGCGGATAAACACGATGCGATACTGACCAAGACACTTGAATATCAGGCCGAAAAAAAACAAATGGTAGCCGAGGCTGAAATCAACCGACAAAAAATCATAAAAAATGCTCTAATCGGTGGATTTGCCCTGGTATCGATTACTGGATTCTCCGTTTTTGCCGGAAATAAAAAACGTCGCAAATTGCGCGAGGCAAAACGCGAAATCCTACTTAACGCGCAACTGTCAGACGTCGAGATGAAGGCGCTCCGCCTGCAACTCAACCCGCATTTTATCTTTAATTCACTGAATTCGATAAGTGATTACATTTGGAAAAACGATGTAAAGACAGCCGATTACTATTTGACCAAATTTGCCAAGTTGATGCGGGCTACATTGGAAAATTCAGAAAACAAGGCCATTCCGTTGCGGCGTGAATTGGAAATGCTCGAGTGGTACTTACAGCTCGAGTCGGCACGCCTAAAGGATAAATTTACGTATGAAATCAAGGTTTCGGACAACCTAAATCCCGATACGGCTTTTGTTCCGCCTTTAATGCTGCAGCCGTTTGTTGAAAACAGTATCTGGCACGGCATGGTCGATAAAACCGGCAACGGGAAAATCCTGATTCATGTCAGCAGGGAAAACACATTGCTTAATTGCATGGTAGAAGACAATGGCGGCGGTCAAAACAAAGCCAAAACCGCATCACATGTGTCATTTGGCATTGCAAACATCCGTGAACGCATTTCTATCCTTAACAAACTCCAGAATACCAACGGTTCCCTTGAGTTGGTGGATTTGACCGATGGGATGCGGGTTGAGTTAAAATTACCTTTTTTCCAAGAGCATGATTAGCACGATACTGATAGACGACGAAGCACACTGCATTGCCCGCCTTTCCAATCTTTTGGAAACCTACTGCGCGGGTCAGCTTGAAATTGTTGCGACCGCCAGCGACGTAGCGTCGGCAAAAAAGGCCATTGCAAAACACAAGCCCGATGCGATTTTTTTGGATGTCCAAATTGAGGGCCAAACCGGATTTGACCTGCTTGAAGAACTTGTTACGATAAATTTTGCCGTAGTTTTTACCACAGCATTCGAGCATTACGCAATTCAAGCTATCCGGTTTAGCGCCTTTGACTATCTCCTAAAACCGATAGATCCGGACGATTTAAAAACAACCGTTGAAAAGTTATCCAGACAACACTCAAATAAGCAGGCATTCGAGCCATTTGCGTTGCTGTTTGAAAACATGCGCCAACTAAAAAATCAGCATCGCAAAATTGCCGTCCCGCATCAAAATGAGTTGCTGTTTTTAAACACACAGGATATCGTACGCTGCAAAAGCGACGTAAATTATACAACCCTATACCTGTGCAACAAAAAGAAGATTTTGGTAGCCAAAACACTAAAAGAGTTTGAGGCGCTACTGACCCCCATGGGATTTTGCCGGGTACACAATTCGCACCTGATCAATCTTGACTACGTTAACCGGTACACCAAAGGCAAAGGTGGTTATGTCCATCTCGAGGACGGCGCAGCTATTGAGGTTTCCAGCCGTCGGAAAGATGAGTTACTGCAGCGTTTGGCAAAATTGTAAAAAAAACGGCGACACCGGGCCGCCGTTTTAACTTAACCAATCTGACACTCAAGACATGCGAATCGATGGCCCCAAATTCCATGATCCCGTGGTAGTAACGCTTGTGTTCGTGGCGGTTAGATTGTGTCAAGCTGTTTTAACATGGTAAAGATAGACAGGCAAAAAAGAAGTCGGTTACGTAAAATCTGCCTAAATTGTTAAAATTCTCAAGCGCCAAAAGGGCGCTGGAAAACCAAAAATCCGGTTTGCGCACAATTTGTATTTTTGTTTTATGAGCAGAACTTTAGCCATTGGCGATATTCACGGCGGCTTGCGGGCCTTGCATCAGGCGATGGACCGGGCCGCCGTTACCTCTAACGACAAATTGATATTCCTGGGCGATTACGTTGACGGCTGGAGTGAGTCGCCGCAGGTTCTGGATTTTTTGATGGAAATCCAGACCTTGCAGGAATGCGTGTTTATACGCGGCAACCACGACGATCTTTTGCTGGAGTGGCTTCGTGGAAAAGACAACGAACTATGGCATCAGCACGGCGGAGGCGCAACCATATTGGCGTATTCCAAACTCGACGCATCGGTTAAAGACCTGCACATCTCCTTTTTGGATGCACTCGACAATTACCACCTTGACGATGACAACAGGCTTTTTGTCCACGCCGGCTTTACCAACCAAAGCGGGATTGCGTATGAATATTTTCCGAGGCTGGCTTTTTGGGACCGTACGCTTTGGGAAACCGCCGCGGCCTTGAACCCGTTGCTGGCACCCGACGATCCTGCCTATCCCAAGCGGTTTAAACACTACCGGGAAATTTTTATTGGCCACACGCCCGTGACCCGATTGGGTGAGGCCACACCACAAAACAGGGCCAATGTCTGGAATGTGGATACGGGCGCAGCGTTTAAGGGCTGCCTGTCTATTTTGGACATACATACAAAACAATTCTGGCAAAGTGATCCGCTTCCGGATCTTTATCCCGGCGAAAAAGGCCGAAACCGTTGATTATGAAGAAATACTTATTGGGCCTTTTGGCCGCAGGCGCCATGCATGCGCAGGAAAAACACGAAGTGAAATGGAATCCCGTCAACACGATTGCTTTTGGATCGGTTGAGTTGGGATACGAATACTTTTTTGACGATTCGCAGTCGGTGGGCGTTGAGGTGCACATCAATGACGTTTACAATTGGGCTGTGGGCCGTCAGGCAAAGGATTTTAAATCAACCAGCGTTGTGGCGTCGTACGCATTTTACACCGGCAGCGATGTGGGATCGGGTGTGATGATTACACCGCAGATGAAATTCCGCGGCGGGCATTACCAAAAAACATCCGGTTCGCCCGAGGTTTCACTCAACAGTTTTATGCTGAGCATTGGCGCGGGATACAAATGGAACCTGAGCGGAAGCTTTGTATTTGGACCTTACGGAATGATTGGGCGCAACTTTAGCCAGGAAATCCAGGACGAATTTGGAACGCCGGTAGAGTTTAGCGTAGGGTTTAGCGTGGGCCTGCGGTTTTAGCCAAACCGCGTGAGGGATTGCGGCATTGTTTGAGCTCTTTAAACCAAAGGTGATAACCGCTGGTTTAAAAGCGAGTGCCAAAAGCCCGACGGCGCGAACGATAGGGTTTCACGAGCCAAGAACTACCACCGCGCCGGCACGCCCAAAAAAACCCATAAAAAAAAACCATCCCGGAAAGAGATGGTTTCTTATTTATGATGGTTTACAAATCAAACTTGATTCCCTGTGCAAGCGGAAGGCTTGTGGTGTAGTTGATGGTATTGGTCTGGCGTCGCATGTAGATTTTCCAGGCGTCAGATCCTGATTCGCGTCCGCCGCCGGTTTCCTTTTCGCCGCCAAACGCACCGCCTATTTCAGCACCCGAAGTACCGATGTTGACGTTGGCGATACCGCAATCTGATCCGGCAACCGATAGGAAGCGCTCGGCCTCGCGAAGATTGTTGGTCATGATGGCCGATGAAAGTCCTTGGGCTACGCCGTTTTGGATTTCGATGGCATTTTCTACATCGCCTGAATATTTCAGGAGGTAAAGGATTGGTGCAAAAGTCTCGTGCTGAACGATGGCCATGTCAGGTTTAGCCTCGGCGATTGCGGGTTTTACGTAGCAGCCGCTTTCATATCCGTCGCCTTGCAGCACGCCGCCCTCGACGATTACTTTTCCGCCTTGCGCAACAACAGCTTCAAGCGCTTTGTTGTACTGGTCAACGGCCATGGTGTCGATAAGCGGGCCAACGTGGTTGTTCTGGTCAAGCGGGTTCCCGATTCGCAGTTGTCCGTAGGCCGATACGACCGCGTCTTTTACTTTGTCGTATATGCTTTCGTGGATGATCAGTCGGCGGGTTGAGGTGCAACGCTGTCCGGCAGTTCCGACGGCTCCAAAAACGGCTCCGATGACGGTCATTTTGATGTCGGCGTCGGGCGTGACGATGATGGCGTTGTTCCCGCCCAGTTCCAAAAGTGATTTTCCGAGACGTCCGGCAACAGCCTGCGCCACGATTTTACCCATGCGTGTTGATCCTGTGGCCGAAACCAGCGGAATGCGGGTGTCGTGGCTGATGAGTTCGCCGATTTTGTAATCGCCGTTTACCAAACAGCAGATGCCTTCCGGAAGGTTGTTCTCGCGAATGACTTCGGCCATGATGTTCTGGCAAGCTATGCCGCAAAGCGGAGTTTTCTCAGACGGTTTCCAGATGCAGACGTCACCGCAAACCCAGGCCAGTGCGGTGTTCCAGGACCAAACGGCCACCGGGAAGTTAAACGCCGAAATGATTCCGACGATTCCCAGCGGATGGTATTGCTCGTACATGCGGTGTCCGGGGCGCTCTGAATGCATGGTAAGCCCGTGCAACTGGCGCGAGAGTCCGACGGCAAAGTCACAAATGTCAATCATCTCCTGAACTTCCCCATAACCCTCCTGAAGCGATTTGCCCATTTCAAACGATACAAGTTTGCCCAAGGCTTCTTTTTTGGCGCGGAGTTTCTCGCCAAACTGACGCACGATTTCACCGCGTTTGGGCGCCGGCATCAGTCGGAATTCTAAAAAGGCTGATTGGGCAGCGCTCATGGCCTTTTCATAATCTTCTTTAGTTGATTGGACAACCGTTGCGATAAGCTCGCCGGTTACGGGTGAATACGACTCCAGCACATCGCCCGAGGCAAAGCTCAGCTGTCCGGTAGAGGTACCCAGATTGCGTTCATTTATTCCAAGTTCGGCCAGGGCTTCCCGGATTCCGAATGATTGCGTTGTAGTTTCCATAAAAAATTGTTTTGCGCGGCAAAAATACGCAATTCCTGCGAGTGGGTTTTAATCTGTCGTTAATCCTTTGGTTTAAAGTTGATATCCCGTCGGTTTGATTTCAAAAAAAAAATCCCAAACTCGATTGAATTTGGGATTGTTCTTAGGGTATGAGGGTTATTGTTTTACGATTTTTACCGTCATGGATTTTTCCTGCACAACGACCTTGACGATGTAAGTACCCGCCGAAAGTGTCGAAACATCTATCAATCCGTGGTTGGCATCGATTTTTGCCGACAACACTTGCTGTCCCAGCAGGTTGTAAATAGTCGCTGTTGAAATGGTCCCTTCAAAAACAAGCTGAAGCTGATCTTTTACCGGATTTGGAAATACTGATATTGCGACCGGCTCATCAAAATCTTCATTGACAAGTGTAGTGGTAGGACAAGTTATCTGGATCATGTTGGTGTAGACGTTGTTAGGCCCTACACCCATTTGTCCCTGTGGACTCCAACCCGCGGTATAAGCATCACCGTTGGTTTTGAGATAAATTCCGTAGCGGTCGCCGCCGCCGGCCTCAGTCCAGTCATTGGCAAATCCGATGCGGACCGGCGTAGGACGGAAATTCATATCTCCGGTGCTTAGCTGCCCAAGCGTATTGGAACCCCAACCCCAAAGTGATCCGTCGGTGCGGACGGCAAGGCCAAAGCCCATTCCAAATTGTACTTTTTGCCAGTTGGTTGCAGTGCCAACCTGGACAGGCGCCAAAACGTTATTGGTTGTGCCAAGACCCAGGCGGCCATCGGTGTTAAAGCCCCAACCCCAAAGCGTTCCGTCGGTTTTGATACCGTAGCTGGCGCCCTGGTTGACCTCGACATACTTCCAGGAAGCCGAACCTATTTGAACCGGCGTATACACTACCGTAGTCGAAGTATTGTTGATTCCAACCGTACCATTGTTGTTCCAGCCCCAGGCCCATAAGGTATTGTTGGTCCGGATAGCCAGAGAGTTTGAGCCACTGGTAGCAATTTCCTTGTAAGTGGCAGTTCCAAGCTGTGTGGGTGTCAGGAAGGTGTGGAAATCCCCAAAACCTAAAACACCGTCGCCCCAAACCCAAAGTGTACCATCGGTTTTGATGGCCATCGACACGAGGCCTCCGGCTGCAATTTTGGCCCAGTTTGTAGCTGTCCCTACTTGGGTGGGAACTGTAGCATCTACCGTTGCGCCGGTTCCCAATTGCCCGACGCTGTTCTCACCCCAGGCCCAAAGCGTTCCATCGGCTTTAAGCGCCAGGCTGTGATAGCTGGATGCGGCAACGGCCACCCAATCATTAGCCGTCCCGATACGCTGCGGGGTATTCTTGTTTCCGGTTATACCCAGACCCAGTTGGTAGTAATCGTTAAGGCCCCAGCCCCACAGGGAGCCATCGGCTTTGATGGCCAGGGTGTGGTTGTCACCATTTGACATTTTTACAAAGCACGGCGGTGCAACGGGTGTATTGAAATAGCCGCCCTCGATCCATTGGCTTTGGCTGTTTCCGCAGGTAGCGGCAACCCACCAATAATAATCATAGTTAGCATTTAAATCGCTCACTGTAAGTGAGTTTGTGGTTGTATAATAGACTGCGCCTCCAAGTTGTGGAGCAGAATTAATCATCACTGTGTAACCGGCAGGTGCAGGAGACGAAGCCGTCCAACTGAACGATGCCGATGCGTGCGTGATTGACCCAACACTTAGTGCCGATGGCGCATTGCACGTGGCTGCGGTAGTTGACATTTTGATCAATCCGGTTTCAAGAGTCCCAATCCAGATTAGGCTCGAACTGACCACATCCAAACAACTTGTGTACGCAAAGCTGGCGCCATCAACGGCTGGAAAATAACTTTGACAGTCGGTGAAGTTTTGGAGTCCGCCCGATTCACATTCAGTGAAATAGCTAATCCAAAGCTTGCCGTTCTGATCAGTGTCCATGCCGCCAAACTGACAGTCGAGCATACAGGAATTTTGGTACATGGCGCTTCCGGAAACATCTTCATTGGTGTATTTTAGGTAACCTGCACCAAAGGTTTCGACATACATGTTGTTACCGGCTATTTTACGGATCATTTTGGCATCATCGCCAATGATGGAAAAAGTTGTGGCATTGAGTTTTCCGAAGGCGCCCTCGCAGGTAAAATAAACCACATTGGAGTTGCCAACGCCAACCGATGAAATGTTGTTGGCGTAAATCTGAGAGTTTTGTGTATTGTAGGTCGTCCACGTTGTGCCGTTAAACTTTACAAGTCCCACGCCGGTTGCCAGCCATACGTTGTTGGAGCCGTCAACGGCTACATCGTTGATGACATTGGTGGGAATGCCGGAATTGTCCATACGGCTTGTAGTTTCCTTGGCGCAAGCTGATCTCATAGAGTTGGTTTGCAGCGTCGCTCAGCTGGTATTTTTCATTGATGTTACGGGCAATGTCCAGTGCCTTCTCAGTGTAATCCGCGGCTTTGGCCAGCTCGCCTTTTTGATAATTTAGCCGGCCCATCGACAAATTTCCCCTAAAGAAGGCTTCTTCGGCCAAAAGCGTTTCAGGATCAGGCTGTAAAGCCATCGCCTGCTTAAACATCGACTCGGCCTTGATCAGCTCACCCTGTTCCAGATAAACCAGACCAATCCGGCAAAGGTTTTCAATTTCGAGTGTAAAATCATTCATCCCGCCAATGAGCGTTTGTGACAATCGGGAATGACGGATGGCAGCCGCATAATCCTTTAACCCAAAATAAGCCGACGCCATCCGGTTATGCGTCCGGCCCATCTGATAGTCGACATAATTATTCTTGTCATACCGGCCGTAATAATCCAGAGTCTTATTGTAATGCTCAATGGCCTTTTCAAACTTACCCTGGTTTAAATAAACGTAGGCAAGAGCGTAATAGGCATAGGCAAAATCTTCATCAAATACCTCGTCTGGATGGGTTTCAAAATACTTTAGCGCCATAAAAATATATGGGATAGCTTCGTCATAACGCTTTACTTTTGTATACAGCGACGCCTTGGAAATCATGGCAAAATGCATGTGCTTGAGCTCGCCGGCTTCCTTGTGGAGGGCAATGGATTTGTCAAAATAAACCAATCCCTTCTCGTGGTCGGGTTTTTTAAAATATTCTGACCCAAGCAACCCGTAGTACGCGCCCAGCCACATGGTGTACTTTTTTTGCAACTCGGGAGGATTGGTCTTTTTACGACGGTAATTTTTCTCGGCCAGATCACCCAGAAATTTGGAAAGGTAGTAGTAATTCTTCTCGGCTCCGGTGTAGTTTTGGTCCCTGAACAACGCAATGGTCCGTAAACGCGTAGTGTCGTGAATCTTAGGATCCTTTAGCGCGGTAAGCAGCGAATCAATTTTCCCGTCTTGGGAATAGGTCAGGCAAACAAAAAAAAGCCAGGCAAAACCAGCGGCTTTAAACGATTTGGGCATAAATTAACGGTGGATTATCAAGGGCAAAAATAGGGTAAAAATTTCCACGGTTGACGCTCCTTAAAACCGTTGGCTTTTGCAAATCACTTTGCCGTGTACCTCTTGTCGGTTTCCATTACGGTGCCACAGGCTTTGCAGGTACGCAAATTGGGAGAGTTGTAAAAATGTTCGTAGTGCGGCAAAAAGTCCTGCTCAATATCGTGTAGTTCAAAATAAACCTCGTGCAGTTTTTGGTTGCAGTTTTCGCAAAACCACAGCAATCCGTCAGTATAACCTTTACCGGCACGCTTTCTCTCTACAACCAAGCCTATCGAGTTGGCGCTGCGCACTGGCGAATGTGGCGTCCTGGCGGGATGCAGGTACATATCGCCGGGGCCAAGTTCCATTTCCTTTCGCTCGCCGTCAACCTGAACAATTACCTTGATGGTGCCTTCCAATTGGTAGAAAAATTCCTCCGTCTCGTTGTAGTGATAATCCTTGCGGGCGTTGGGTCCGGCCACCACCATGACAATGTAATCATCTGATTCCGGAAAAAGATTCTTGTTTCCGACGGGCGGCTTTAGCTTATCGCGATTTTTTTCGAGCCACTGGGTAAGGTTAAACGGTTTCATGCGATGGGTTTTGAGATGTCTGACGCATCAATTGAAGGCTAAATTAAATAAAAAAGGCCGGTAACACCAGCCTTTGATTTTGTAATTATGACGCTATTTTTTTTCCTTGATCAGGTAAATATACACCGGGAAGTGATCGCTAAATCCCGGCTCAGTTTGCGAATTCCGCAGCGGATAGCCTTTGTATTGGCCGGTGGTCTGGATCATGTAAGGCTTGTTGTAAATGCCCGCTTTCCAGTATCGGAAAGAGGTGCGATCTTCGCGGATGAGCGGCTCGCTGACCATGATGATGTCAAAAATATCCCATGAATCGCGGTAGCCGATGGTTCCCATTCCTTTGTTGGCCATGCTTTCAAACGGATTGTAAACACCGTTTTTGCCAACCTGTTCTTTTTTGCCCTTGGCGCCTATCTCAACTTTTACTGATTTGTTGAATGAGCCGTCGTTCAAGTCGCCCAAGATAATCACTTTGGCATCGGGGTTGACATTGTAAAGTGAATCGGTGATTTTGCGGGTCAGTCGCGCTGCAGCTTCACGCAATGGCGAACTTTTTTTCTCTCCGCCTGAACGCGATGGCCAGTGGACCACGATTATGCTTACCTCTTCGCCGTCGAGCAATCCGGTAACCAACAATTGGTCGCGGGTGTAGATGCGGCGGGACTTTTGGTCAGATTCGGTTTGATCGTCGGTTGGATCTTCATCTGACTTATCCTTGGTTTTCTCTTTCTTTTTCGTGTCTTGGGCATCAGAATACAAATACAGCGGAATGGCCACGGAACTCGTTGGTGTAAAATGCTTTTTTTGATACAGTAGTCCAACGTCGATGCCGCGTCGGTCCGGCGAATCATAGTGAACAATGCCGTAATCTTTCCCAATTAGTCGGGGCTGCTTGACCAAATCCTCGAGCACGCGACGGTTTTCAATTTCTGAAGCTCCGATGAGCGTTGGCGGGTTTGGATTTTCAGCCGTCCCGATTTCAGACAAAACGCGCGAAAGATTGTCAAGTTTGCGCTTGTACTTGGCCTCAGACCAAGCCCTGGGACCACCTGGCAGCCACTCCTCATCATTGATTGCAGGATCATTTTCAATGTCAAAAAGATTCTCCAGATTATAAAAGGCAACCGTATGAACAATATACTTTTTTGCCTGCCCAAAAACGCCCTGAATTGCTAATAATGCAACAAAAAGAGCGATAGACTTTCTAATTTTCATAAAAGACATATTATCGTTATGTCAAATTTTGACACAATCTTGGGGCCAAAAGTAGATAATAATATGAAATGATGTACATTTGCGCGCTGTTAAGTTTTTATTAACCACTGACGGCAAGCATTTTAACTTAAATTTTTTATGAAAAAACTAATTATCAGTACTTTATTTGTGATGCAGACGGTACTGGTGTTGGCTCAGACCGGGGTAACCGGAAAGGTTGTCGACTCCGAAACGCAGTTGCCATTGCAAAACGTCGAGGTCTCGGTACAAAACACCACCGTTTCCGGAGTTACCGATGCGTTGGGTGTGTTTAATCTTGAGGTTGCCGATTCCGGCCGTCGCACCGTGCAGGTAAAAACAGCGGGCTATCGCGACCAGTTTCTGCCTGTAACCATTGTCAAAGACCAGATGGTAAACGTAGGGACCGTGGTTTTGGAAGAAGACATCACATCAGAGCAGGAATTAAGCCTTATCACCATTACTGAAAATGATTTGGGTGATGACAACAGCGGATCAGAGAGCACTGCGGGACTTTTGCAGGCCTCTCGCGATACTTATCATCAGACAGCCGCATTCAACTGGGGGCAAGCCCGCTTCAGGATTCGCGGTCTTGACAACGAGTACGGCACCACCATGATTAACGGAATCATCATGAATAAAATCCTGGATGGGCGCCCGCAATGGGGTAACTGGGGCGGATTGAACGACGCCACACGTAACCAGGAATTCACCATGGGGCTTATGCCTTCTGACTATACCTTTGGCGGAATTCTGGGTACGCAGGAAATCAACACCCGCGCTTCTATCTACCGTCCGGGAACCCGAATCTCATTTGCCGGAACCAATACCAACTACAGTTATCGTATGATGGGGACCCATGCTTCAGGCATGAATAGCGATGGATGGGCGTATGTCATTTCGGCATCGCGCCGTTGGGCTACCGAAGGTTATTTTGAAGGTACCGACTACAGTGCCAACTCAGTTTTTGCTAGCGTCGAGAAAAAATTCAACGATAAACACTCCCTTAACTTCACCTCGATTTTTGCACAAAACGAGCGCGGAAGAAACTCTCCAAACACTGAAGAAGTTACAGCCATTGCCGGCGTTAAATACAACTCGTACTGGGGTTGGCAGGATGGCAAAAAGCGCAACGCACGCGATCGCAATGTCGAGGAGCCGGTACTTATGCTGGGCCATTACTGGAAACTTACCGAGAGAACGCAGTTAAATACCAATATTGCCTATCAGACGGGATATCTAGCCAGCAGCCGTTTGGATTTTAACGGTGTCAACAACCCTGACCCAACCTACTATCGCAACCTGCCCAGCTATTTTACGTCGCTTTACAACAACGACGTTGCCACGGTTTTGGCCAACGACCCTACGGCGTATCAGCCAGGTGGTCTTGGCGGAATCTGGACGCCAAACTTTCTAGCAGCGGCCAATCCGCTTGACGCAAAATTCCTGGGCCAACGCCAGATTGACTGGGCCGCCATGTATCGCGCGAACACAACCCCCATCATCGTTGATGGTGTAGAAGTGGGACGTGCTCCTGCTGAAAGCCGCTACGTATTGTATGAAGACCGCACCGAGGACAAACTTTGGTCGGCCAACAGCATCCTGAACTCACAGATTTCCGACAACATCGTGATGAATGCCGGAGTACATCTGCGCAAACTCAAATCACACAACTTCCAACATCTGACTGATTTGCTTGGCGGTGCGTACTATGCCGACTACGATCCATTTGGTGTGGGCACACAACAACAGAGCGATTTGAACAACCCTGACCGACAAGTTGTTGAGGGAGATGAGTTTGGCTACAACTACAACCTGTTGGCCACTACGATTGACGCCTTTACGCAGTTCCGCTTTACCTACCGCGACGTAGATTTTTACACCGCGCAGACGTTTTCACGTAACGAATACCAGCGTGAAGGCCTGTACCGCAACGGTTACTACCCAACAAACTCGTTTGGGAAAAGCAAGCGCATCACGTATGAAAACTTTGGTTTTAAAGGTGGTATGACCATCAAACTTACCGGCCAGCACATGATTGCCGTTAACGGTGGATTCATGACCAAGGCACCCAACATGCGTAATGTATTCCCTAACGCCCGCTTGAGCAACAACCTGCTCGAGGCTGAAAATGAGCGTATCTCAACCGGTGACATCAGCTACATTGTCCGCGCACCACGTTTTAAAGGTCGCCTTACCGGATTTATCGCCAACATGGAAAACGCTACCGAAACCGCATTCTTCTTTGCCGAGGGCGTTTTTGAGGACAGCGAAGGATCAGACACCGATGCGTTTGTGGCGGAAAGCGTTACCAACCTTAAAAAGCGCAACATTGGCGCTGAGTTGGGCATGGAATACCAAATCACATCAACCATCAAGGCTATCGCATCAGCCTCTTACGGACAGTACATCTACGCCAACAACCCTACGGTTTATCTGAATCAGGATGCGCTGGCAACAGTTGACAATCCTAATCCTTTGCGCAACCTGGGTGAGGCCAAGATGAAAAATTACCGTCTGCCCGGCACCCCGCAGCAAGCCTATTCATTTGGTCTGGAATACCGCGATCCCAAATTCTGGTGGATTGGTGCCAACGTAAACTACCTGGATGACAACTACCTCGATATTTCTCCGCTTTTGCGCACGCAGAACTTTGTACGCAACCCGGCCGACATCAGCGGCGGTGCGTTCCCTGAAATCACCAACGAACGCGTTCGCGAGTTGTTGAAGCAGGAAAAATTTGATCCGGTTAAACTTGTAAACCTTTCAGGCGGAAAGTCATGGAGGATAAAAAGCACAACCATCGGTATTTTTGCCATGGTCAACAACCTTTTCAACTACACATACAAGACAGGTGGCTTTGAGCAAGCGCGCAACGCAAACTACCGCGAACTCAACCAGGACGTTGCAAGCGGAACTCCTGCCTTTGCCCCTAAATATTTCTATGGTTACGGACGTACCTACTTCGCTAACCTTTACATCAACTTCTAAAAAAAAACGATACTATGAAAACTACATTTTTTAAATCTGCTTTGTTTGCAGCCGCCGTCGCCGGTGTTTTCTCGGCCTGCGTCAACGATGACGACTACGAGACACCAACATTTGACTGTACTGAAACCGACGTGGTGAAAACCATGGAAGTATCTGAATTCCCGTTCTCCTCTACCCTGGCCCAATACACCGGTGATGATGTCATCGAAGCCTACGTTACGTCAAGCGACGAGGGTGGAAACTTTTTTAAATCGATCTCATTCCAGACGCTTCCTACCGACGGACCGGTTATCGGATTCAGCGTTCCGGTTGATGTGACGTCAACCTTCATCAACTTTGAACCTGGCCGTAAAGTGCTCATCGAAGTTAAAAACCTTTACACTGACACCTCAAACGACGGTAAACGCATCGGAGCCATCTTTGTAAACTCTTCAGGCCAAGCGTCGGTAGGACGTATGCCGGAGTCACTTTACCGCGAGACGCTCAACAAATCCTGTACGATTGTCAATGAAAATGAACTGGTCCGCACGATGACCATTGCTGAAGCTTTGAACAACGCCAACATCAACACCCTGATTGAAATTGAGGACGTTCAGTTTTCAGACGCTGCCATCAACACCACTTACTACGATCCAAACAACGATTTGGGCGGTGCTACCAACCACCTGCTTGTTGACGCCGAAGGTAATTCCATCATCTTCCGCACCAGCAGTTTCTCTAACTTTGCCTCTAAGCCGGTTGCCGACGGGCGCGGAAAAGTTCGCGGTGTCCTGACCAAGTTCGGATCAGACTTCCAGTTCATGGCCCGTACCGAGCGCGACATCAAACTCGACGGCCCACGCCTTTCGCCAATTTTTGCCGAGAACTTTGAAAGTATCACATCAACAGGAAACAACCAGTTCATCGCCCTTCCAGGATGGAGCAACGTGTCGATGAACGGCGGTGCCGAAAAGTGGGAAGCCCGTGTTTTCAGCAACAACAGATACGCTCAATTCTCGCCATTCGGACTTACACCGGCCGAGAACAACGTCGACACCCGTCTAATCACGCCTGGTATCAACCTTGACAACTCAACCGACGAATTCCTGCGCTTTGGTTCAAAAATCGGATTCGCCAATGGTGAAGCTGTAACGGTTTGGGCATCTACCGACTACAACGGTGGCGGAACTGTTGCTGATGTAAACGCCGCTACCTGGGTTCAGCTCGACGCTACTTTTGCCGCGCAAACCCAATCGTATCCAACCAATTATACCAGCTCAGGAAACGTAGACCTTTCAGGTTTTTCAGGAACCGTTTACATTTCATTCCGCTATGTTGGAGGAACCAACGGAATCACGTCTACTTACCAGATCGACAACATCGAAGTTTACGGAAACTCAAACTAATCCAAAATGAAAAAACAGATCACACTGGCTTTTGCCCTGATCGCGGGAGTTTTCACAGTTTCTTGCAACGAGGACGACGATCCAAAATTCGAGAACATCGACCGCATGGCCGGCGAGTGGCAACTGACAAAGATTGGCACGCTCAACGGTTCGGCGATCAACTACACCAACGTGGGCAGCTGCGCGCCATCGCTTTCATTTGCCGACAGCTCCTTTGTCCAAGTTGATGCAACTCTTGTCGACGAAGCTTGCCAAACCACTACATTCTCGGGCCTGTACGGTATCGAGGATGGCAACCTCGTCCTGTATTACGACGACATGACCGAAGCCACAGCCGACATCCTGACGCTTACCGACAAGGAACTGGAGTTGGTAGAAAACGACACCGAAACCAATTCGCTGACGTTTTTGCGCTACCGCAAGGTAACCCCTACCGAATAATTAAAATCTATTTGCAAAAGCCGCCTCCGGGCGGTTTTTTTGTGCCTTTATTTTGCATTTGCAGGCGTTTCTAATCTTTGGTCAAGGGAACCCGATAATAAGTAAAAAAGGCTTTAAATGCGCCTGTTTTTACACCGAATCCCATTCATCATTCCCACTCAATTCCCTGAAAGTTTCAAGAATTCATTTTAAGGTATCAGTCTTTTTTTTGGGCGTGCCGGCGCAACTCAACTCAAGGGTTAATTGGTAATTGGCCGTTGGCCATTGTCAACGGATTGGCGCCGTCGGGCTGTGCGCGCTCGCTTTTGTCCGCTTGGGCGTCCAAAGAGCTCAA
>CAKUAD010000017.1 GCA_934636265.1 uncultured Flavobacterium sp.
ACAGTTCCCAGAAGTCTGATACAAAATCAGCGCGTTCTTTAACCAGCGAAACGACTTTGCGGATAAAATCATCCTCGCGAACAATTCCCTTGTCGATCAGGATTTTGGCGTATTCCTCGGCCAGCGACGCATCGTCCTTTAGCATCATGTATTGGTGGTTGAACCACTTGTTTTTTTCCGGATCAAACTTGGCTCCCGCTTTGTGAACACGCGCCAGGTCAAATCGATCGCACAATTCATCCAGACTGAAAAGCTCCTGCTCGGTGCCGTCATTCCAGCCCAAAAGTGCCAGGAAATTTACAACAGCCTCCGGAAAATAACCTTGTTCACGATATCCTGCTGAAATGGATTGCGTTTGCGGATCACGCCACTCGAGCGGGAATACCGGGAATCCCATTTTATCGCCGTCGCGCTTGGATAGCTTGCCGTTGCCTACCGGTTTTAAAATCAGCGGAAGGTGTGCAAACTCCGGAGTTTCCCAGCCAAAGGCGCGGTAAATCAAGACGTGCAGCGGCAAGGATGGCAACCATTCTTCACCGCGTATCACATGGCTGGTTTGCATCAAATGGTCGTCGACGATGTTGGCCAGGTGATAAGTCGGCATGCCGTCGGACTTGAACAAAACCTTGTCGTCCAGCAGGTTGCTGTCAACTTTTATTTCGCCGCGAATGATATCCTGCAACACCAGCGTTTCATTGACCGGCGATTTGAAACGTATGACATATTCCTCGCCCGATGCAACTCTTGTGGCGGATTCACTGGCCGAAAGCGTCAGGGAGTTGTCAAGTTTTTCGCGGTTGTGATGGTTGTAGATAAAAGTCTTGCCTTGTTCTTCGTGCTGTTTGCGATGGGTATCAAGTGCCTGGGCCGTGTCAAAGGCGTAATAAGCATGGCCTGAATCGATAAGCTGCATGGCGTATTGTCGATACATTTCCTTGCGCTCGCTCTGACGGTAAGGACCAAACTTCTCGTTTTTTCCCACGGATTCATCGGGCGAAATGCCCAGCCATTCCAAAGCTTCAAAAATGTATTGCTCGGCTCCGGGTACAAAGCGGTTTTGGTCAGTATCCTCGATGCGCAGGTAAAAAACACCGTTGTGCTTTTTGGCAAAAAGGTAGTTAAACAACGCAGTGCGGACACCTCCAATGTGAAGCGGACCTGTTGGGCTTGGCGCAAATCTGACGCGGACTGGTTTTGACATCGCAAAAAATTTTTGCAAAGATAGTCAAGTATGGCCAATGCATAGGTTTTGAAGGTTTGGGGTGTTGGGCAGATTTAACAATTTTCTAAAACTTAAAATTGTACTTTTAGCGGTTATTCATACGCTGATTTGATTTTGTGGAAAATACACAACTGATTTACGACAAGCTCGAAGCCTTTATCCGTAAGTATTACGTTAACGAGTTGCTGCGCGGAAGCCTTTTTTTTGTAGGACTTGGCGTACTGTATTTCCTGTTCACGCTGCTTGTGGAGTATTTCCTGTGGCTTGGTCCCGGCTGGCGCACGGCGCTGTTCTGGACGTTTGTAGGTGTCGAGGCGTTTTTGCTTGTCCGATACATTCTTTTCCCGGTTTTTAAATTGGTCAAACTCCAAAAGGGAATTGATTATACCCAGGCTTCCAAAATTATCGGGCAACATTTTGGCGAGGTGAACGACAAACTCACCAACTTTTTACAACTGGCCTCCAACAGCCATAAATCAGAGCTTTTGCTGGCGTCGATTGACCAGAAAGCCGCAAGCCTGCAACCCATTCCGTTTACACGGGCCGTAAATTTCCGGGCGAATCTGAGGTTTGTTCCCCTTGCGCTGATTCCGCTTGCCTTGGTTGCCTTTTTTTACATCTCCGGAAACAGCGAGGTGATTTCGCAGTCGTTTGCGCGCGTGGTGAACTACAACCAAAAGTTCAGGCCGCCCGCCCCGTTTAGTTTTGTGCTGCTCAATCAGGATCTTAAAACACAGCAAGGGAAAGACTTTTTGGTGCGTGTCAAAACCCAGGGTCGCATCATTCCTGAAACGGCCATGATTGTGCTTGGCGACGAGCGATACTACATGGAAAGCGCTTCGCCCGGCGAGTTTACATTTAACCTTTCAAAACCCACCGGCAATCTCGTGTTTCATCTGGAAGCCAATGAAATCGCGTCGGCTGATTATACTTTACAGGTGGTGGCCGTCCCATCGATAGCCAATTTTGAGATGGCATTGCAGTTTCCGGCGTATTTGAACAGAAAACCTGAAGTGGTAAAAGGTACCGGCAATGCGATCATTCCGGAAGGAACCCGCGTCACCTGGAACATGCTCACTGTGGCCACCGGAAGTGTGGTTTGGTCCGATGGAACCCGCAACCTGAATTTTTCGCAGGAGGACAATCGCTTCAAACTATCGCAAAACGTATCGCAAAACGTTGACTATCAAATTGTCACCTCAAACAGCAATGTCCGCGCGTATGAAAAGTTGCAGTACCGATTGGCCGTGGTTCGCGATCAGTTTCCGTCAATCACCGTGGGCGCTGCTCCCGATAGCCTGAAGCTTGAAAAAAACTATGTGGTGGGTCGTGTATCCGACGATTACGGACTTTCAAAATTGCAGATTGTCTACTATCCAACGGGAAAGGAAAAGGACGCCCGACGCTTTGTCCTTCCGGTTAAAAAGGATGTTTTTGACCGGTTTGTGTTTGCGTTCCCGTCAACGCTACCCGTTGATCAGGGTGTGACTTACGATTACTATTTTGAGGTGTTTGACAATGATGCGCCGCATGGGTTCAAGAGCTCGAAATCATCGGTTTTCAGCAACCGGATCCAGACCGACCAGGAAATTGAAAACGAAGTCCTTCAGCAGCAAAACGACAACATCAACAGCCTGCAAAAATCGCTTAAGGCTCAGGACAAGCAAATGTCAGAGATAGAAAAACTGCAAAAACTGGGCAAGGAAAAGGAAAGTCTTGATTTTAAGGATCAGCAAAAAGTAAACGAGTTTTTAAAGCGTCAGGAACAACAGGACGCCCTGATGAAGGAGTTCGCCAAAAAGCTGGATAAGAATCTTGAAGAGTTTAAAACTGATAAAAAAGACGAGTTCAAGGAAGAGCTTCAAAAACGTCTGGACAAAGTAGACAAAGACCTTGAGAAAAACCAGAAACTATTGGACGAGCTCAAGCAACTCAACGACAAAATCCAGCAGGAAGAACTGTTTGAAAAGATGGATCGCTTTAAACAAAGCGCTAAAAATCAGGCAAAAAGTCTTGAACAACTCGTTGAACTTACCAAGCGTTTTTACGTTGAGAAAAAGGCCGAACAGATAGCCGAGAAACTGTCTCAATTGGCTGAAAAACAGGACAAACTGGCCGACGACAAGGAGAATAACGCCCAAAGACAGGACGAGATAAATAAGGAATTCAATGATATCCGCGAAGAACTCAAGGAACTCGACAAGCAAAACAAGGAGCTTAAATCGCCCATGGATTTGCCCAAGAATGAAGATCAGCAAAAGAGTGTCGATCAGGACCTGAAAAAAGCCTCGGAAGAACTTGAGCAGCAAAATAAGGCAGGAGCCAAACCAAAGCAAAAAAGCGCAGCCAAAAAGATGATGCAAATGGGATCGTCAATGGCGCAAAGCATGGCTGGCGACCAAAAGGAGCAAATGGAAGAAGACGTCAAGATGCTCCGACAAATCCTGGACAATCTCCTGGCGTATTCGTTTAGTCAGGAAGATTTGATGGGGCAATTTAAAGGTTTGCGCCGCGGAGCTCCCGCCTACAACACGGCTTTGCGCAAGCAGCAGGATTTAAAATTGCAGTTCAAGCACGTCGACGACAGTCTTTTTGCCATGTCGCTGCGCAATCCAAAAATTGCCGAAGACGTCACTAAAGAAATCGGGAACGTTCATTACAACGTCGATAAGTCATTGGAATCGCTATCTGAGGGACAGGTTCCAAAAGGCGCGTCGCATCAGCAATACGCGGTCACATCGGCCAATAAACTTGCAGATATGTTGAGCGATGTGCTCAATGCTATGCAGATGTCGCTTTCAGGTTCAGGAATGGGTAAGCCAAAACCCGGTCAGGGCGAAGGTCCGGGAATGCAATTGCCCGACATCATTCAAAAACAACAAGGACTTGGCGATAAAATGAAAGCCGGAATGAAGGGCCAAAAGCCGGGAGACAAACCCGGAGACAAGCCAGGTGAAAAACCCGGACAGGGCGCTCAAGGCAAACAAGGCGAGGGTCAAAAACCCGGTCAGCAAGGCAAGTCAGGACAGGGTAATGGTCAGGGCGATGGCCAAACCGGCGATGATGGCGAAGGCGATGCACGGGCGATCATGGAAATTTATCGCGAACAAAAGCAGCTTCGTGAGGCTTTGCAAAAGGAATTGGAACGCAACGGAATGGGCGGAAACGGTCAGAGCGCCATCGAGCAAATGAAGCAGCTGGAAAAACAACTGCTCAACAAAGGATTCAACAACGAGAACATGCAGCGCGCCCTGAATCTTCAATATGAGTTGCTCAAGCTCGAAAAAGCCATGCAACAACAAGGCGAGGAAAAGAAGCGCCAGTCGCAAACCAACAAGCAGGAGTTTTCCAATCAGGCAAGACCGCTTCCGCGCAACCTGCAGGAATATTTAAACAGCATTGAAATATTAAACCGTCAGGCGTTACCTTTGCGCCCCAATTACAACCGGAAGGTTCAGGAATATTTCAGGAATGATTAGGTTTAACTACGAGACTGATTTTAAGCTATCGGACGAGAAACGTTACCGCAGCTGGATTTTGCGGGTGATTGCATCGGAGGGTAAAACTGCGGGCGACATCAATTTTATCTTTTGTGATGACGCTTATCTGCATAGAATTAACGTTGAGTATTTGGCTCATGATGACTTGACTGACATCATCAGCTTTGATTATACAGTAGGAAATAAGCTACAAGGAGATGTTTTTATTTCAGTAGAAAGAGTGGCTGACAACGCCGATGATTTTGACGCTCCGTTTACCGACGAATTACACCGGGTCATGGCGCATGGCATACTGCATTATGCGGGCTATAAAGACAAGACCGATGCAGACAGCCAACTGATGCGTCAAAAGGAAGAGGAGAAGATGAAAATGTTTCACGTGGAACAATGAGTATGTTTAATGAAGAATATGATGTAATCGTAGTTGGGGCGGGTCATGCCGGATCGGAGGCTGCGGCTGCGGCTGCAAATCTTGGTTCAAAAACCCTGCTGATCACGATGAGTCTGCAAAATATAGCGCAAATGTCCTGCAATCCGGCAATGGGCGGTATCGCCAAAGGTCAGATTGTTCGCGAGATTGATGCGTTGGGCGGATATTCGGGCATTGTGTCCGACAAGACTGCCATACAGTTTAAAATGCTGAACAAATCCAAAGGACCGGCCATGTGGTCGCCACGGGTTCAAAGCGACCGTATGCGTTTTGCCGAAACCTGGCGGTTGATGCTCGAGCACACGCCCAATCTTGATTTTTATCAGGAGATGGTAAAAGGCTTGATTGTCGAACAGGGCCAAATTAAAGGCGTCCGAACGTCGCTTGGGGTCGAAATCCGAAGCCGAGCTGTGGTGTTAACCAACGGGACATTCCTGAACGGATTGATCCACATAGGTGAGAAGCAATTTGGTGGAGGGCGCGCCGGAGAGAGCGCTGCCTACGGAATCACTGAGGATCTTACCGCGCTGGGATTTGAGGCCGGCCGAATGAAAACCGGAACGCCGCCGCGCGTAGACGGACGCTCCCTGGATTTCTCAAAAATGAATGAGGAGAAAGGCGATGACAAACCCGCCAAGTTCTCCTATCTGGACGAAACACAACCTCTCAAGCATCAGCGGTCTTGTTATATGTCCTACACCTCGAACACGGTGCACGACATTCTTCGCGAAGGTTTTGACCGGTCGCCCATGTTTAACGGCCGAATCAAAAGTCTTGGTCCGCGCTATTGTCCGTCAATCGAAGACAAGATCAACCGATTTGCCGAAAAGGAACGCCATCAGCTTTTTGTAGAGCCGGAAGGTTGGGACACCGTCGAGATGTATGTCAACGGTTTCTCGACATCGCTTCCGGAGGATATACAGTACAAAGCCCTCAGGCAGGTGACCGGATTTGAGAACGTCAAGTTTTTCCGCCCCGGATATGCCATCGAATACGACTACTTCCCTCCTACCCAGCTCAAGCACACGCTCGAAACCAAGTTGGTTGACAATCTATTCTTTGCCGGACAGATCAATGGTACCACCGGATACGAGGAAGCCGCCGCACAAGGCCTGATGGCCGGAATCAACGCGCATTTAAAAGTGTACGAAAAAGACCCGTTTACGCTTAAGCGCGACGAGGCCTACATAGGTGTTTTGATTGACGATTTGATAACCAAGGGAACTGAGGAGCCTTATCGGATGTTTACCTCGCGCGCCGAATTCCGTACGTTATTGCGGCAGGACAATGCCGATTTTAGGTTAACGCCAAAATCATTCGAGATTGGACTGGCATCGGAAAAACGCATGCGTCGAATGGAGAAAAAGCTTAAGGAATCTGAAGAAATGGTCAACTTTTTTAAGGAGACCAGCCTTTCAGTTGCTGAGGCCAATCCTGTGCTTGAATTTAAAAGCTCCGCTCCCATCGTTCAAAGCGACAAGATGTTTAAGATTTTTTCCCGTCCGCAGATCGAGCAGGAAGATATTCTTGGCTTTGACAAAGTAGCCGATTACATTGCCGCACACAACCTTGATGAGGAAATCATTGAACAGGCCATCGTTCAGGTAAAATATTCAGGTTATATCGAAAAGGAGCGCGCCAACGCCGAAAAACTTACACGATTGGAAGATGTCCGAATTCCGGAATCGTTCAATTACGATCAGATAAAATCCATGTCGATTGAAGCGCGGCAAAAACTCAACGCTATCAAACCGGTGACGATTTCGCAGGCGTCGCGGATCAGCGGGGTTTCGCCCAGCGATATTTCGATGCTATTGATTCATATGGGCCGATGATGTTCCACGTGAAACCCGTCTGTAAACCCTTGTAAACCCTCATCTTTTTAACGAACATTGAATTCAATCACCGTAAAAGACCACAGCGTAACCGGAGAATCCTTCAGTCTTGATTTTGACACAACACTGGAATTGCTTCGCACTACGCCTCAACCTTCGCTTTCTGAAATCGGACGATATTACGAAAGTCCGGACTACATTTCCCATACGGACAGCGCGCGTGGTTGGTTTGAAAAAATCTATCAGGCCGTCAAGAAGCGCGCGTTGAAAAACAAAATCTCGATTCTTGCAAATTATCAAAAATGCCCTGGAATGCTGCTGGATTTTGGTTGCGGAACCGGTGATTTTTTGGTCGAAGCCAAACATTCAGGCTGGACCTGCACGGGTTTTGAGCCCAATGAGAATGCCCGTCAAAGAGCACTTTCTAAAGGCATTCAGCTTACTGAAGGTGTCGAGAACTTGCAGCCTGCATCATTTGATGCCATTACCCTTTGGCACGTTTTGGAGCATGTTCACGACGTAAACCATCATCTGGAAGTCTTTTCAAAACTTTTAAAACCCAACGGAATCCTGGTAATCGCAGTTCCTAATTTCCGCTCATTTGACGCCGTTCACTATCACAATTATTGGGCGGCCTATGACGTTCCGCGCCACATTTGGCATTTTTCGCGAACGGCTATCGCAAAACTGGCAGCAAATGCCGGGATGCATGTAGTGCGCGAACATCCTATGTGGTTTGATGCTTTTTACGTCAGCCTATTGTCAGAGCGGTACAAAACCGGCCGAATGAATCCGCTTAAGGCTTTTTGGGTTGGATTCAGATCAAACTTAAAAGCCATCCGATCGGGCGAATTCTCGTCGGTTATCTACATCTTAAAAAACAATCATTCATCCTAAAATCGGCTAAAAATTTATAATTTTGCGCCACAAAAAATCGATTATGAAAAAACTTACACTGCTTGCCGTTGCCCTAATCCTTGCATCTTGCAACCAATCGGCGGAATCTAACGCGCCAAAAACTGCTTATGTAGATACTGCAAAAATTCTTGACCAGTACACCCAAGCCAAAGACATCGAGGCAAAATACAAGGCCAAGGCTGAGGAAATGGGCAAAGAACTGGAAGTTGAAGTGGCGAAGTTTCGATCAGAGGCTGCAAACTTTTCAAAAATCGCCCGCGAGAAAGGCGAAGTATGGGCCCAGCAAAAAGGAGCCGAACTTACACGCCGCGAACAGGAACTTGGATATGCGCAGCAAGCCATGTTGCAACAACTCCAAAAGGAGAATGCCGTTGAGATGGATTCCATGATCAAGGGCATCAAGGCGACGATCAAAACCTACGGAAAGGAAAAGGGCTACGATTACATTTACGGAACGGGTGATGCTGCGTCGGTTTTGTATGCCAAGGACCAGTATGACATCACCAATGAGATTGTCAAAGTGCTCAATGACAAATACAAGTCGGAAGACAAGGCAAAGGAAAAGCCGGCCGACGAAGCCAAAAAATAAACAGAAAGCCTTCTTCGGAAGGTTTTTTTATTTCTGGCCTATTTTGTATTTTTCAGCCTCATTTATACGCCATGGAAAACTTATCTCAAGCCGCACAAAATGTTATCCGGTTTGTCAACCAAACCCAACATCCCATCTTCCTGACCGGAAAGGCCGGAACGGGAAAGACTACGCTGCTGCGTCACATCATTGCCACCACACACAAAAACACCGTAGTGGTTGCACCCACGGGAATTGCCGCCCTTAACGCGGGCGGGGTTACGATCCACTCACTTTTTCAGTTGCCGTTTGCCAGCTTTATTCCCGGTAACCAACCGGTTGAGGCTCATCCTACCCTTAGATTTGAAAATCGGCTTACCCTGCGGCGTCATTTCAAGATGAACAAGCAGCGACAGACCATTTTCCGAAACTTGGACCTTTTGGTGATCGACGAGGTGTCCATGCTCAGGCCTGATCTGCTTGATGCTATGGACTTTACCCTGCAAACCGTTAGACATGACAACCGTCCCTTTGGCGGCGTTCAGGTTTTGTTCATTGGCGATTTGCTGCAACTTCCACCTGTCATTAAGCCTGAGGAATGGTTAGTGCTCAAGCGTCATTATACCAGTAGTTATTTTTTTCACGCCATGGTACTCGAACGGGTCAAACCTGTTTATATCGAACTGACGACCATCTTCCGACAAACCGATCAGACCTTCCTGAACATCCTTAACAACCTCAGGAACAATTCGATAACGCAAAATGACGTGACCGTTTTAAACCGATACGTCAATCCAAATTATCAGCCCGGCAAATCCGAACATATTTTACTTACCACGCATAACTACAAGGCCGATTCGGTAAATTCCAAAGCCCTCGAGGCGCTGACCGGCAAGCCATACACGTTTACCGCCGACGTCATTGGCGACTTCCCGGAAAAACTATATCCTGTTGAAGTTGACCTGACGCTCAAGGAAGGTGCGCGCGTGATGTTTATCAAAAACGATATCAGCCCGGAAAAGCAGTTTTACAACGGAAAAATCGGTGAGGTAACCGGCCTTTCCCGACACGAGATTCTGGTAACCTTTCCTGAGGGCAACACCATCGAAGTCGACAAATACGAATGGCAGAACATACGCTACTCAATAGACGGTTCCGGACAGATAAAGGAAGAGGTTTTGGGAACGTTCCTGCACTACCCTATCAAGTTGGCATGGGCCATCACCGTCCACAAAAGCCAGGGCTTGACTTTTGACAAGGCTGCACTCGACGTAAACGACGTTTTTCAGCCCGGGCAGGCCTACGTTGCCCTTTCGCGTTTGAGGTCATTAGAAGGGCTTATTTTGCAGTCTCCGGTGGGTTTTCGCGGCCTGGACACCGATGGCGAGGTGTTGGCTTACGCCGATACGCGACAACAGCCGGATGAAATTGACCGGATTCTCGAAACCCAGACTTCCGGATTTGTCCGCGATGGATTGTCCGGCGCATTTGATTTCATGCGTCTACAGGCCGAGTGGCAACAACATTACGCAAGTTATTCAGCCGGAAAGTCAGAAAAGGCAAATTTTAAACTCTGGGCAAAGGGCCAATGGGACGACCTCAAGCAATTGGCTGCACCCTCGCTGGGTTTCCGCGCTCAAATTCAGCGTATTTTTGATTCCCCAACTCCTGATAAAACGTATCTGAAAGAACGCGTCAATGCGGCAACCGGATACTTCCTGCCGGTGGTCGAGCGCCTTTGGCATCAAACGCTTTTGACGCTTCACCTGGCCACACGCGCCAAGAAGGCCAAACAATTTGCAGATGAACTTCACGATCTGGAAGAAAGCTTATGCGCAGCAGCCATCCGCTTAAAAAAAGCTGCATTAATGGCCGAAGTTTATGCGCGCGGCGATACTTTTTCACGGGAAACGCTCCATTCACCGGAAATTCTAGAGTATCGTCAACTGCGGTTAAAGTTGGCGCGGGAAGAATATCTGGAACGCGGCGGCGTACTTATCGAAGAAGCACCCAAACCCAAGAAGAAGCCCAAGGGATCTACCTTTGAGGAAACGCTCGAAATGTGGCGTTCAGGCATGGGCATCGACGAAATTGCCCTTCAGCGAAAGCTCACGCCGCAAACCATTTCAGGACATCTTGCCCGGCTTATCGCAGCCGATAAAATCAAGCTCAGCGAGGTATTGCCCAAAGACAAGATTGAAGCGCTTGCCCGTGCTTTTGTGGGGTATGATGAGGAATCCCTGTCAGGGTTGAAAGCTAAGGTTGGCGATGCCTTCAGTTGGGATGAGTTACGCTTGTTCCGGGCCAGTGTCAGCCAAGCCAATGAACTGCCAGAACCGCGGGAATAAAGTAAATCGCTATCGTTCGCGCGCCGTCATAATCCTTGGCGATCCGCTGCCCAAAAAGCATCAGGATAAATGCCAGACAAGAAAATACCGCACCGTAAAATGCCAGTTCGCGTGACCCGCTGGTAAGCAATTCGACAACACCGGCTGCGCATAAAACACCGGCTGCGATTTCCATCATCAGTAAAATTCCCAGTGACAGCGGAACGTGATTTTTAAGGATGGTGCCTGAAAAATGACCTTTAAGCCAATTGACGTTTGACTTCCAGTCAGAAATTTTTTCGTACCCGGACTGGATAAAGGTGACCGACAAAAAAATCAGGATAAGGGTGGATGCCGAATTCATGCGAGGGATTTTAACACTAAGATATAAAATCGGCCGCCTTTTTCATCGTTATTTTTTGTGGATCAGACGCGTAAGTTTTATCGAGAGGTCTACAAAAATCAATTTTCCACTGCCGTTGCGTTCCACGTGAAAAATGGCTTTGTCGATCTCGTCGTAAATTTCCCTGATGTTTCCGCCGTGAACAAAAGGCGCAAAATTCTCCAGCTTGAATTTGTCGACAGCCGGTTCAATGTACACCAACGACGGAACCTGGTAATTGAGCAGCATCGCCTGGCGAAACATCTCGGCACAAAAACCCAAAAATTTTCGCTGATCGTTCCTTGGCAATTTGGCCACTTTTTCACTCCATGCAATCAAATCGGAAATAGCCGATGCATTGCCCTTGGCTTTAAACGCGCCCCGGACCAGTTCGACAAACCATTTTTCAAAAATGATTTCGGCGTTGTCTTCCTCCAGCATCCGCAGGGCCTTGGCGTAATTCCCATCGGTGCGGCGCGCTATGATTTTGGCCTGATGGCGCTCGATGTTGAAATTTTTATGGAGCGCTTCGGCAATTTCGCTCTGGGCGAGTTTGTTAAAATGCACGATCTGGCACCTTGATCTAACCGTGGGCAAAAGATCGTAAATGTCCTCGCAGGTAAGGATGATCAGTGTGCGTGGTGTTGGTTCCTCGAGCGCTTTCAGGATTTTATTGGCGACTTCGACATTCATCCGGTCGGCCATGGCAATAATCATCACTTTGTAACCGCCTTCATAGGATTTGAGCGCGAGAGCCTTGGTAAAAAGGTCGGCGTCGGCCACGCGGATGGCACCGTTTTTCCCTTCCGAATTCAAGTCGGCAAACCAATCCTGAAAACTTCCAAAAGGATTTTTCCGGACAAATGCAGCCCATTCTTTTTGGAAATCGGCCGAACTTTCCTTTGATTTTGCCTTGTCGGTATAGGTTGGAAAAATAAAGTGAAGGTCCGGGTGCGCCAGGTTGTTCATCTTGGTGTTGCAAGCTTCGGCCCCGCCGGTATTTTCCGCTCCGGTATTGGCGCACATCACAAACTGTGCATAGGCAATCGCCATGGCCAGTGTTCCCGAACCTTCCGGACCCACAAAAATCTGTGCATGCGGAATCCGGCCCTCCTGAGCGGTCTTGACAAGGTGTTTTTTGATCTGTTCCTGGCCTGGAATCTGTGAAAAAAGCATGCGCAAAGATAGCAAATCCATTGGTTGGCCGTCTCAAAATGGTATCTTTGCCGGGATAAATCCGATACTATGAAAACGCTCAACGATTTTGATTTTAAAGGGAAAAAAGCCCTTGTCCGTGTTGATTTCAACGTTCCGCTGGACGACGATTTCAGCGTAACCGATGCCACGCGTATCGAGGCCGCCAAGCCAACCATCGACAAAATTCTGGCCGACGGCGGCAGCGCGATCCTGATGTCACACCTGGGTCGTCCAAAGGGAAAGGACGATAAATATTCGCTTAAACATATCGTTGACAAAGTATCACAAGTGCTGGGCGCCAAGGTGCGTTTTGCCGCTGATTCACGGGGTGAAGTGGCTGTTGAAGCCGCCCGCGATCTGCAACCCGGCGAAGTCTTGCTGCTTGAAAACCTGCGCTTTTACAAAGACGAAGAAGCCGGTAGCGAGGAATACGCCAAAGAACTGGCCGCTCTGGGAGACGTCTATGTAAACGACGCGTTTGGAACGGCGCACCGGGCTCACGCCTCTACTGCCATTATCGCTAAGTTTTTTCCGCAAGACAAGACTTTTGGATATTTATTGGCCAAGGAAATCGAGAGCCTGGAGCGTGTCTTGAAATCGTCGCAGAAACCAGTGACGGCTATTCTGGGCGGATCAAAAGTGTCGTCAAAAATTACCGTAATCGAGAATGTTCTGGATAAGATTGACCACATGATTATTGGCGGGGGAATGGCTTTTACGTTTGTCAAGGCTCAAGGCGGATCGATCGGAAACTCCATCCACGAAGACGACAAGCTGGATCTGGCTCTGGAAATCCTTAGTAAAGCCAAGGAAAAAAATGTCCAGATTCACCTTCCGGTTGACGTAGTCGCGGCCGATAAATTTGCTGAAGACGCCAACACCAAAATCGTCGATATCAACCAAATTCCCGACGGATGGCAAGGTTTGGACGCAGGTCCGGAGTCGCTTAAGATTTTTGCCGAGGTCATCCTGAAATCTAAAACCATTTTGTGGAACGGGCCGCTGGGCGTGTTTGAGATGGAAGCGTTTTCCGCCGGAACCAAGGCGCTGGGTAAGTACATTGGCGATGCCACGAAAAACGGAGCGTTCTCGCTGGTTGGCGGCGGCGATTCGGTGGCGGCGGTCAAGCAATTTGGGTTGGAAGATTCAGTGAGCTATGTATCAACCGGAGGCGGAGCGATGCTGGAAATGCTTGAGGGACGCGTCTTGCCGGGAATAGCAGCCATTCAGCAGGCGTAAACTTAAATTATTCGCAAAAAAAGGCGCCATTTTAGTGTTAAAATCGGCGTAAAGGCAATTTTTAAAGAAAGTTTAAGTTATAAAATTTTTATGTTTTGTTTCATAATTGTTATGTTTGCAAATATAAGGGGTTGACATTTAGCTAATTGCAAAAAAGACAGTTGTAAACCCTTTGTTTCTCAAACAGATAACAAAAAAAAGAGTTTTCTAACCGCCATCTGGCCTTTAAAAAACTAAACAACCAACGGATGAGTTTTAAAAAATCGATTTTTGCGCTGGCCTCATTGTTTGCCCTGAATATGACTGCGCAGGAAACCGTTCAAAATGAAGTGCTTGACGCACAACCGGTTAAACTGTCATTTTTGGATTCCATCAAGTCAACTTTTATAAAGGACGAGATGGCCCAATGCGTCGACAGCATGTGGCTTACGGAACTGGCCAGCCTTGACATTTACAATGATTTGACCGACGACATCACCAAAATCAACCTTGACGAAAAGGTTGACTTTGAACTGTCGACTGAACTATTAAAAGAACGCTTGGCCAAACTTGACGCCAAATCGCCGTTCAATATTGAGTACAATCCCGGACTCGAGAACATTATCAAATCATTCCTTAAAAACCGCAAGCGTTCCTATGAGCGCCTGATGGCCATCTCAGAATATTACTTCCCGATGTTCGAGGAGGCCCTGGCCCGTCAGAACGTCCCGTTGGAAATCAAGTATTTGGCTATCGTCGAGTCGGCGCTTAATCCAAAGGCGGTTTCGCGTATGGGCGCCACCGGACTCTGGCAGTTTATGTACCAGACCGGAAAGCAGTACAACCTGCACATCGACTCTTATGTAGACGAGCGCAGTGATCCGCTTAAAGCCAGTGATGCCGCCGCGCAATACATGGCCAACATGTACAAGATTTTTGGCGACTGGGATCTGGTGTTGGCTTCCTACAATTCCGGACCGGGCAATGTGGCCAAGGCGATTCGTCGCTCGGGCGGAAAGCAAAATTACTGGAACATCCGCAAGCATTTACCCAAGGAAACTCAAGGTTACGTCCCGGCTTTCCTGGCCACGATGTATATCTACGAGTACCACAAGGAACACGGAATCGTTCCGCAGCGCGCATTGGTTAAGCATTTTGAAACCGATACGGTCATGGTAAAGAACCAGTTGACCTTCAAGCAACTGTCGGCGCTTTTGGACATGCCGGTGGCCCAGCTGGAAATGCTTAATCCGTCGTACAAACTCAAGACGGTTCCAAGCTATGACAGCAAACCGCATTATTTGAGATTGCCCAAAGACAAGATGGCGTTGTTCACGTCAAACGAAGACAAGATTTACGCCTACGCCCGTTATGAGGCCGATCAGCGCGAAAAACCGTTCAGCTCAGTGCGCACGGCCATTGCATCGACGCAGGATTCAGCCGATGACGAATCGGAAAGACAATGGGTTTCCCGAACCAAGTATTACAAGGTACGCCGCGGAGACAACCTGAGTTCCATTGCCGATCGCCACGGAGTTGGCCTCTCGGAACTTAAAAAATGGAACGGACTGCGCAGCAACAAGGTTAATGCCGGAACGACGCTGAAAATCAAGACCAACCAGGCCGTAGCCGCCAAGCCTAAAAAAGAAACGCCAAAGCCTGCCGCTCCGGTGGCTCAGGTAGAGGAAGCTGTTGCCGACGCGAATCCATCGGATGATTTTTATGTGGTGCAACAGGGCGAGACCCTGTCGGCCATTGCGCGCAAGCACAACCTATCGGTTGCCGATCTTAAAAAGCTCAATAATTTTGAGGATGACGCCCTTTTGGCCGGCACTAAAATTAAAGTGAGCGAGCCTGCTGCCGAGGTTGAAGCCAAGCCTGAAGTTCGCCTGGTGGAATATGTGGTGAAAAAAGGTGAGTTCCTTGGATTCATCGCCAAAAAACACAACATCACCCTTGAACAAATCAAGGAGTGGAACAATCTGCAGGATGTCAATATCCACGCTGGTCAAAAGCTTATCGTAGGCAAGATTGAGGCCCAGGACGCCGTAGCGGAAAAACCCCGGAAAGACAAGTATGAGTCCACCAAGGAGTACTATGTTCAAAAAGGTGACTCCCTGTTTAGCATCGCCAAAAAATATCCCGGCGTAACCGTGTCTGACATCAAGCGCTGGAACGGAATCAAGAACGGAAACATCAAACCCGGACAACGCCTTAAAATCAATGGCTGATTCAAAACTCCATAAATTTGGGCTTTCAGGACTTTTGAAAGCCCTTTTTTTTTGTGCCGCCGTGGTCTTTTCCGGCTGCGTCAAAAGTGATAAAAGCGTTCGGCAAAGTTTGCCCAACCACCTGACGGTCATCATCGACGATCCGCTCTGGAACGGTCAGGTGGGCGATTCGATCCGCAAGAAATTCGCCTCGCCCATCATCGGTTTGCCGCAGGAAGAACCCATGTTGAGCATCACCCAGTATCCGCTGCGGCTGATGGAAGGCTATATGTCAAACGACCGCAACATCCTGGTGGTCAAAAACGATGAAAAACCGTACTTCAGGGTGGAGCACAATCAACACACCAATCCGCAAAACGTCATGTATCTTGCCGGGAGATCAGTTCCGGAACTCCTGGACGGACTGCAAAAACACACCGCGCAAATGTTGGACATCATCCGCCGTACAGAACTGGATGTGGCTACGCGTCAGGTTGATTCGGCGCAGGTTGAGCGCGAAGTTTTAAAAGACTCATTTGGCATTGCCATGCGGATTCCGCAAGCGTACAAGCAGGCACTTAAAGCAGACAATCTGGTTTGGTTTAAAAAAGACATGGTAACCGGAAACATGAATGTGCTGGTGTATCAGGTGCCGATGCATTGCCTGGAGCGCGGGACCAACATTATTGGCAACATTACCCGGATGCGCGATTCGGTGGGCGCGCTATACATTCACGGCCGGGAAGCCGAAAGCCGGATGATTACCGAAAAAGCCTTTGCCCCTTACCTGTCGCGCCAAACCATTTCCGGATTAAAAGCCTATGAAACCCGTGGCATCTGGGAGCTCACCAACGATTATATGTCGGGACCTTTTATCAACCTCTCGATGGTCGACAAGGACAAAAACCGCATCTTGGTACTGGAAGGTTTTTGTTATGCGCCGTCGCAGGAAAAGCGCGAACTTATGCTGGAGCTGGAGGCCATATTACGAACCATTGCCTTTGAACCATGACCAATTGGAAAATTAAGCGATTTGACGAACTTTCAGTCCGCGAGGTATATGATGTGCTGGCTTTGCGATGTGAGGTCTTTATAGTCGAGCAAAACTGCCCCTATCAGGATCCGGATGGCAAGGACGAGAAAGCGCTTCACCTGTTGGGTTATAAAGATGGAATCCTGGTGGCTTATGCGCGGTTATTTGGTCCGGGCGATTATTTGCAGGAGAGTTGCATCGGGCGGGTCGTGGTCCGTCAGGCGCACCGAGATTTAAAACTGGGTCACCGGCTGATGGAACAATCACTCGGGATCATGGCCGAAAAATTTCCGCGTCCCATCAAAATCCACGCGCAATCCTATCTGCAAAAATTTTATGAAACGCACGGATTTGCAGTTTGCGGCGACGAATTTCTGGAAGACGGAATCCCGCATCTGCCTATGATAATCCGTTAAATCTTGGTAATGACCAGCTCGACGCGGCGGTCGTATTCCGATCCTTTTCCCAGCGGAACCGTGTTACCATAGCCTTTGAAACTCATCCGCGATTTTGGGATCTTTTTAAACACCAGATATTTGTAGACTGATTCGGCTCGGTTTTGCGAAAGTTGCCGTTTGCGTGTCTCGCGGTCGATGGCCTCTTTTTGGTAAGGCGGCGTACAGCAAACATGTCCCTGAATCTCAAAATGCAGGTTTTTGTTTTTGTGCAACGCGCGCGCAATCCCGTCGAGTTGGGTTTTGGCTTTAAAAGTAAGTTTGCTGGAACCGCGTTCAAAAAGCAGGTTTTCCAGGTAGATGTGATCGCCCACCACATGCTTTTTTTGTACCGATGTGTAATATCCCGGAAGCTGGATTTTAGGCAGTTCCTTGAGGTTGAGCACCACGTCGACGCGGCGATTTTTTGATCGTTTTTCCGGCAAGTTTTCCAGCAGGTCATCGTCGATCATGATCCGGCCCTTGCCTTCAATGGTTACGATCACCTTGTTTTTGATGCCGTTTTTGGTCAGGATGTCGCGGATGGTGGCCGCGCGTTGGGTTGACAGTTTGTAGTTGTAGCTGGCTTTGCCGATGTCGTCGGTGTAGCCAAAAATCTCGATTGATTCAATCCGGGTGGAGTCGGTCGAGCGTATGTAATTGATTACCGCCAGAGCCTGTTTGTCGTCGAGCGAATATTTGTCAAATTCAAAATAAACTGATTGGATAACCTCTTCCTGGGCGTTTGCCGTCGCAATAAATAACAACAGCAACCATAGCGCGTGTCGCATCAGATTTTAAGGATTTTATTGTATTGGGCGGTGTTGTTCAGGATTTCAATTGCCTTTTTGATCTCGGTGTTGTTTTGGGTGTAATACTGATACAACCCTTCTTTGTACTGGTATCTTTTGATGACTTCGTCCAGAATCAGTTCCTTGATTTCGACCTTGTTTTTTTCCAGCTGCGTTTCCTCACTTCTTTGCAGGGAAGCCAGCAGTTGCTTGTATTCGGCTTGGATGGCCGTGTCGAGATTTTCCTTTTTGGCCGCCTCGATCACTTTTTTCAACGCCTGTTCAGTCTGGGTGTCAAAGGAGTAATTCCCTTTTTTCAGGAATGCTTTGAGTTCTGCAAAATCAGCATCGGTAATCGTTGGGATTTTGGTTCCCATGTTGGGATTTTTGTAGTAATAATGGGTTGCAAAATCAAAGATCCCATCGTTTTTTACCAAGGCTTCGGCTATCGGACTCATCTTTGACTCGGCCAGTTCTACGTCCGGCTGGATTCCGCCACCGTCGTAAACCGTGCGTCCTTTTCGAGTCTTAAAGGCGTTGTATTGCGCCGCATCGGTGCGTACAGCTTTTCCCTGTTCGTCGCGATGGGCGTAATCAAGCGCCTGAATGCATCGGCCGGATGGTGTGTAGTAGCGTGAAATGGTGATTTTTACCTGCGTCCCGTAGGTTAGGTCAATAGGCCGCTGTACAAGTCCTTTTCCAAAACTGCGACTTCCCACAACCACCGCGCGGTCCAGGTCCTGAAGCGCACCGGCCACGATCTCTGATGCCGAGGCGCTGCGTCCGTCAACCAAAACCACCAGCGGGATCTGCGTATCCACTGGCTCGTGCATGGTTTTGTAGGTGATGTTGTGCTTTTCAGTTTTGGATTTGGTGGTGACAATCGTCTCGTTTTTGGCCACAAACAGGTTGCAGATGTTTACCGCCTCGCCCAACAATCCGCCGCCGTTTCCGCGCAGGTCAAAAATGATGCGTTCGGCGCCTTGTTCTTTAAGTTTTTCCAGCGCTTCCTTGGTTTCGATAGTCGCTTTGCGGTTAAACTGCGTCAGGACGATGTAGCCGGTTTTGTCATCAATCTTGGCAAAAAACGGAACGGCTTTAAGTTCAACTTCGCCCAAAATGATTTCCGCCGATTGCACACTCCCCTGCCTGCGGAATTTTACCGGGATTTTGGCATTTTTTGCGCCTTTCAACAACTGTCCGGCATCTTCCTTGAAATCTTCGAGGTTGACGTCGCCAATCTGAATAATCTCATCGCCTGCACGCATGCCGGCTTTGTCGGCGGGATAGCCTTTGTAAGCTTCCTTGATGATCAGGACACCTTCTTTTCGTGACATCAGCGCGCCTATTCCGGTGTATTCGCCGGTGTTGTTGATTTTAAACTTGACCACGTCCTGCTCGTTGAAATACACCGTATACGGATCGAGTTCGGCCAGCATGTTTTTGATCGCCTTGTCCATAAGGTCGGCCGGATTGGTCTTGTCGACGTAGTTCTGGTTGACGGTCTTGAAAAGTGTCGTGAAAATCTCGATTTGCTTGGCGATTTCAAAAAAATCGTCCTTCACGGCCCGGAATCCCACGCCCGCAAACAAAATTACGGCCGCCAGTAAGGGTAATCCGATGCGCTTAAACTGCTTCATGCTTTAAAAAGGTTTCTTTTTAATTTTCTTGCGGATGATAAAAAACAAGGCAACTAAAATAAGGATTAATGGCCAAATATACAGCAGGCCGATAAAGAACACCGATATACCGTTGAATCCGGACTTGATGGCGTTCCACATCTTGCTGCCGTAGGACACGGTGACGCCGCTGTCGATGGCGGTTTTGGTGTAAATTTCAAGGTTGAGCGTACTCATCGAAACCTGGTTGCTCAGGTAGCGAAGTCGGCCTTCCATCGATTCGATTTCTTCGCGAACGACGGCGAGTTGTTTTTCAATTTCCAGAATCTCCTGAACTTTTGTCGCCTTGCCGAGCAGCTCCAGGTAACGCGACTCCAGTTTCTTTTTGGCGCCCAATCGCGCTTCCACGTCAATAAATTCTTCCGTAACGTCTCGGGCAATGATCTCCTTTCGGTCAAAAAAGGCAACCCCCTCGCCTATCTGCGCCAGCAAATCGTCAAACTTTGCACTGGGCACGCGCACGGTGATATGGCGGTAAAGCGATTGGTAGTCCTTACCTTGTGCGTCGGCGGTAATGAGGCCACCACAGTTTTTAACGGCTGTCAGGATTTGCGAGTGAGTTTGCGCCAGATCATTGGTTTCAAACCGCACGTGGCCCTCGCGAATGATTTTTTGTTGCGTCGCTACCGGCATTTCGCCTTGGGCTACGGGCGTATCCCCCGATTCCATTTTAGCGGGGACGGCAACTTCAGTGGCAGCAGTTTCGCCTTTATCGGCGTTGTTGCTGCACGCCAGCGGTAAGGCCAGCACAAGCGCGGCAATAAGTGCTTTCATAAAACTGTATTTAGATTTAACGCAGATGCCTGATTCCTAGTATGCGTTGGTTCCGGCACCTTGTTTTTGCGAGAATTTTTCAAACACGGCTGCTGTAAGTTCAAAAATCTGCTGATAGGTGAGCCGGTCCGACGATTGGTACAAAAGCATGAAAGCGTGGGGCTTTTCTGCAATCAGCTTTGATTTGTTAAGCCGGTAACACTCGCGCATTACCCGCTTGAAATAATTTCGGTCGTGGGCCTTCTTAAAATACTTTTTGGATACCGATACGCCCATCTGATGTTTTTGGCCCTCCGGAAGCTCCAAAAAAGCCAGTCGCAACGGATATTTTGATACGCTTTGACGCGATGCAAACAACTGCTCGATCGTCTTACGGCTCTTTAATTTTTCGTCTTTGGGGTACCGGGCGTCCATGGCGCAAAGGTAGGTTTTTTCAAGATTGGGTCGCGGCCGTCCGCCTGTGGTGAAAATCCTGTAAATCTTTTTTAAAATCCTGAAAAGCAATTGACCGTCAGGCGTTTTACCTTTGAAATATCAAAGCACTATCCGCGGGTTGAAGAAGCAACTGCTGGAAAAGCGGATAACATCCATCAACATCTCTCTATATATAACAAGGCCAACGCTTTGTCAGGAAGCCCTCTCACTGAGAGGGTTTTCTCGTTATGGCTTGGCCGTGTTGTTCTCGGGCTTTACGTCGGCCATCAAACCGCTCGGATCGATAACCACCTGCTTGACCTGCGTCAAAGGTTTTGAAAGCGTAAAACTGTAGTCCGGATCGCCCCAGGTCCATTCGTTCAAAACGGTTCTTTTTACCTGCGGATTTGGATTCTCTTTATGGAAATACATCATACGCAGCGGGATGTAAAAGCTCTCGGTTGTGCCGTCGGTATATTCTACCAAGAGATCGATTGGCATTGGCATACGTCCGATTCGTTTAAGCGAAACCTTTGCTTTATCACCTTCAGCAGTCAATCCGGCAATGGCATAGTCGATGGTATTCGTGGTACGCGTCCAATCGGTCAGGTACCAGCCAAGGTGGGCGCCCGACACTTTTTCGGCCGTGCGCGTAAAATCATTTGGGGTAGGATGTTTAAACTTAAAATCATCGTAAAACCGTCTGAGGGTTTTTATCGTGTTGTCAAACCCAATCAGATAAATCAACTGGCTCAGGTAAACTGATCCCTTGCTGTATGACCCAATGCTGTAAACGCGGTTTTCGTCAAAGCGATCTGCCTGTGTCGACAGCGGTTGTTCCTTGCCTGAATTGGCGAGCATCACATAGCCCCGGGTGCTGGCCTCAAACGGGTTGGTGGCTTTCTTCTCGGCCATTTCGTTGATGGCGTAATCTTCAATAAACGTGGTAAAACCCTCGTCCATCCATCCGTGCAAAGTCTCGTTGGTCGCCAAGACCATCTGGAACCACGTATGTCCCAGCTCGTGCGCGATCAGGCCGGTCATGCCGTCAAGTTTGCCTTCGCCCAAAATCAGCGTACACATGGCGTATTCCATTCCGCCGTCGCCACCCTGAATCACTGAATATTGCTTGTAAGGATACGGTCCCACCAACTCGTTAAATATCTCCATCAACCGCGCGGTACGAGGCTGAACGGCTTTCCAGGTCTCGAAAATCTTAGGGTTGTTTTTATACAAAAAGTGCAGCGTCACGCCGTTGGGTCCGGGCACCACGTCGTGGATGTAGTTGTCGTCGGCAGCCCAGGTAAAATCGTGAACGTTGGGCGCCACAAAATGCCAGGTAAGCGTTTTTTTCTTTTTGTGGTCGACGCTAACGCCGGCATCCTGATATCCGTGACCAATTTCATTAGGGTTTTGCAGATATCCGGTCGAGCCGATTGTGTAGTTTTTGTCGATGGTAATCTTGACGTCGTAATTGCCCCAAACGCCGTGAAATTCGCGCGCAATGTAGGCATGGGCATGCCATCCTTCACTATCGTATTCCGCCAATTTTGGAAACCACTGCGACATTGAAAGCGCCACGCCTTCCTTGTTGTTCCGGCCCGAACGACGGATTTGTACCGGAACCTGACCTTCAAAATCCATGGTAAGTCTTGTTTTCCCGCCGGGTAAGATCGGCTTGGCCAGATCAACGCGCAAAACCGTACCGTGAAGCGAGGTCTGCACCGCCGCTCCATCTTGTTTCAGGTTTGACGGTTTTAGGTACCCAATCTCATCGGGTTTGAGATTTTTGATGCGGCTCTCCTTGATTTCCTTGCCGTCGACGGTTTTCTTGGTCACCATCCTCCCGTCGGGATCGACAATGTTCCTAAGGCGCATGTCCATTTCACTTCCGGGCTGAAAGGCGTTGTTGTACAAGTGATAGAACACTGACCGCAGCGTATCGGGTGAATTGTTGGTATAGGTGAGTTGCTGTTTTCCGGTGTACCGATAGGTTTTTACGTCCATCGATACTTCCATTTTGTAATCGGCCTGTTGTTGCCAGTATCCGGTTTGGGCATTTAAAGTGACCGATAGTGCTGCGAATGCGGCAAGGAAAAATTTGTTCATAGGGTTATTTTTTGGCTGTTTTTTTGGCAAGCAATAAAGCATTGTATGCGTTGACGATTCTTCCTGAGCGCGAAGCCTGGCTAAACGGACGCCTTTCCTGTTCAGAACCCAAAACCACCTCGTGCTGGAACGGGGTGCCTGAATCCATGATGATTTTCTTTACCTGTGCGGCGGTAAGATCCGGATAGCGCGAACGGAGAAGCGCGGCAACTCCCGAGACATTTGGTGCCGCCATCGAAGTTCCCTGCTGAAATTCGTATCCGTCCGGAACTGTGGCGTAAATTTGCATTCCGGGCGCAAAAATGTCGACATTGCGCGTCCCGTAGTTGGAAAAAGGCGCCACCATTTTCTCGCCGTTTTGCGGACCCAAGGCGCCTACGGTCAGGACGTTGTCGGCGATTTCGTTCACCAGATCGTCGGAGTCGTTGGGAAAGTTGCGGTTTTGCGGCAGGTCAATGTCAAGCCCGTCGTTTCCGGCTGCATGTACAATCAACACATCTTTTGAAGCGGCGTAACGGATGGCCTCATAAACCCACTCTTTTTGAGGGGAAAAGCTCTTTCCAAAACTGGCGTTGATGATTTTTGCCCCGTTGTCAACTGCATAACGGATGGCCAGTGCAATGTCTTTGTCGTATTCGTCGCCTTTTGGGACCGCGCGAATGGTCATAATCAAGGCGCTGTCGGCCACGCCATCTCCACCCTTGCCATTGTTGCGAACCTGTGCGATGATTCCGGCCACGTGCGTTCCGTGAACAGCCAGGTCGCGCTCTTTACCCGCCACGTTTGCGTTTCCGTAGAATTTGGTCGACATATTGGTGTGATCATCACCCAAAAACTGCTTGCGTCCGTCGTATTCGGGGTTGAGGTTGTATTTCAGGGTCGATTCGTTTTGGTTGCGGAGTTCCTCAATCTCTGAATGGAATTCAGGTCCGGCGCGCTTGATGATGGAAATCATGATGCGTATCGACATGATCGAAGCCTTTTCATTGGGCGTGATCTCGCGAACTTCGTCAAGTGTGTAATTCTTTTTCCCCAGATAGGCTGATATTTCATCGTGCGCAGCCAATACGGGCGCAAACCCTTCCTGATTGGTCCGGGCTTCCAGCAGTTGTTTGTCATAATCCGCTTTGGCGGCCTTGTAGGTGTCTGATCCGTCGTCGCCTTTGCGCACAATTCGCGTAATTTCCAGCGTTTCATACAACACGTCGCCCAAAAAGTTCCATCCGTGCACATCGTCAACATAGCCGTTGTTGTCATCGTCCAAACCATTGCCCGCAATTTCCTTTGGGTTGGTCCACAATACGGATTTCAGGTCTTCGTGTTCAATGTCAAACCCTGAATCGATGACGCCCACAATCACTTTTTGCCCGGGCGATTTGAGCAATTCTTTGTAGGCGCGGTCGACGCTCATTCCGGGAACTGAATCGCGCTCCGGATCCAGATGGCTCCAGCGTTTTAAGGCAGTTTCAGCCAGCGGTGACTTTTTAACCGCAACGGGTTTGGGTTGTGCGGCTATGCTTAGGGTGGCAGCCAGAAAAATCCCTGCGATGTTCAAAAATCTCATCGTAAACTTTTTAAAGGAGTCGAAAATAATTTTTTTTGTTACCGCTTGACGGTGCGTTAACACTATTTTGGGCTTACAGCACGTCCTGAAGCTGCAGCACTTCTTTTAGGCGGACGCCTTTTTCCGTCTCGGTGACGGTTACGATGGCATTGTGCGCGTCGTGTTCCAAAAACAGTAAAAAGTCATCTTTGGCCGCCGCGCGCAAAAATTTTTCTTTTTCCGGCAGGGTCAGCAACGGGCGCGTGTCGTAACCCATGACGTACGGCAACGGAATGTGACCCGCCGTGGGGAGCAAATCGGCCATAAAGCAAATTTTTTTGCCGCGGTAATCAATCATCGGGATCATCATTTTCTCGGTATGTCCGTCTACGAAAAAGATGTCAAAGCCAAGCGGTGAATTCTCCATCAGATCAGTCGTGGCCTCCGGGATAAATTTGAGTTGCCCGCTTTCTTGCATCGGCAGTATATTTTCAGATAAAAACGACGCTTTTTCCCTCGCATTGGGTTTTACGGCCCAGTCCCAGTGTTTGCTATTGCTCCAAAACGCAGCGTTGCGAAAGGCGGGTTCGTATCCGGTGCGGTCCATATTCCAGCGGACGCTTCCGCCACAGTGGTCAAAGTGGAGGTGCGTCATAAAAACGTCGGTAATCTCATCGCGGTGAAAGCCGTATTTGGCGAGTGATTTGTCAATTGAATGATCGCCCCAAAGGTGATAATACCCAAAGAACTTCTCCGATTGCTTGTCGCCCATACCGGTATCGATCAGAATCAGCCGGTTCCCGTCCTCAATCAACAAACAGCGCGCGGCAATGTCAATCATGTTAAAGTTGTCGGCGGGATTGGTCTTGCTCCATATCGTCTTGGGTACCACGCCAAACATGGCGCCTCCGTCAAGTTTAAAATTTCCGGCTTCGATCGCGTAAAGTTTCATAATCGTTTTTTGCAAAGTAAAGTAATTTAGCAAAATCATGAAGCGGGTCTATCGAGACATCAGTTATAAAAATGTTATACCCATTAACATTAGGGTTATTAAGTAGTATCTTTGCCGACAGTGCGGCAAAACGCAAAAGGCTGTACTGCAATAAACAATTAGATTTATGATTAAAGTATCGGATAGTGCCAAAACAAAGATCGTGTCCTTGATGAGCGAGGACGGATTTGACGCTGCCCGCGATTACGTCCGCGTTGGCGTAAAAAGCGGTGGCTGCTCGGGGCTTTCGTACGAATTGAAATTCGATAGGGAAACCTCTGAAAGCGATAAAATATTTGAAGATAACGACATCCGGATTGCCGTTGAAAAAAAGAGCTTTTTGTATCTGGCGGGAACCGTGCTGGAATTTTCAGGCGGGCTCAACGGAAAGGGTTTCGTTTTTAACAATCCCAACGCGAGCAGGACTTGCGGATGCGGGGAGTCTTTTTCGCTATAGCGAATTAAAAGATTCAAAAATTTAAAGATTAAAAGATTCAAGCCAACAAATTATTATACGCCATTAAAAAACAATCTTTAAATCACGACAAAATCATTTGATGAATTCGATGTCCATAGAAAGGGCGTTTTATTGACCAAATTTATTTTTAAAGTCCAGCTATACGGCGCCTTAAAAGTGAAATCGGCTTTAAAAATCAAATAAGGAGTGCGGTAATTTCGATTGCCAGCAACATAGCAGAAGGGTCGGAGTATAACAACAACAAGCAGTTGGTTCGTTATCTTTCAATTGCAAAAGCAGTTGGGCCGAAGTCAGAAATATGTTGATTTTAGGAAAGGAATTGGATTTTTTTACGCGTGATGAAGTTAACGAAGGCATAAACCTTACCGTTGAAATTTCACAGCGTATTTCCAATTTCATGAAGTATTTAAACAATAATACCAAAGGTTAAGTTCAGGGATTGATCTTTTAATTTTTGAATCTTTCAATCTTTAAATTAGGATATGAGCAAATACACTGAAGACGATTTAAAGATAGAACTCGAAACCAAGGAATACGAGTATGGGTTTTATACTGATATAGAATCCGAGACGTTTCCCGTTGGGTTAAACGAGGATATCGTGCGGGCCATTTCCAAAAAGAAGGAAGAGCCTGAGTGGATGACGGATTGGCGGATTGAAGCCTTTAGGGCGTGGCAGGAAATGACTGAGCCGGAATGGGCCAACGTTCATTATGAAAAGCCCGATTTCCAGGCAATTTCCTACTATTCGGCACCCAAGAAAAAAGACAAGTACGCCAGCCTTGACGAGGTGGATCCCGAGCTTTTGGAAACTTTCAAAAAACTGGGGATTTCCATCGACGAGCAAAAAAAGCTGGCCGGCGTGGCGATGGACATCGTGATCGATTCAGTTTCGGTAGCAACGACGTTCAAAAAAACCCTGAACGAAAAGGGAATCATCTTTTGTTCGATATCTGAGGCCATCAAGGAACATCCTGAACTCGTCCGCAAGTACATCGGTACGGTGGTTCCGCAAAAAGACAATTTTTACGCGGCGCTCAATTCGGCAGTGTTTTCGGACGGATCGTTTTGCTACATCCCCAAAGGCGTCCGCTGTCCTATGGAACTTTCAACCTACTTCCGCATCAACCAGGCCGGAACCGGTCAGTTTGAGCGCACGCTGGTCATAGCCGACGAGGGAAGTTATGTGTCGTATCTGGAAGGGTGTACGGCTCCAAGCCGCGACGAAAACCAGCTTCACGCCGCTGTGGTCGAACTCATCGCCCTGGACAATGCCGAGATCAAATACTCAACGGTACAAAACTGGTTTCCCGGAAACAAGGAAGGCAAGGGCGGCGTTTACAACTTCGTTACCAAGCGCGGACTTTGTGAAACCGGTGCCAAGATTTCCTGGACGCAGGTCGAGACCGGGTCGGCGGTTACCTGGAAGTATCCGTCGTGCGTGCTAAAAGGCGACAATTCGGTAGGCGAGTTCTACTCGATTGCCGTCACGAATAATTTCCAGCAGGCCGATACCGGAACCAAGATGATCCATTTGGGAAAAAACACCAAGTCGACGATTATCTCAAAGGGAATTTCAGCCGGAAAGTCGCAAAACAGCTACCGCGGATTGGTACAGATTTCACCGCGGGCGGAAAATGCACGCAATTTTTCGCAATGTGATTCACTGCTGATGGGCAACAACTGCGGGGCGCATACCTTTCCGTACATTGAAAGCCGCAACCCGTCGGCCAAAATCGAGCACGAGGCCACCACGAGCAAAATCGGGGAAGACCAGGTGTTTTATTGCAACCAGCGCGGCATCCCTACTGAAAAGGCCATTGCGCTTATCGTCAACGGATTCAGCAAGGACGTCCTCAACAAACTCCCAATGGAATTTGCCGTCGAAGCCCAGAAGTTGCTGGAGATTTCACTGGAAGGAAGCGTAGGATAAATCATATCGAACCCAATTAGAACAAGCGGAGGCCAAACTCCAGAACAACATAAATTAACAGCAATGCTTTCAATAAAAAATCTGCACGCCACGGTCGAAGGTAAAGACATCCTGAACGGGATCAACCTTGAAGTGAAAGCCGGCGAGGTTCACGCTATCATGGGTCCAAACGGATCGGGCAAGTCAACGCTATCGGCCGTTATTGCCGGAAACGAAAATTATGAAGTGACCCAGGGAACCATAGAACTGGATGGAGAAGACCTCGCTGATCTGGCGCCGGAAGAGCGCGCGCACAAAGGGATCTTCCTGTCGTTCCAGTATCCGGTAGAAATTCCAGGCGTATCGGTAACCAACTTTATGAAAACCGCCATCAACGAGTCGCGCAAGGCAAAAGGTCTGGATGAAATGCCGGCCAACGAAATGCTCAAACTGATTCGCGAAAAATCAGAAATGCTCGAGATTGACCGCAAGTTTATGTCGCGCTCGCTTAACGAAGGTTTTTCCGGCGGCGAAAAAAAGCGCAACGAAATCTTTCAGATGGCCATGCTCGAACCCAAACTCGCCATCCTTGACGAAACTGATTCAGGCCTTGACATCGACGCGCTGCGCATTGTGGCAAACGGTGTCAACAAACTTAAAAGCGACAAGAATGCCGTTGTGGTCATCACACACTATCAAAGGCTTCTGGATTATATCGTTCCTGATTTTGTACACGTATTGTACAACGGGAAAATCGTGAAATCCGGCGGCAAGGAACTGGCGCTTGAACTCGAGGAAAAAGGGTATGATTGGATTAAATCCGAAAATGTAGAAGCATAATGGATTTGAAAGAGAAATTAGTCGCGTCGTTTATGGCGTTCGAAGAAAAAGTGGACGTCCACTCTGATCTTCACGACCTCCGGACGGCGGCAATCAAGAATTTTGAAACCAAGGGCTTCCCCACCAAAAAGGAAGAAGCCTGGAAATATACGTCGCTTAATTCGCTCATCAAGAACGATTTTTCTGTATTCCCAAAGCAGGAAAGTGCGGTTGAATTCGCCGAGGTCAAAAAGTATTTCCTGCATGAAATCGACACGTATAAAGTGGTTTTTGTCGACGGGGTTTTCTCGTCATTCCTCTCCTCGACCACGCACGACGGGCTCGATGTGTGCCTGATGTCATCGGCACTGACAAAACCCAAGTACGAGGCCATCATCCGGGCGTATTTCAACAAGGCCGCCAGCCAGGAGGAAAGCCTTACCTCGCTTAACACAGCATTTGCCGATGAAGGCGCCTATGTCAACATCCCAAAAGGAAAAGTTGCCGATAAGCCAATTGAAATCGTTTATTTCTCTACGGGGAATGATGCCGCGCTCATGGTCCAGCCGCGCAACCTGATTATCGTAGGCGAAAACGCACAGGTGCAAATCATCGAGCGTCACCAAAGCCTTAACGCGAATCCGGTGCTCACCAATTCAGTGACCGAAGTTTTTGCACATCCGTACGCCAACGTCGACTATTACAAAGTGCAAAATGACCGCCTCGAAGCCTCGCTGATTGACAACACCTACATCTCGCAGGAACGCAACAGCAACGTATCGGTGCACACCTTCTCATTTGGCGGCGACATCACGCGCAACAACCTGAACTTTTACCACAAGGGCGAGCACATCGAGAGTACGCTTAAAGGCATTACGATCATTGAGGGGAAACAGCACGTCGATCACTATACTTTGGTTAACCACGCTACGCCAAATTGCGAAAGCCACCAAAACTACAAAGGCATTTACGACGAGCGATCCACCGGGGTTTTTAACGGAAAGATCTTTGTTGAAAAAGAAGCGCAAAAAACCGACGCCTTCCAGCAAAACAACAACATTTTGCTAAGCGACAAGGCGACGATCAACGCCAAGCCGCAACTTGAGATTTTTGCCGACGACGTCAAATGCTCACACGGCTGTACCATCGGCCAGCTTGACGACCGTGCCATGTTTTACATGCAATCGCGCGGAATCCCGCAAAAAGAAGCCAAAGCCCTTTTGATGTACGCCTTTTGCAATGAAGCCATCGAGAGTGTCCGGATTCCGGAACTCAAGCGCCGAATCACGAAAATCATCGCCACCAAGCTGGGCGTGAACATGGGATTTGATTTGTAGGTTTAACAATTGCGGTAGATTTTCTGGAGGGGAGATTGGGGGAGGATGGGTATCTTGCGCGTAGGGTGGGCGCGCAGCTTGTTTAAAAAAAATCACGGTCTTTTTTTATTACTGCAGCGCTTCCCGCTGTCTGCTATAGCTTTTTTGCCGCCTTGTTTTTTGCCACCGGCCGCACAGGCTTCCGCCGGTCGCCTGTGCAGCCGGGCAAAAATTCGCGCCGGCTTCAAAAGGCTGCCGCGTCCATCGGGGCTGGCCAACATTTAGGGAACACCTTAAAAAACAAGGCAATACGCAAAAATCCGAACGTTTTTTTCCTTATTCCGAACGCCTGTAATCGGCATTCGGATTACTTTTGAAAAAAACAATCCCATGAGAGCAGTCTTCTTCCTTGTTGTCGCCCTGACCATTTCGTGTCAATCGTCCAAATCTGAAAAAATTGATCCGGTAACCGGCCAGGTTGTCAAAGATTCGTCGGGAGACGCAAAAAGCCAGGAAGAAAACGCCGAACTCATCCCGCATCCCATGACCGACAACAAAGGACAGGTAATGCTCATGATGACACTCCCGGCAAACTGGAAATTGCACAGCGAGCCCGGAAAAGCCGCAATGACCGGACCCAACGGCATTTTTGTGTACAACCTTCCCATGAAAAACTTTATGTACTCCACCAATGCGATGATGGCCGACATTTACCGTCAAAACGGCGGGAAATTGCGCACACCGCTCACCGCCGAGCAAGTCATCCGTCAGGATTTTGTCCCTGTCGCCCAACGGGAAGGATCCAAACTCATCGCCATAACGCAAGCTCCGCAAATCGCCAAGGCAAACGGTGCCATTCAAGGTATGATGTATCAAATTGGAACGCCAAATGTCCGCTATGACGCAGCCATTGCCGATTTTCAAGATAGCAAGGGAAATCCGTACAGCATCGTGGTTCACGTAAGCCACAACTCGGTAAATGACATGACCATGTGGAATTATTACGGGCAAGGATTAGACGCGCCCCGGGAGGTTTACGCCTCGGCCAAATCGACTTTAGTCAACGGCCTGGCCAGTTTGCAGTACAATCCGCGGTATTTTGACCAATTCAACCGCAATGAAATGACCCGTGAAAGCCAATCCTGGGCTGCGCACAACCAACGGATGGCGGCCAACCAGCGTAATTTTGACGCGCAACAGGCAGCGCACAGGCAAAAAACCGAATCCATAAACGCGTCAATCATGGCGTCGTATGATGCCCGCAACGCATCGTCCGACAGGCAGCACAACCGTTTTGTGAATTACATCAAAGGCGAGGAAACCGTAAAAAATCCCGACGGCCAGCGCTATCAGGTTCAATCCGGCGCTGATCATTATTGGATGAATCAGGACGGTGACTACATCGGCACCAACGATCCCAACTACGATCCCAACAGAAATCAGGGAACAGTCAACCAAACCTGGAATGAGGTTCCCATAGAAAATTAGCATACAATTCAAGTTGCTCCCTATCATCCGCGCTTGTAATCCGTCCATATTCAGCGTACCTTTGTGCTATGTTTGACGTAGAAGCCATCCGGAAAGATTTTCCGATATTAAACCAGTCTGTAAACGGCAAGCCATTGGTCTATCTCGACAATGGCGCGACCTCACAAAAGCCGCAGGTGGTCATCGACGCCATCGGCCAATACTACCAAACCATAAACGCCAACATCCACCGCGGCGTCCATACCCTGAGCCAGCGAGCCACCGATGCCTACGAACAGTCGCGGGAAACCATCAGGCGGCACGTGAATGCGGCTCATTTGCACGAGATTATTTTTACTCCCGGGACAACGGCTGCCGTAAACCTGGTTGCGTCGGGTTTTGCCTCTTTGCTCACACCGGCCGACGAAATTCTCATTTCGGCCATGGAACACCACAGCAACATCGTTCCGTGGCAGTTTCTCGCTCAGCGTACGGGCGCCAAGGTAAAGGTCATTCCCATGAACCTAAAGGGCGAGTTGGTGATGGATGAATTTGAGGCGTTGCTTTCTGAAAGAACCAAAATCGTGTCGGTAAACCACGTGTCCAACGCGCTGGGTACGATCAACCCGATTAAAACTATCATTCAAAAGGCTCATGCGGTGGGCGCTGCGGTCTTTATTGACGGTGCGCAGGCTGTGGCGCATATCAAGCCCGATGTTCAGGACCTGGATTGCGATTTCTACGCCTTTTCCGCTCACAAAATGTGCGGACCAACGGGAGTTGGCGTATTGTACGGAAAGGAATCCTGGCTGGAAAAACTTCCGCCTTATCAGGGCGGCGGCGAAATGATCAAGGAAGTCAGGTTTGAAGGGTCAACCTATGCCGATTTGCCGCACAAGTTTGAGGCCGGCACACCTAACATCGCCGACGGAATCGCCTTTGGTATCGCTATCGACTATCTCAACAATATCGGGTACGACAACATTGCCGCCTACGAGGCTGAACTCCTGGAGTATGCCACGGCGCAGCTGCAAACCATCGACGGGCTCAAGATTTGGGGAACCTCCAAGAACAAGGTGTCAGTCATATCGTTCAACATTGGCGATATCCACCCGTATGACGTGGGAACCATCGCCGATAAAATGGGTATAGCCGTCCGCACCGGTCACCATTGTGCACAACCCATCATGGCATTTTGCCAGATTCCGGGAACGGTTCGCGCCAGCTTTTCTTTTTACAATACCAAACAGGAAGTCGACGTTTTGGTTGAGGCGCTTAAAAAAGCCCAACGCATGCTGTCATAAGAATGTGTATTTTTACAGGTATGAAAATCATTCCTTTTGTTGTTTTGCTGGTTTTGATAGGGCGCGGTTGTAAGGACGAAGTGGCCGATATCAATCAGGCAACCCTGAAGTATCAGGTGCATTCCCGCGGGTTTTACCGCGATGTTCTGGTGGCTAACAAGGAAGTTTTGGTTTCAGGGCTCAATGGCGTCAACCTCAAAACTGAAACCATTGACGACGCCACCTGGAAAGCCTTTCAAAAGGCCTTTGCCGACCTGAACGCCGAGGAAATGCATCACCTAAAGGCTCCAAGCAACCAGAGGCTGTACGACGGTGCGGCCATAGCCAAACTGGGAGTTACCTATAAGGGCAAATCTTTTGAATCGATCGATTTTGACCACGGGACGCCGCCGGCCGAAATTGAAAAACTGGTCAACCTCATGGCCGCCTATGTAAACCGCGAAGAATGAGCATACAAAGCATACAAGCTGAAATCGTCGATGAATTCTCAATGTTTGATGATTGGGATGAGCGCTTTCAGTACGTCATCGATCTGGGAAAAGGACTTCCGCTGATTGACCAGCAATACAAAACCGACGACAACATCATCAAGGGTTGTCAGTCAAAAGTTTGGTTGCACGCCGGCTACAACGACGGGAAAGTGGTGTTTACGGCTGATTCGGACGCCATCATCACCAAGGGCATCATTGCGATTCTCATCCGCGTGTTTTCAAACCAGACGCCCGATGACATCCTTAAGGCCGACACCGCCTTTATAGAGGAAATCGGTTTAAAGGAACACCTTTCGCCCACGCGGGCCAATGGATTGGTGTCTATGATCAAACAAATTAAAATGTACGCACTGGCTTATTCGGCCGGCGCAAAACGATAAGTTATGGAACAAGAAATCGATACAAACCAACTCGGGGAACAAATCGTTAAAGTACTCAAAGGCATTTACGATCCGGAAATTCCCGTTGATATTTACGAACTCGGGCTTATCTATGACGTGATGGTAAGCACTGATTATGAAGTGAAAATCCTCATGACGCTTACCTCACCTAACTGTCCCGTGGCCGAATCACTGCCGCGTGAGGTAGAGGACAAGGTGCGCAAAATTGAAAACATCAAAGACGTTGAGGTCGAGATTACTTTTGATCCGCCCTGGAGCAAAGACTTGATGAGTGAAGAGGCCAAACTAGAACTGGGAATGTTGTAATGGACAGCGAGATTGTCAATCGCGTAGCTGCCAGCGCGCTCGAGGTTTTTGATCTGGAGGATTATTATCCCGATGGTCGTCGCATTAGTCTCGACCTTGCGCAATGGCTGGAAGAAGGTTTGATCCTTCGTGAAAAACCATTCCGCGAGGCGCTTAAAAACCACGATTGGTCGTCGTATCAAAAAGCGTATGTGGCGCTTTTTTGTTCCACCGATGCCATTGTTCCAGCCTGGGCCACAATCCTGGTTGCGACGCATCTCAACGAATACGCCCGCCGCGTGGTTTCAGGAAGTCTGGAAGATATTGACACTGAACTGTATGCCGAGATTCTTCCCCAAATCGATTATGAAGCATACCGCGACAAACCAGTCATTATCAAGGGTTGTTCGCGCAAGCCGGTGCCAACGTCGGCCTACCTTATGGCGGCAAGCCATCTGCAGCGCGTAGCCAAAAGCATTATGTATGGCGAGGCGTGTTCGGCGGTGCCACTTTACAAGCGTAAATCGTAAATCAAAATAAAATGAAACAGCTGATTATTTTCCTGTGCCTCGCTGCCGGTTGGGCCGGATTTGCACAAGACGCTACCGCAGTGGCCGATACCACCAAACATTGGACGACCAAGGGAACCCTTACGGCACTTTTTAACCAATCGACCTTTGACAACTGGCTGGCCGGTGGTGAAAACAACATTTCCGGGACAGCAGCCGTCAACTATGATTTTAATTACAAAAAAGACAATTGGAGTTGGGACAATAAAGTGATTGCATCATACGGGCTTGTCAAAACCAAGACGTCGTCATTTGCCAAGAAAACTGATGACCGATTGGAACTCAACTCGCTTTTGGGTAAACGGGTCGAGCCAGAAAGCAAATGGTACTATTCGGCTTTTTTAAACTTTCGCACGCAATTCACAAAGGGCTACACTTACGGAACCGATGTCAATGGCGCCGAAACCCGCGTCGAGTATACCAATTTCTTATCGCCGGCATATCTCTCATTTGGCCCGGGTATAATGTGGAAGCGCGATGACAACCTTAAATTCAATCTGGCGCCTGCCACGTCAAAAATCACCATTGTCGACAAGTCATTTACCCTGCCGGAAGATGCGTATTTTGGAGTTCAAGAAGGCGAGTCCATCCGCTACGAGCTTGGTTTAAACGCATCGGGCTACTACAAGTTTGTCGTGATGGCCAACGTATCTTTCGAGAATATCCTGAACCTGTACTCAAATTATCTGGAAGACCCGCAAAATGTCGATATTGATTATCAGTTAAACATTGTGCTGAAAATCAACAAATACTTAACGACAAATATTGCCTTCCAAACAATATACGATGACAACGCCTATCGCGGATTCCAGGTCCGCCAGGTATTTGGAGTAGGGTTCAATTACGGATTCTAAGTTAGTCTTAAAGTTGCAACTATGACTTTTCCTCTTCGGCGTGATCGTAATCCGGATATAGGAAATTGTTGTACGGGAATCGGGTGATGTGGATTTTCCGGACGGCTTCATATACGCGGCGTCGGAATTCCTCAAAATTTTGTTTTTCAGTGGCCGATATGAACAGTGCATTGTCGGCACCCACGTTAGACATCCAAGTTTGCTTCCATTCCTCGAGGGTGTAATGGCGACGGGTGCGTTCGGTCATGAGGTCATCGTCCTCAATCACCAGTGGCCGATAGGCGTCAATCTTGTTGAAAATCATCAAGGTAGGCTTATCGGCGCTTTTGATGTCCGCAAGGGTCTGGTTGACTGATTCGATGTGATCCTCAAAATCCGGATGTGAAATATCCACTACGTGCAGCAGCAAATCGGCTTCGCGCACTTCATCAAGCGTACTTTTAAACGATTCCACCAATTGCGTGGGAAGTTTACGGATAAACCCAACCGTATCTGACAAAAGAAACGGAAGGTTTTTGATGACTACCTTGCGCACCGTGGTGTCGAGCGTCGCAAAAAGCTTGTTTTCAACAAAAACGTCACTTTTGCCAATGGCGTTCATCAGGGTCGATTTGCCTACGTTGGTGTAGCCTACCAGTGCAACCCTGACCATGGCCCCGCGGTTGCTGCGCTGAATGGCCATTTGTTTGTCGATGGTTTTAATCTTGTCCTTTAGCAAGGCGATGCGATCGCGGACAATCCGGCGGTCAGTTTCAATTTCCGTTTCACCCGGACCACGCATCCCGATACCACCACGCTGGCGTTCAAGGTGGGTCCACATTCCCGATAATCTGGG
>CAKUAD010000018.1 GCA_934636265.1 uncultured Flavobacterium sp.
ATCTGGCCTAACAACAACACAACACCAGAAAAAGCTAATAGGTTTATATGTCTGAAGAAAGAACAATAAGAATAAACAAGGTTTTGCGGGAATTCAACATTTCGCTCGACCGCGCCGTGGACCATCTCAAGGAGAAGGGCATTGCGATTGAGTCGAATCCGAATGCCAAGATTTCTGATAATGAATACAATCTGTTGCAGCTTCAATTTGCCGGAGATAAAGGCAAAAAAGTTGCATCGCTGGAAGTTAGCGAAGAAAAACGCAAGGAAAAAGAGGCACTAAGGCTGGAGCGCGAACGCGAGCTCGAGGCCCAGCGTCGCCAGGAAGAGGAGCGTCAACAACAGGAAGTTATTCGCGCGAAGGCCAGCGTATCCGGGCTTAAGCAGGTTGGTACCATCGACCTTGAGCCTAAGAAAGCTGCGCCCGAACCTGCAAAGCCTGAGCCGGCAATGCCCGAGGCGGAAAAGCCTGAGCCTGTTAAGTCAGCGCCCAAGCCTGCCGAAGTTCCGGTGGTTAAGCAACCGGAGCCGGCCAAGGAGCCGGAGAAATCGGCCGAGCCGCAACCAGACAAGCCTGCAGAGCACAAAACCAACTACACCGTTCTGGAAGGTACCAAGTCCACAGGACAGGTGATTGATCTTTCTCAGTTTGCAGCCCGCAAGAAAAAAGAAGAACCAGGTGACAGCGTAAAAGGTAAACGCAAGCGCATTCCTGGCAAGCCTGGAGATTCGCGTCAGGGAACGCCCGGGCAAAACCGCCCCGGCCAGTCTCAGGGCAATCGTCCTGCGCGTCCCGGAAAACCGGGCAGTCGTCCGGCCGTTGCAGCCAAGGTTGAGCCTACAGAAGAGGAAGTTAAAAACCAGATTCGCGAAACGCTGGAGAAACTCCAGGGCAAGGGCGGAAAATCCAAAGCGGCAAAATACCGTCGCGACAAGCGGGATACCCACCGTCAAAAATCAGAGGACGAGCAACGTTCACTGGAGGAGGGAAGCAAAATCCTCAAGGTAACCGAGTTTGTTACCGTGGGCGAAATCGCGACGATGATGGACGTGCCGATTACAAAGGTTATCGGTACTTGTATGTCACTGGGAATCATGGTGACCATGAACCAGCGCCTGGACGCCGAAACACTGTCTATCGTAGCCGACGAATTTGGTTACGAGGTTGAGTTTATCACCACTGACCTTGAGGAAAACCTTCAGGTGACCGAGGATCGGGCGGAGGATTTGGTAGCCCGTGCGCCTATTGTTACCGTTATGGGTCACGTTGACCACGGAAAGACCTCGCTTTTGGACTACATCCGTAAAGAAAACGTTATTGCCGGCGAATCAGGAGGTATCACACAGCACATTGGCGCTTATGGCGTTACGCTGGAAAACGGCGAAAAAATTGCTTTCCTGGATACACCGGGCCACGAGGCGTTTACCGCGATGCGTGCCCGTGGTGCTCAGGTTACCGACATTGCGATCATCGTGATTGCAGCCGACGACGCCATCATGCCACAAACCAAAGAAGCCATCAGCCACGCTCAGGCTGCCGGTGTCCCAATCATTTTTGCCATCAACAAGATTGACAAGCCAAATGCCAACCCTGACAAGATCAAGGAACAACTTGCGGCCATGAATCTCTTGGTTGAGGATTGGGGCGGAAAAATCCAGTCACACGACATCTCGGCCAAAACCGGTTTGGGTGTTAAGGAATTGCTGGAAAAAGTATTGCTTGAGGCCGAAATCCTTGACCTTAAAGCCAACCCGGACCGACTGGCGCAGGGAACTGTGGTCGAGGCGCAGCTGGATAAAGGAAAAGGTTATGTTGCGACCATATTGGTTCAAAACGGAACACTCCGCGTTGGCGACTATATGCTGGCCGGTAAAAACCACGGTAAGATTCGGGCCATGCACGACGAGCGCGGTCATACTATTAAAGAAGCAGGTCCATCGACGCCGGTATCGGTACTCGGATTGGACGGAGCTCCAACTGCAGGCGATAAGTTCAGCGTCTTTGAAGACGAGCGCGAAGCCAAGCAGATTGCCGTCAAGCGTACGCAGTTGCAGCGCGAGCAATCGGTGCGGACACAACGTCACATTACGCTGGCCGAAATCGGAAGGCGGATTGCGCTGGGTCAGTTTAAGGAACTCAACATCATTATCAAGGGTGACGTGGACGGATCGGTTGAAGCACTTACAGATTCATTCTCAAAATTGTCAACCGAAGAGATTCAGATCAACATCATCCACAAAGGAGTAGGAGCGATCACCGAATCTGACGTTATGTTGGCGTCGGCGTCAGATGCGATCATCATCGGATTTAACGTTCGTCCTGCCGGAGCTGCCAAGCAACTGGCCGATAAGGAAGAAATTGACATCCGCCACTACTCGATCATCTATGATGCCATCGACGATTTGAAAGATGCGATGGAAGGAATGTTGTCGCCTGAGATGAAGGAAGAAATCACTGGTACGGCCGAAATCCGCGAACTGTTCAAGATCTCAAAAGTGGGTACGATCGCAGGATGTATGGTCACCGACGGAAAGATTTTCCGCTCGTCAAAGATTCGCATCATCCGCGAGGGAGTTGTGGTCCATTCCGGCGAACTCTCGACACTCAAGCGCTTTAAGGACGACGTTAAGGAAGTCTCGAAAGGCTATGATTGCGGTATTCAGATAAAGGGTTACAATGACATCGAATTAAACGATACGATTGAAGCCTTCCAGGAAGTAGCAGTCAAAAAGAAACTTAAATAAGAAAGCCCTCGAAAGAGGGTTTTTTTTTATTTTGGGGCGATTGATAAGCTGGAATCTGAATTAACATTTTCGGCAGATTGTCTGTAACGCCTTGTCCGGAAAATCCGATAACTTCGCACCATGGGTAGGGGAAGATGGGGTATATCCCTATGGAAGTCTGCGCAAATCCGGTTACGGATTATCTGTAAAAATTGTTAAATCTGCATTGAATTACAAATACAGCACTCCGACAGTAAATTCACGACTGCGTTCTTTTGTATTATCGCAAATTTGGGATTAACCTTTTTTGTTGGGTTTGATCAAAAACGCATTGGGGTATTTCTTTCGCACTTCGGCGAGGTTGCGTTCGGCTTCGATGCGGGTCTTGAAGTTGCCTGCCCAAACTTTGTAAGAAGGAGTACTAAATATGATGGTGGCGTCCATCATGGGGAACTGGCGTTTAAAATCAGCCAGGCTCTTTTTTGCATTTTCATTGTCGCCGGTGTAAATCTGCACTTTATAGCGATCATTTACCGTAATCGACGCGTTTATCCGACGCTTTTCAGCCAACATCTGCTCAAATTTGGGATCCTGCGCAATGGTTCCAGTTTCGTTTTGGGCACTCATTTCAACAGAAAATCCTGACAAAAATATAAGCGTGGCAGTGGCAAAAAAGTTTTTCATTTTCATAAATCTGTGATTTAGAAATACAAATGTAGGCATTTCAAACATAGTCTTGCAAACCATTATTTAGAATCGGTATAAATTGAATTTAAGACTATTTTAAGGCTTTGGAAATCCTGCATAAGTCTTATTTTTGTGCAAATTTCAAAGAAGTGTGCGGTTTTGCCTGAATTGCTGGCAAAAATCGGGACAAAATTTACTGTCGATAATCATTTACAACATGAAAAAAATGGGTAACCATATTTCCATTTTCAGGATTTCCCTTCTCAGTTTTGTCTTTCTGTTTCAGTTTTCGCTCTCACTCCGCGCTCAAGATGCTGCTCCGGATGCGGCTGCGGCAACTGAGGCTCCTGCTGATGCGGGTGCTGCCGGCGGAGGTGATGCTGCTGCCGGAAAGGCGCTGTTTAATACTCATTGCGCGGCGTGTCACAAGATGGACGCCAAGGCAACGGGTCCCGCGCTTCGTGGAGTAGCGGCCAAGTACGACCGCGCGTGGCTCCAGACGTGGATCCGCAACAGCTCGGAAATGGTGAAATCAGGCGATGCTAAGGCTGTTGCGATTTTCAAAGAGTACAATGGTGCGGTAATGACACCGTTCCCGCAACTCTCTGACAAAGACATCGACGATATTCTCGCGTATACTTCAGAGGAGAAAAAAGCTCCGGCTCCAACGCCTAATGCTACAGCCGGCCCTCCGGGCACTCAAGGGTCTGACAGCGGAATCTCAAACAATGTCATTCTGGGTGCGCTCATCGTGGTGATGGGAATCCTGGTGGTGATGCTGGTAATGGTAAACCGCGTCCTGACCCGTGTTGCTGAATCCCGCGGACTTGAAATTCCTGCGCGTACAGCTGGAATGCCAATCTGGAAAGCGTTTGCCAAAAATCAGTTCCTGGTATTCGTAACCAGCGTTTTCCTCTTGCTTGCTGCCGGATACTTTGTTTACGGATACACTATGCAGGTTGGCGTTGACCAAGGTTATGAGCCAATTCAGCCTATCCACTATTCTCACAAGATTCACGCTGGCGATAACGAGATTGATTGTAAGTATTGTCACTCGGCTGCCCGTGTGAGCAAAAATGCAGGAATCCCGTCGTTGAACGTGTGTATGAACTGTCACAAAAACATCAGCGAGGTTGCCGAGACAACTGCTACCCCTGAATATTCAAAAGCGTTTTACGATGCCGAAATCCAAAAGCTATATGACGCCGTAGGATGGGATAAGAATGCTCAGAAGTACACGGGTAAAACCAAGCCGGTAAAATGGGTTCGTATTCACAACCTGCCTGACTTTGCTTACTTTAACCACGCGCAACACGTAACGGTTGCCGGTCTGGAATGTCAGGAGTGTCACGGACCGGTAGAGGAGTATGAACTTATGAAGCAATACTCTCCGCTTACCATGGGCTGGTGTATCGATTGCCACCGCAAGACCGACGTGAAAATCAAAGACAACGGTTATTACACCAAGATTCACGAAGAGCTTTCCAAGAAGTACGGTGTTGAAAAACTTACTGCTGCCCAAATGGGTGGTCTGGAGTGCGGCAAATGCCACTATTAATCAATTACTAAGAAGAAAATTTACATAGGATGTCATCAAACAAGAAATACTGGAAAAGTGTTGAGGAACTGAATGGAAGTTCTATTGTTGAGACGCTGAAGCAAAACGAATTTGCCGAACCGCTTCCGGTGGATCAGTTTCTTGGCGACAAAGAGGCGCTTGCTTCTTCATCAACAACACGTCGTGATTTCTTAAAATATGTTGGCTTTAGTACGGCTGCCGCTTCATTGGCTGCCTGCGAGGGTCCGGTGCACAAGGCGATTCCATACGTGGTTCAGCCTGAGCAGATCATTCCCGGAGTGGCTGAATATTATGCCACCACGGCTTTTGACGGATTTGACTTTGCCAACATTTTGGTCAAAACCCGCGAAGGGCGTCCGATCAAAATTGAAAACAACAACATGCCGGGCGCTAAGTTTTCAGCCAACGCCCGTGTTCACGCGTCGGTTTTGTCGATGTACGACAGCCTTCGCCTCAAAAATCCAAAGATTGGTGGCAAGAGCGTTTCATGGTCAGACGTTGACGCCCGAGTCAAAATGGGTCTTGACGATGCCAAAGCCCGCAGCGGACAGGTCGTGATCCTGACCGGTACGCTGGCCAGTCCTTCAACTGAAAAACTGGTCAATGAGTTTATTGCCCGCACTCCAAACGCACGCCACGTCGTATATGACGCGGTTTCCTCATCTGAAGCATTGGATGCCTACGAGATGGCTTACGGTCAGCGTGCGTTGGTGGATTATGACTTTTCAAAAGCTAACTTGATTGTTTCGGTCGGTGCCGACTTTTTGGGTGACTGGCAAGGCGGCGGATACGATTCAGGATATGCCAAGGGTCGCATTCCGCAACAAGGCAAAATGTCGCGCCACTTCCAGTTCGAGGCTAACATGTCGCTTTCCGGTGCCAACGCCGACAAGCGTGTTCCAATGTCAGTGGCCGATCAAAAACAGGCGCTGGTAAAAATCTACAACATCATTACCGGTCAGTCGGTCGGTACAACTAAAATCGCTGCCGAAGATCAGGTAACCAAAGCTGCCCAGCAACTCAAAGCTGCCGGAAGCAAAGGCGTTCTGGTGTGCGGGATCGACGATAAAAATGCCCAATTGCTGGTATTGGCCATCAACCAGGCCTTAAGCAGCGAGGCTTTTGTTGGTGCTCCGGCCCGCATGGTTCGCAAAGGATCAAATGCGGCGGTCAAACAACTTATTGACGATATGAAGGCCGACAAGGTTCACACGCTGATCATGAGCGGTGTCAACCCTGTGTACACACTTCCGGACGCATCCGATTTTGTGGTGGGCCTGAAAAAAACGAAAATGTCGGTGGCGTTCTCTATGAAAGAGGATGAGACAGCATCGATGACAACCATTGCGGCTGCCGCACCTCATTATCTGGAATCGTGGAATGACCACATGTTTACCAATGGTTCATACGCGCTAACCCAGCCTACAATCCGTCCGTTGTTTAACACCCGTCAGTTCCAGGACGCTCTATTGACCTGGACAGGATACAACGGAAGTTTCTACGATTACATCAAAGCCAACTCTTCAGCCTACACGGCAGGATCAAGCTGGAACCAAGTGTTGCACGATGGTGTTATCGCCACTGCTGCTGCCGGACCTTCCGCCGGAACCGTGAATGCCGCCGCCGCCGCATCTGCTCTTGCCGCTGCTAAAAAGCAAGGAGAGTTTGAGTTGGTAATCTATACCAAAACCGGAATGGGCGATGGCCAGCAAGCCAATAACCCATGGCTTCAGGAATTGCCGGACCCAATTACCCGCGTGTCGTGGGACAACTATGCTACGGTTTCAAAGGCCGATGCTGAAAAGCTTGGCATTTCAAACTGGGTAGTAGCCGATGGCGGTTTAAACGGTGGATACATTTCGCTTACGGTGGGCAATGCCACATTGGAGCGCGTTCCCGTAATCGTTCAGCCGGGACAGGCTCCGGGAACCATCGGACTTTCATTGGGTTATGGCCGCAAGGCTGCGCTAAAGGAAGCGATGCAGACCGGTGTCAATGCCTATGCGCTTTACAAAGGATTCAACAGCGTCCAGCCTGTTTCAGTGAAAAAGGCCGATGGAACCCATGAGTTTGCTTGCGTTCAGTCGCAAAAGACATTGATGGGCCGCGGGGATATCATCAAGGAAACTACGCTTGACGTATACAATAAGGAAAATGCTGAAGTGTGGAACCCAATCCCGGTTGTTTCACTGGATCACAAGGAAACTCCTGTTACCAAGGTTGATCTCTGGGAATCATTTGACCGCTCGGTGGGTCACCATTTCAACCTGTCAATTGACCTCAATGCCTGTACAGGTTGTGGAGCGTGCGTAATCGCTTGTCATGCCGAGAATAACGTTCCGGTAGTAGGCAAGGAGGAAGTTCGCCGAAGCCGGGATATGCACTGGCTTCGCATCGACCGCTACTATTCATCTGAGGATACCTTTAAGCAGGACGTCCAGAAGAAGGAAGAAATGGATGGTCTGTTTGGCGAAAAAGGATCGCTGGGCGGATTTGGTCAGATGGAAGAGCCAGCCGACAACCCTCAAGTGGCCTTCCAGCCTGTGATGTGTCAGCACTGTAACCACGCTCCGTGTGAAACGGTCTGTCCGGTTGCCGCTACTTCGCACAGCCGCCAGGGTCACAACCACATGGCTTACAACCGTTGCGTCGGTACCCGTTATTGCGCTAACAACTGTCCGTACAAAGTGCGTCGTTTTAACTGGTTCCTCTATGCCCAGAACGATGAGTTTGACTTCCACATGAACGACGACCTGGGCCGTATGGTTCTTAACCCTGACGTAAACGTTCGTTCGCGCGGTGTTATGGAAAAATGTTCATTCTGTGTGCAGCTTACCCAGGAGGTAATCTTGCGCGCCAAGAAGGACGGACGTCCAGTTAAGAAAGATGAATTCTATGTGGCATGTTCAGCCGCTTGTTCGTCCGGAGCACTGGTGTTTGGTGACGTCAACGCAAAAGAAGATGAAGTTGCCAAGCTTTCACAGAGCGACAGGTCATACCACCTGTTGGAGCACGTCGGAACAAAGCCGAACGTATTCTACCACGTGAAAGTAAGAAACGTATAAAGAACTATTTAAGAACATTATAAAAGGATTATGTCGTCTCACTACGAAGCACCCATCAGAAAGCCTTTGGTTATTGGTGATAAAACCTATCACGACGTAACGGTTGATATCGCCGCGCCTGTTGAAGGCCGAGCCAATAAACAATGGTGGACCGTATTTTTAATCTCACTGGCCGCATTCCTTTGGGGTCTTGGATGTATCATCTATACCATCTCAACCGGAATCGGAACCTGGGGTCTTAACAAAACCGTAGGCTGGGCCTGGGATATCACCAACTTTGTGTGGTGGGTAGGTATCGGTCACGCGGGAACGCTGATTTCGGCCGTACTCCTTTTGTTCCGTCAGCGCTGGAGAATGGCGATCAACCGCTCGGCCGAGGCAATGACTATCTTCTCGGTAGTACAGGCCGGTTTGTTCCCGATCATCCACATGGGCCGTCCATGGCTGGGATACTGGGTACTTCCTATCCCTAACCAGTTCGGATCACTTTGGGTTAACTTTAACTCACCGCTTCTTTGGGACGTATTTGCGATTTCAACTTACCTCTCAGTATCACTGGTTTTCTGGTGGACAGGACTTTTGCCTGACTTTGCAATGCTCCGCGACCGCGCCGTTACACCGTTTACCAAGCGCATTTACAGCATCCTGAGTTTTGGATGGAGCGGACGCGCCAAAGACTGGCAACGTTTTGAGGAGGTATCACTGGTTCTTGCAGGTTTGGCCACGCCACTTGTACTTTCAGTTCACACTATCGTATCCTTTGACTTTGCTACCTCGGTAATTCCGGGATGGCACACGACCATCTTCCCTCCATACTTTGTTGCCGGAGCGGTATTTTCAGGATTTGCGATGGTAAACACGCTTTTGATCATTATGCGAAAGGTGTCAAACATGGAAGCCTACATCACCATCCAGCACATCGAACTCATGAACATCATCATCATGATTACCGGATCGATAGTAGGTGTGGCTTACATCACCGAGCTTTTCGTGGCCTGGTATTCAGGAGTGGAATATGAGCAGTACGCGTTCCTTAACCGTGCAACAGGTCCTTACTGGTGGGCTTATTGGTCAATGATGACCTGTAACGTATTCTCGCCGCAGTTCATGTGGTTCAAGAAACTCCGCACCAGCATCATGTTCTCGTTTATCATTTCAATTGTGGTAAACATCGGTATGTGGTTCGAGCGTTTTGTAATCATCGTGACTTCATTGCACCGCGATTACCTTCCGTCCTCATGGACGATGTTCTCGCCAACATTCGTCGACATTGGAATTTACATCGGAACCATCGGATTCTTCTTTGTACTCTTCCTGCTCTACGCCCGTACCTTCCCGGTAATCGCGCAGGCCGAGGTTAAAACTATCCTGAAGAGCTCCGGAGAAAATTATAAGAGGGAAAGAGAAGCTAATAAAAATTCGCACCATGACCACCACTAATAGAGTTCTGCACGCCATCTATAACGATGATGATGTCCTGATGGACGCCGTTAAAAAGACGCGCGCCGCACATCATCACATTGAAGAGATTTACACGCCTTTCCCGGTTCACGGACTCGACAAGGCGATGGGACTTGCTCCGACACGCCTGGCTATTTGCGCCTTTATTTACGGGTGCATCGGTCTGGCAACTGCTACCTGGATGATGAACAACATCATGATTCAGGACTGGCCGCAAGACATCGGCGGAAAGCCAAGCATGAGTTACATACAGAACATGCCTGCGTTTGTTCCTGTAATGTTTGAGATGACGGTATTCTTTGCCGCTCACCTTATGGTAATCACCTTTTACATGCGCAGCAAATTGTGGCCGTTCAAAAAAGCTGAAAACCCTGATGTCCGCACGACCGACGATCACTTTTTGATGGAGGTTGCCATAAGCGGAAACGAAGACGATATGGTATCATTCTTTAAGAATACTGGTGCCGTTGAAGTTAAAGTAATAGAAAAGCACTGATATGAAAAGTCTATATAAAGTGGCCCTGGTGGCCGGTATCGCCATACTGACTACTTCCTGCTTTGATAAACGCAGCCCGAATTACCAGTATTTTCCAAACATGTATGAGTCGGTGGCGTATGAAACTTATGTTGAGTCGGAAGCGTTTACCCGTGGGGGCGTTTCAGCACAGCTTCCGCCGGCCGGTACCATCAACCGAGGATTCGTTCCTTACGAGTACGAAAACAGTACAGCCGGATATGAACTTGCAAAGGCTAATCTGAAATCACCGCTTGATTCGCTTGCGTTTGACGAAGAGCGCGCGAAGTTCCTTTACGATGTCTATTGTGGTATCTGCCATGGCGAAACCGGTGACGGAAAAGGCGCCTTGGTTAAAAAGGAAAAGTATCTTGGTGTTCCAAGTTACAAAGACAGGGTGATTACGGCAGGTAGCGTATTCCACGTTCAGACCTATGGCTTGAACGCGATGGGATCATACGCAAACCAGCTTAACACTGAAGAGCGTTGGCAGGTATCTGAGTACGTAATGAAACTCAAAGCCGGACTTTAATTGTAGAATAAACTGATCGGAATAAGTTATGTATACACTTTCTAGTAAACTTAAAACATTCTCTTTAATCCTGATAGTCGTAGGCTTTCTGGGGATTGGATACGGTTTTTTAACCGCGCCGAAAACCATCCAGGATGTCGAGAAAATTCTTGCCGATGAGGAAGCGGCGCACGGAGGACATCACGGTACCCAAGCCAACCATGCACCTGCCCAGCCTGCTGCTGAAGCTCCGGCGGTTGCTCACGAGCACGATGCTGCCCACACCCAACTGGACAGTGTAGCCAATGACAGCCTTTCAGTTACTGCCGCTGCTGAAGCGCCGGTTGCCGAGACCAATAAAGTAGAGCAAGCTGCGGCACCTGCCCACTCCGCTCATGACGCCCACGCTGATCACCAGGAACACCTGGAGCACGTACTTCACCAATTGCAGAACAAGCCATGGGCAGCAGTCTATGTAGCCTGTATCTTTTTCCTGTTGCTTACACTTGGCGTACTGGCTTTTTACGGGATCCAGCAAGTGGCTCAGGCCGGATGGTCACCGGTTTTGTTCCGCGTGATGCAGGGAATTACAGCTTACCTGCCGATAGGTTCGGTAATTTTCTTTGTGTTGTTGCTAATGTCGGCTTTCCACATGAACCACCTTTTTGTATGGATGGCTGATGGAATCACTGATCCTGCACACGAGAACTACGACAAACTGGTTGCCGGTAAAGCTGGCTACCTAAACGTTCCTTTCTGGTTGATCCGCGCTGCGATCTTCCTTTTGGGCTGGAACCTGTACCAATACTATTCTCGCAAAAACTGTCTGGCACAGGACGAAGCCGATGACGATCGCTATTACAAAAAGAACTTTAACATTTCGGCCGGATTTCTGGTATTCTTTATAGTATCAGAATCTATCATGTCATGGGACTGGATCATGTCACTTGATCCGCACTGGTTCTCCACGCTTTTTGGATGGTATGTGTTTGCCAGCTTCTTTGTGAGCGGAATCACGACTATCTGTTTGGTGACGCTTTACCTGAAGGGCAAAGGCTATCTTGAGCATGTCAACACCAGCCACATCCATGACCTCGCCAAGTTTATGTTTGGCATCAGCGTATTCTGGACTTACCTTTGGTTTTCACAGTTCATGCTGATCTGGTATGCCAATATACCGGAAGAGGTTACGTATTTCATCACCCGTATTAACGATTACACGCTTCCTTTCTGGGGTGCTGTGGTGATGAACTTTGTGTTCCCGCTTTTGATTCTTATCAATACAGATTTCAAACGTGTTACCTGGATTCTTGTCATGGCCGGAGTGGTAATCCTGTTTGGACACTACATTGATTTCTTCAACATGATCATGCCTGCTACCGTTGGCGACCGTTGGTTTATCGGCGTGCCTGAAATTGGCGCTGTCCTGTTCTTCCTGGGTCTGTTCCTGCTGGTGGTCTTCACCGCACTGACAAAAGCACCGCTGTTGCCAAAACGCAACCCGTTCATTGAAGAAAGTAAACATTTCCATTATTAATATTTAAAGCAAGAAACAGATGACAAGTTTGTTGGTAATTATAGTTTTAGTTTTATTGGCTATTGCGATATGGCAATTGACTAAAATCTTTGATCTTACCCAGATCGGCAGCGGTACGGCTTCAGACAATTCTGAAATTGCAACCGATAGAGACAACAACATCCAGGGTTACCTGATGTTCGGGTTTCTGGCTTTTATCTATATCATTACGATCTTTTGCGTTGTTGAGTACGGCAGTCTTCCGCTTATCAGCGATTCGGCTTCCGAACACGGAGAGCAGGTTGACAATCTGATGGTGCTTACGTTGTGGATCATCTTCATTGTTCAAACCATTACCCAAGCGCTTTTGCACTACTTCTCTTTTAAATACCGTGGGAAGCAAGGCAAGGTCGCACTTTATTTTGCCGATAACGACCGCCTGGAGTTTATCTGGTCGGTAATTCCTGCCATCGTCCTTGCCGGTCTTATCCTTTACGGATTGTTCGCCTGGACCAACATCATGTATGTTGACGAAGATGAAAACCCAATCGTGGTTGAAGTCTATGCCAAGCAATTTAGCTGGGAAGTTCGCTACTCAGGCAAAGACAACGTTTTGGGCAAGGCTAACGTTCGCTACATTGAAGGAACCAATACGCTGGGGGTAGATATGTCAGACGCGCATTCTCAGGACGACATCACTGCCTCAGAGTTGCATATCCCTAAAGGAAAAAAGGTGTTGTTCAAATTGCGTTCACAGGACGTTCTGCACTCATTTTACCTGCCCCACTTTCGCGCACAAATGAACTGCGTGCCGGGAATGGTTACCCAGTTTGCGTTTGTTCCAAAGTTTACTACCGAGGAGATGCGCAACCGTCCGGGAATGCCTGAAAAGGTGGCTAAAATTAACGATCTTCGCGCCAAGCGCAGCAAGGAACTGATTGCAGCCGGTAAAGAAGGGCTCGATCCGTACACATTTGACTATGTCTTGCTGTGTAACAAGATTTGCGGTACATCGCATTACAACATGCAGATGAAAGTTGTTGTTCACGAACCGGCCGACTATGAAAGATGGCTGTCTGAACAAAAGACCATGGCTCAAAAGATGCAAGAGGAAAAGGCAGCTGATGCTCCCGCCGATGCACCTGCTCAAGCTAAGGATTCGGCCGGTGCAATGGCAGCGGTAGCTCCTAAAGAAATTGCTTTAGCCAACTAATTGTAAAAGAAATTAATTAAGCAGTACTATGTCAGCAGTAGCTCACGATCTCGACCACGGACACGCACACGATCACGGTCACGATGGTCACGAACACCACCATAAAGACACCTTTATAACCAAATACATTTTCAGCATCGATCACAAGATGATCGCCAAGCAGTACCTGATTACAGGTATCATCATGGGAATTATTGGTGTCGGGATGTCGCTTTTGTTCCGTATGCAGCTTGCCTGGCCGGAGGAATCATTCAAGGTATTCTCTTGGTTTTTGGGTGAAAAGCACGCGCCCGGCGGAGTGATGACCAACGACATTTACCTGGCGCTGGTGACCATCCACGGGACGATTATGGTGTTCTTTGTCCTGACTGCCGGATTGTCCGGCACGTTTAGTAACCTACTTATTCCATTGCAGATTGGTGCCCGCGATATGGCGTCGGGATTCCTGAACATGATTTCATACTGGTTGTTCTTTACTTCGAGTGTAATCATGGTAATCTCGCTGTTCGTTGAAGCCGGACCTGCATCAGCCGGTTGGACAATTTATCCTCCGCTGTCGGCGCTTCCGCAGGCTATTCCCGGATCAGGCGCCGGTATGACACTTTGGTTGGTGTCGATGGCGATTTTCATCGCTTCGTCACTGCTCGGGTCACTTAATTACATTGTAACGGTAATCAACCTTCGCACCAAGGGAATGTCAATGACACGACTTCCACTGACCATCTGGGCCTTTTTTGTTACGGCCATTATCGGGGTGGTGTCGTTCCCGGTTCTTCTCTCAGCTGCGTTGCTGTTGATCATGGACCGCAGCTTTGGTACGTCTTTCTTCCTTTCAGACATATACATTGCCGGAGAGGTTCTTCACTATCAGGGTGGTTCGCCGGTATTGTTTGAGCACTTGTTCTGGTTCTTGGGTCACCCTGAGGTTTACATCGTAATCCTTCCGGCCATGGGCTTGGTTTCCGAAATTATGGCGACCAACTCACGCAAGCCAATCTTTGGATACCGCGCGATGATTATGTCAATCCTTGCGATTGCGTTCCTTTCAACCATCGTTTGGGGTCACCACATGTTCCTTTCCGGAATGAACCCATTCCTTGGATCGGTCTTTACGTTCACCACGCTTTTGATCGCGATTCCATCTGCCGTAAAAGCCTTTAACTGGATCACGACAATCTGGAAGGGAAACATCCAGATGAACACGGCGATGTTATTTGCTATCGGATTCGTGTCTACTTTTATCACAGGTGGTCTTACCGGTATCATCTTGGGTGACTCGACACTCGATATCAACGTACACGACACTTACTTTGTAGTAGCCCACTTTCACCTTGTAATGGGTATCTCGGCGCTGTACGGGATGTTTGCCGGAATCTACCATTGGTATCCGCGTATGTTTGGCCGTATGCTGAATAAAAACCTGGGGTATATCCACTTTTGGGTGACAGCTATCTGTGCCTATGGTGTATTCTTCCCGATGCACTTTATCGGAATGGCCGGTCTTCCGCGCCGTTACTATACCAACACTGCATTCCCGCTGTTTGACGATTTGCAGGATGTAAACGTACTGATTACGGTATTCGCCTTGGTTGGCGGTGCATTCCAGTTGGTGTTCCTGTTCAACTTCTTCTATAGCATGTTCTACGGTAAGAAATCAGTTCAGAACCCATGGCGTGCCACTACACTCGAATGGACTGCTCCTGTTGAGCACATTCACGGGAACTGGCCGGGTGAAATTCCAACTGTTCACCGTTGGGCGTATGATTACAGCAAACCAGGTCACGACGACGATTTTGTTCCACAAGACGTCCCGATGAAACCGGGTGAGGAAGTCCTCAACCACTAATATAAAAAGCCCGTCCTTTACGACGGGCTTTTTTTGATGTCTTAATGGCTATATTTGTGATATGAACGAACATCTCGATCCCACGCGCCGTCTGGCTCCTGAAGAACTTGACCTCGAACGCCGTTTACGTCCGCTTGCGTTTGACGATTTTGCGGGCCAGGATCAGGTTTTGGACAATCTCAAGGTTTTTGTGGCGGCAGCCAACCAACGTGGAGAAGCGCTGGATCACGCTCTTTTTCACGGCCCTCCGGGATTGGGAAAGACCACGCTTGCCAACATTCTGGCCAATGAACTCGGGGTGAACATCAGGATAACGTCGGGGCCGGTGCTCGATAAGCCAGGCGATCTGGCCGGATTGCTGACCAATCTGGAAGAGCGGGACGTTTTGTTTATCGATGAAATCCATCGCCTAAGTCCGGTGGTCGAAGAGTATCTTTATTCGGCCATGGAGGATTTCAAGATTGACATCATGATCGAATCAGGCCCGAATGCTCGTACCGTGCAAATCAACCTGAATCCGTTTACGCTTGTAGGAGCTACCACACGCTCCGGATTGCTGACCGCTCCAATGCGCGCGCGTTTTGGCATATCATCGCGATTGAATTATTACGACAGGGAGCTACTTACCACGATTATCCAGCGCAGCGCCTCAATCATCAAAATTCCTATCTCTATGGAAGCTGCCATCGAGATTGCCGGTCGCAGCCGCGGGACCCCGCGTATAGCCAATGCCTTGTTGCGCCGGGTTAGGGATTTTGCCCAAATCAAAGGGAATGGTAAGATTGATATCGAAATTGCACGCATTGCCCTTAAAGCACTCAATGTAGATGCGCACGGCCTTGATGAAATGGACAACAAAATCCTGAATACCATCATTGATAAGTTTAAAGGCGGTCCGGTTGGATTGTCAACGCTGGCCACTGCGGTTTCAGAAAGTGGCGAAACCATCGAAGAAGTCTACGAGCCGTTTTTGATTCAGGAAGGCTTTATCATCCGAACGCCTCGAGGGCGCGAAGTTACCGAGAAGGCGTATCGTCATTTGGGTAAAATGAACCCCGGTTTACAGGGAGGATTGTTCTAACTATCGCGGCCCCGCGCCTTGCTGACCGCAGGCGCGGGGCCCCACCCCACCATGGACAAAAACCAAAACACCGCCTTTATCAAACAAGAAGCCGCCCGACTCGGCTTTCTCTCCTGCGGCATCTCTAAAGCGGGATTTCTTGAAGACGAGGCGCCCCGTCTGGAAAACTGGCTAAACCAAAACATGCACGGGCAGATGGCCTACATGGAAAACCACTTTGACAAGCGGCTGGATCCAACCAAGCTGGTCGAAGGTTCCAAAAGCGTGGTGTCGCTGTTGCTGAATTACTATCCGCAAGAAAAGCAAAACCCCGAGTCGTACAAAATTTCCAAATACGCCTATGGTCGCGACTATCACTTTGTCATCAAGGACAAATTGCGCGAACTCCTCTTCTCGATACAAACCCACATCGGCCAGGTTGAAGGTCGTGCTTTTGTCGATTCGGCGCCGGTACTCGACAAAGCCTGGGCGGCCAAAAGCGGATTGGGCTGGATTGGTAAAAACGCCAATCTGCTGACGCAAAAAACCGGATCGTTTTACTTTATCGCCGAGTTGATTATCGACCTGGAACTAGCGTACGATCATCCTACCACCGACCACTGTGGAACTTGCACCGCCTGTCTTGACGCCTGTCCGACACAGGCTATTGTTGCCCCGTATGTCGTTGACGGCAGCAAGTGCATTTCCTACTTCACCATCGAATTAAAAGATAACATTCCTCAGGCATATCACGGCAAGTTCGACGACTGGATTTTTGGCTGTGACGTTTGTCAGGACGTCTGTCCGTGGAATCGATTTTCCAAGCCTCACCGCGAGCCGCTGTTTAACCCAAATCCTGAATTGTTGGCCATGTCAAAATCTGATTGGGAAGAAATCACCCAGGAAACCTTTGCCAAAGTTTTTAAGGATTCGCCGGTTAAGCGCGCCGGATTCGCCGGTTTTAAGCGCAACATCGAATCACAGCGCGCCCGTTTGCAACGTCCGGATCACCGCGAAAAATAGTCGCTGTACTTTTTTTGTGTGACTGGCGTTGGTTACCTTTGTAGTTCCGCAATTTCCAATTATGAACCAATACCGCAAACGCCGCGAAGCGCTTTTATACCACGCCAAGCCTACACCAGGTAAAATCAAGGTTGTTCCTACCAAGAAATACGCAACCCAACGCGATTTGTCACTGGCTTACTCGCCGGGTGTGGCCGAGCCTTGCCTTGAAATCGCCAAAGACGTCAACAACGTTTACAAATACACCTCAAAGGGAAATCTGGTAGCGGTCATTTCTAACGGGACGGCGGTTTTGGGGTTGGGCAACATTGGGCCTGAAGCCTCGAAGCCCGTGATGGAAGGTAAGGCGTTGTTGTTTAAGATTTTTGCCGACATCGACGTGTTTGATATTGAAATCAACACTGAGAATGTCGACGAATTTATCCAAACCGTCAAAAACATCGCGCCCACATTTGGCGGCATCAACCTCGAGGACATCAAGGCGCCCGAATCATTCGAGATCGAGCGTCGATTGGTTGAGGAGTTGCAGATTCCGATTATGCACGACGATCAGCACGGCACGGCCATCATCTCATCGGCGGCACTGCTAAATGCGCTCGAACTTGCCGGAAAAGACATTTCGCAAATCAAACTCGTCGTATCAGGCGCGGGCTCGGCGGCCTTGGCGTGTACCAATCTGTACGTTTTGCTGGGCGTCCGGCCTGAAAATATTGTTATGTTCGACAAAGACGGCGTGCTGTCGGCCAACCGATCTGATCTGTCCAGCTTGCAAAAGCCTTATGCCCTTGCTACGGCAGGTTTGACGCTGCAGCAGGCAATGGCAGGCGCCGATGTGTTCCTGGGCCTGTCGGCGGGAAACATTTTAACACCCGATATGCTTTTGTCGATGGCCGACAATCCGATTGTTTTTGCCATGGCCAATCCGGTGCCTGAAATTGATTATGAACTGGCGGTTTCAACCCGTGAAGATCTGATTATGGCTACCGGCCGGTCAGACCATCCCAACCAGGTGAACAACGTGCTGGGATTTCCCTACATATTCCGCGGAGCGCTCGACGTGAGGGCCACACGCATCAACGAAGCGATGAAAATGGCCGCTGTAAAGGCGCTTGCCGCACTGGCCAAGGAAACCGTTCCGGAGCAGGTAAACATTGCTTACGGCGAGACCAAGTTGGTTTTTGGGCGCGATTACATCATTCCAAAGCCGTTTGATCCGCGACTGATTACACACGTGGCGCCTGCCGTTGCGCGCGCAGCCATGGAATCAGGGGTGGCCACCGCGCCCATTACCGACTGGGATCAATACACCGATGAACTTTTGGAAAGGCTCGGATCAGACAACAAAATGATCCGACTTTTGGCCAACCGCGCCAAGACTGATCCAAAACGGGTGGTTTTTGCCGAGGCTGATCATCTGGATGTTTTAAAAGTGGCTCAGATTGCGCATGAGGACAACCTTGCGCATCCCATCCTGTTAGGGAATCGCACGATTATTCTAGAACTCAAAAAGGAACTTGGCTTTGAAGCCGATGTGCCGATCATCGATCCAAAATCAGAAGAGGAAGACCAGCGCCGTGACCGTTATGCCGACACGCTCTGGAAAATGCGTCGCCGCAAGGGAATCCAGCTGATTGACGCGCAAAAATGGATGCGCGAACGGAATTATTTTGCCGCAATGATGGTCAATGAAGGTGAGGCCGATGCCGTAGTTTCTGGTTATTCACGCAGTTATCCTACCGTGGCCAAGCCGATGATGCAACTCATCGGGAAGGCGCCGGGAATTTCGCTGATTGCCACCACCAACATGATGCTGACCAACCGCGGTCCGATGTTTCTATCGGATACTGCCATCAATCCCAATCCTACCGCTGATGATTTGGCGAAAATTGCGCTTATGACCGCGCGCACCGTCAAAATGTTTGGGATAACACCGGTGATTGCGATGGTGTCGTTTTCAAACTTCGGGTCGGCGGGCGTGCCCCAGAGCGCCAAGGTGCAGGAAGCGGTAGCTTACCTTCATAAGTATTACCCCGATCTTATTGTCGACGGCGAATTGCAGGCTGACTTTGCGCTGAATCCGGACTTGCTGGCCAGTAAGTTTCCTTTTTCAAAACTGGCGGGCCAAAAAGTTAACACTTTGATTTTCCCTAATCTGGAATCTTCAAACATCACCTATAAAATGCTCAAAGAGCTTTACAAGGTTGAATCCATTGGTCCGATCATGATGGGAATGGCCAAGCCCGCGCACATCTTTCAATTGGGTGCAAGCGTCGAGGAGATGGTAAACATGGTGGCCGTTGCAGTGGTTGATGCACAGGAAAAAGAGAAACATCGCAAAAAATGGCAGTCGATCCAATAGTCGGTTCTACTTTAGCCAAAAACTACACCTACCGTCGAATCCTTTTTGCTATATTTGGCAATTGTTTAACATATGATTGCACATTTACAAGGTCGGCTGGTTGAAAAGTCTCCTACAGAAGTTGTCATTGAATGCGGTGGGGTGGGCTACAGGGTAAACATCTCGTTGCACACGTTTTCGCTGCTTACGGCAAGCGAGAATATTCGGTTGTACACCCATCTGCAAATCAAGGAAGATGCGCACACTTTGTACGGTTTTGTAGAGAAGGCCGAGCGCGAACTGTTTAGGCTGCTGATCTCGGTTTCCGGGATAGGTGCCGGAATTGCGCGCACCATGTTGTCATCACTCGACCCGAGACAAATCATCAATGCGCTGGCCCACGGCGATGTTGGAACCATACAATCCATCAAGGGAATTGGAGCCAAAACCGCGCAAAGGGCTGTGCTTGATCTAAGGGACAAAGTGTTAAAAATCTATGACTTGGACGAAGTTTCGGCAGGGCCAAGCAATACAAACAAGGATGAAGCGTTATCAGCTCTGGAAGTGCTGGGCTTTAACAGAAAATTGGCAGAAAAGGCAGTTGAAAAAATTATGCGTGATGAGCCTGAAGCCTCGGTTGAACTGATCATCAAGCTGGCGTTAAAAAATTTATAGTATTTGGAAACGTTTTACAATCGGGCGGCGCGGCTGTTCCGTTATACTTTTTTGCTGCTGATTTTCGCATCGGCTCAGGTGGTTGCCCAAGAGGACGAGGAAGAACAGGATTCTACCGCTGTCGGCTATAATACCGGCGCCATCCAACTGCAGAATCCACCCAGTATTCTCGAGGCCTATACGTATGATCCGGCCATCGACCGCTACATCTACACTAATACGGTTGACGGATTCAACATCAATTATCCCGTTATCATGACGCGTCAGGAGTATCAGGAATTGATGCTTCGTGAGTCGATGCGGGAGTATTTCAAACAAAAATCAGACGCCATCGACGGCAAGAAGGAAGGAAGTGAAGAGGCCAAAAAGGATCTTTTGCCACGATACTACGTTAACTCCGGTTTTTTTGAAACGATTTTTGGCAGCAATACGATCGACGTAAAACCTACGGGTTCAGTCGAGATGGATTTAGGCATGCGCTACACCAAGCAGGACAATCCGGCTTTTTCACCGCGCAACCGCCAGGCATTCACGTTTGACTTTGACCAGCGCATCAGCATGAGCCTGACGGGGAAAGTGGGAACGCGACTTCAGGTAAACGCCAACTATGACACGGAGTCGACCTTTGCGTTCCAGAATCTTATCAAACTTGAATACACGCCCGACGAGGATGATATTCTGCAAAAAATCGAGATAGGTAACGTTAGCCTTCCGCTGAGCAGTTCACTAATCCGGGGGGCGCAGAGCCTTTTTGGTGTCAAGGCGCAATTCCAGTTTGGACGCACCACGATTACGGGTATTTTCTCGGAACAGAAATCACAGACGCGCACCGTTACGGCCCAAAATGGCGGTACGGTTCAGGACTTTGAGATTTTTGGACTGGATTACGATGCCGACCGACACTTTTTCCTGTCGCAGTATTTCCGCAACAAATATGACGAATCGCTATTGCAGTATCCGTTTATCAACAGCCGGGTGCAGATTACGCGTATCGAAGTCTGGGTAACCAATCGGCAGAATCGCGTCAACACGACACAGGCAGGCAACAACCTGCGCAACATCATCGCGCTTCAGGATATCGGCGAGGCTGATCTGACCAACTATCCCACGCCGGTGGTATCGCTCTCGCCGGTACCGGCAGGATTTTACAACGTTCCGGCCAATTCACCTCCGGACAACGGCAACAACGACCTGAACCCGGAAACCATTGGCGGAGCCGAAAGTTTGCTCAACAACAACATCCGCGAGATCGTGACCGTCGATCAGGGATTTACCTTCCCGGCCGACGAAGGACAGGATTATGCCAAGCTGGAAAACGCCCGCAAACTAACCGACAACGAATTTACGTATCACCCGCAACTGGGTTATATCTCGCTTCAGCAGCGACTGGCCAATGACGAGGTGTTGGCGGTGGCTTACCAGTTTACCGTGGGCGATCAGGTGTATCAGGTAGGTGAATTTGGAACCGATGGCGTTGACGCGACCGTTACCCAAGGACAGAATCCGACAAACGGCCAGCCCGAAACAGTTTCGACCCAGGCGCTTTTGCTTAAAATGCTCAAGAGTAACCTGACCAACGTTCAGGATCCGGTTTGGAACCTGATGATGAAAAACATCTACCAGATTCCGGGCGCATTCCAGCTTGAGCAGGAAGATTTTCGCCTGAACATCATGTACACCGATCCGTCGCCGCTTAACTACATCGAGCCGGTATCGGGAACGCCATTCCCAACATCGCCGCCTGCCGAACCGGTTGCCGAGACGCCGCTTTTGCGCGTGTTTAACCTCGACAAGCTTAACTACAACAATGACCCGCAGGTTGGAGGGGACGGATTTTTTGACTTTTTGCCCGGACTTACCGTCGACCAGCAAAATGGCCGCATCATCTTTACCAATGTCGAGCCTTTTGGCAAAACGCTTTTTGACAAGCTGAGACTTGCCGGTGAAAACTATAACGATCCGCTGACGTATAACGCCAACCAAGCAAAATATGTGTTCAGGACGATGTATGCCAGCACACAGGCCGCCGCCTTGCAGGATTCGGACAAGAACAAATTCCAGCTTAAAGGTCGTTTTAAATCAACCGGAGGCGAGGGCATCCCGATAGGGGCGTTTAACGTGCCGCGCGGTTCGGTGGTGGTGACGGCCGGAGGACGCGTTCTTGTAGAAGGTGTCGATTACAGCGTCAACTATCAGTTGGGCAGGGTGCAGATCCTGGATCCGGCGCTACAGGCATCGGGAACGCCGATAGAGGTTTCGGTAGAGAACAATTCGGTATTTGGCCAGCAGACCCGCCGTTTTATGGGTGTCAACGTCGAACACAAATTCTCCGAAAATTTCCTTGTAGGCGCAACGTTCCTTAAAATGACCGAGCGTCCGTTTACGCAAAAGTCAAACTACGGACAGGAATCCGTCAATAACTCGATTTTTGGCGCCAACCTGAACTACTCGACCGAGGTCCCGTTCCTGACGCGCATCGTAAACAAACTTCCCAACATTGATACGGATGTGCCGTCAAACATTTCGGTGCGGGCCGAGGTGGCTTTCCTTAAACCGGATTCGCCAAGGGCCGATCAGTTTGAAGGCGAGTCCACGATTTATGTCGATGACTTTGAAGGTTCGCAGACCAACATCGACCTGCGTTCGCCTTTTTCGTGGAGTTTGTCGAGCGTGCCGGGCTTTGACGCCGAGAGTGCGCCCATCTACAATGATTTTGGACAGTCGCTGCCCGGACTCGAATCAGGTTTCCGCCGCGCAAAACTTTCATGGTACACGATTGATCCTGTGTTTTATGCCGAAACGCCCGGAGGCTTGACACCGCAGGATATCGCTTTTAACGCCACGCGACGCATCTACAGTGAAGAATTGTATCCCGTGACGGATATCGTACAAGGTCAGTCGCAGGTTGTAAGTACGCTCGACCTTACTTACTATCCAAACGAGCGCGGGCCATACAACTTTAACCCTTCGGCGGCGGCCACCAACGGCTTTTCGGCCCTTGAGGCGCGCAACAACTTTGGTGGCATCATGCGGGCCATCAACTCAACTAACTTTGAGCAGTCAAACGTAGAGTATATCCAGTTTTGGATGCTGGATCCTTATGTCGATGCCTTTAACCCAAATGCACCGCAACAAACAAATACCGGAAAAATCGTTTTCAACCTCGGATCGATTTCTGAAGACGTATTGAAGGACGGGCGCAAGCAATACGAAAACGGACTTGGCAATAATGTCGTGCTTGTTCAGCCGCCATCAGTGTGGGGTGACATTCCGGCATCGCAGTCGCTTATCTACGCTTTTGACGTTGACGGCGGAAACCGCGGACAGCAGGACGTTGGGTTTGATGGCTTGAATGACGCTCAGGAAGCCCAGCGTTTTCCGGCTGCTTTTGCTGGTTATGATGATCCGGCACAAGACAACTACCGCTATTATCTTAACGCTTCAGGCTCAATCCAGGAGCGATACAAACAATACAACGGACTGGAAGGCAACTCGCCGGTAGAGGTAGGCAACACCAACCGCGGGGCGACTACGGTTCCCGACGTGGAGGACATCAACCGCGACAATACCATGAACACCATCAATGCGTACTATGAATACAGCATCGATGTAAAGCCCAACGTTACCCTGAACGATCGCTATGTGACCGATATCCGTGATAACGTGACCGCAGCCAATATTCCTACGGGCGCTCAAACACCGGTTATTGCCCGGTGGTTGCAGTACAAAATCCCGATTGCAAACTACGAGAACATAATCGGTGGCATTTCAGATTTCCGGACCATCAACTACATGCGTATGTTTATGACCGGATTTAGCGAACCGATAACCGTACGCTTTGGCGCGCTTGATTTGGTTCGCGGGGAATGGCGCCGTTTTGTCAACACGCTTGACGCCACTGATCCCGATCCGGACGACGACACCACCAACTTTGAGGTTCAGGCGGTCAACATCCAGGAAAACGGTGATCGCGTGCCCATCCCGTACCTTTCACCTCCGGGCGTTGTTCGCGAAGAACTTTACAACAACAATACGGTAGTGCGCCAAAACGAGCAGTCGCTTTCATTGCGCATTCGTGGAGACGGTCTTGGAATGGGCGGTCTGGAGCCGGGCGATGTGTCGTCGACGGGTGATGCGCGCGCCGTGTTCAAGAACGTGAGCGTTGACATGCGTCAGTTTAAGAAACTCAAGATGTTCCTGCACGCCGAGGCGCTTCCTAACGACGGAACCCCGCTTCAGGACAATGAAATGATCGCTTTTATCCGTTTTGGAAATGACTTTACCCAAAACTTCTACGAGGTTCAGCTTCCGCTAAAGGTATCGCCGCAGACGGCCGTAACTGCCAGCGAAATCTGGCCGGATGAAAACGAACTGAACATTTCGCTTGATTTACTCACCAAACTCAAGATTCTGGCTTTGGGTGCCGATGCGCCGCCGGCCGACATCAACGGGATCCGCTTTGTCAATGAGGGCGATCTGGACGCCTCGCGTGCCGGTGCGTCAAACGAGACGCGGATTGGTATCAAGGGTAATCCAAACTTTGGACTGGTGCGAACGCTGATGGTGGGCGTCAAGAACAACACCCGCAATCCGAGTGTGCCCGAAGGTTTCTCGACCACGCCAAGGGACATCCGGGGCGAAGTGTGGTTTAACGAGTTGCGCATGGCCGACATGGACAACAAAGGCGGTATGGCGGCAGTTGTCAACGTCGACTCGAACATTGCCGATTTTGCCACGCTATCTGCTACCGGACGCATGAGTACCATTGGTTTTGGCGGACTCGAGCAAGGACCAAATGAACGCAGCCGAGAGGATGTCAAACAGTACAATGTGGTGACCAACCTGGCGTTGGGTAAACTGTTGCCTAAAAAATGGGGACTGAACATTCCGTTTAACTATGGCGTCGGCGAGGAGATCATCACACCGGAGTACGATCCGTACTACCAGGATATCAAGTTGGAGCAGATCCTGGACAACACCCAGAGTGAGGCAGCCAAGGAAAACATTCGCGAACGCGCCATCGATTACACCAAGCGCACCAGCATCAACTTTATCGGCGTGAGGAAAGATCGCGCGCCCGAACAAAAACAACGCGTTTACGATCCGGAAAACCTGACGCTTTCCTATTCGTACAACGAGGTGGAACACCACGATTTTGAGGTCGAGGAATATTTGGATCAGCAGGTATCGGCTATTGTCGACTATGCCTATACGTTCCAGAACAAGCCCGTGGAGCCGCTCAAGAACGCTAAGTTCATGAAGAGCAATTATTGGAATCTTTTAAAGGATTTTAATTTTAACTATCTGCCGTCAAATATATCGTTCAACTCGAACATTTTGCGTCAGTACAACCGACAGCAATTCCGTCAGGTTGACGTAGCCGGTATTCCGCTGGAGCCGCTTTACCGCCGCAACTATCTGTTCAATTATCAGTACGGACTCAACTACAACCTGACGCGGTCGCTCAAGGTGAACTACACGGTTTCCAACAGCAACATCGTCCGGAATTACATGGATGAGAACAACGTGCCCGACAATACTGTCACGGTTTTCGATGACTTTTTTGACATAGGGCAATCCAATCAGCATACCCAGCAGATTGTGGTCAACTACGAACTTCCGCTTAACAAGCTGCCGTTTTTGGCGTTTGTCAAGTCAAACTATACCTATACAGGTGATTACAACTGGCAACGCGCATCGCTGGCTTTGCAAAGCATTGACGGATTTAACCTGGGTAACACCATCCAGAACGCGGCATCGCACCGATTGAACACCAGCTTTAACATGGATGCGTTTTACAAGTACATCGGCCTTGGCAAAAAGCCGGCCCAACGTCAGGCTCCGCGTCCGGCCGCACCTAAACCGGGTGAGCGGATCGTTAACCGCGCGCAACCTCAGGAAGCTACCCGCGGCGTATTCCTCGATGGACTTATCGGGGTGCTGACGAGTGTCAAGAACATTCAGGTTAATTATACCGACAACCAAGGCACAGTGCTTCCGGGTTACCTTCCGGGCGTCGGGTTTTTGGGAACGACCAAGCCATCGGCCTGGTTTGTCTTGGGATCGCAGGACGATATTAGGTTTGAAGCGGCCAAACGCGGCTGGCTGACAACCTATCCGGAATTCAACCAGAACTTTACGCGCGTCGAGAACAAATTGCTTGATTTTACGGCCAATGTCGACCTGTTCCCGGACTTGAAAATTGATTTGGTGGCCAATCGGGCTTACGCCGAAAACTACTCGGAACAATACCGGGTTGACATGTCCCTCGATCAGCCGTATCAGTCAGAGTCGCCGTACACAACCGGTAACTTCTCAATTTCGACGGTTTTGATCAAGACAGCCTTTATGAAGAGCGACGAAAACGGATCAGAAGCATTTGACAACTTCCGCGAAAACCGCTTGACCATTGCAAACCGCCTGGCCGAGCGCCGCTACGGAACCACGGCGTTCCCAACTGATGCCGACGGTTTCCCGGTAGGTTTTGGCAAGAACAACCAAGCGGTACTTTTACCGGCATTTATTTCAGCCTACACAGGATCAAGTGCGTCCGGTGTTTCAACCGGAATTTTCAGGGATATCCCGATTCCAAACTGGACCATCAAGTACAACGGTTTGATGCGCTACAAGTTCTTTAAGGACCGATTCAAGCGTTTCTCGCTTCAGCATAACTACAAGGCATCGTACACGGTAAACTCGTTCCGATCAAACTTTGAATACGATCAGAATCCCAACGGAACTGACACAGGCGGCAATTTCTACAACAAGATCATCGTGGCCAACGCCAATCTGGTCGAGCAATTCAGCCCGCTCATCCGCGTGGATTTCGAGATGAAGAACTCGTTTAAGTTCCTGGCCGAGATGAAGAAAGATCGCTCCATGTCGATGAGCTTTGACAACAACCTGCTTACCGAGGTTCAGGGCCAGGAATACGTTTTGGGTCTGGGCTACCGCATCAAGGACGTAATCATCTCCTCGCAACTGGCCGACAATCCTACGGGAATCATCCGCAGCGACATCGATATCAAGGCCGATATCAGCTACCGCAACAACAAAACCATTGTGCGATATCTGGATTATGACAACAATCAATTGGGTGGCGGACAGAACATCTGGTCGGCCCGATTGACGGCGCAGTACGCATTCAGCAAGAACCTGACGGCCATATTCTACTACGACCACCAGTTCTCGAAAGCGGTGATTTCGACGTCGTTCCCAATGACCAACATCCGCACAGGTTTCACCCTGCGTTACAACTTTGGAAATTAACGCCCAAACATTTTAAAATACCCGGCTTAAATTTTACATTTGTCAGTATAATCAAACCTTTTAAACATGAATATTCCGGCCCACCTTAAGTACACAAAAGACCATGAATGGATAAGCCTTGACGGCGATGTGGCAACCATTGGCATCACTGATTTTGCCCAAAAGGAACTTGGCGACATTGTGTACGTTGAGGTTGAAACGGTTGACCAGACGCTGGATGCCGAAGAAGTTTTTGGAACGGTCGAGGCCGTAAAAACCGTATCGGATTTGTTTTTGCCCGTGGCCGGCGAAATCATTGAATTTAACGAACACCTGGATACCAATCCTGAAACCGTCAACAGCGATCCTTACGGAAACGGCTGGATGATTAAAGTTAAGGTAGCCAACCCAGCCGATTACGACAGCCTCATGTCGGCCGATGATTACAAAGCCCTGATTGGTGCGTAAAATCTGGCTGATGCTGGCCTTGGGCTGGACGGTCGCCATTGGCGTCGCCTGCTTGGTTCAGTTATCCGGATTGCCCAATGTGCCGGTTGAAAATGCCGACAAAGGTGTTCATTTTATCATGCACTTTGGGTTTGCGTTCCTTTGGTTGATGCACCTGCAGGGAAGCTCCTTTAAGCCGCTGTCGATGGTAATGATGGTGCTGATAGCATCGCTGATTTACGGATCGGTCATTGAATGGGCACAACAGGAATTCACCGCCAACCGCATGGCCGACGTACGCGATGTACTGGCGAATTCACTGGGCGCTTTGGCTGCATCGGTAGTGTGGCTGGCAGGCAAGCCAAAGAAAAATAAGTAAAAAGTCCTGCCCCGCGGGATTTTTTCATTTAAACAAAGCAATTATGGACGTCCGACAGTATCTGGATTCAACCTATCTTAAAACCGCCGAACAAGCCGGCCTTTCGCCGCAGGAAAACCAGGAAGTGGTGGCGCGTTTTGTAAAGGAAGCCATAGACGAAGGTTTCAAGCTGATTATGATCAGGCCCGATATGGTTAAGATGGCGCGACAGATGGTCGACCGCGAACAGTCATCACTTTTGGTCGGGACGGTCATTGACTTTCCAAACGGCAACAGCGCACTCGGGGATAAACTTCGCGAGGCTGCCCAGGCTATAGAAGACGGCGCCGACGAACTGGATTTTGTGTGTAACTATCGCGCGTTTATCAATGGCGATGAGGACACAGTTAAACGGGAAGTGCTGGAGGGAACCCGCCTGGCGATCGATCATCTTAAAGTGGCAAAATGGATTATTGAGGTGGCTGCGCTTGATCCGGCGCAGATTGCCCGTCTATCAGCGCTTATCAAAGGCGTGGTCGTGCCTAATTTTGAAGGACATTACAACGATATTTTTGTCAAGTCGTCTACTGGTTTTTACCAAACGCCTAACGGATCACCCAACGGTGCCACGGTGGAATCGGTTACAATAATGCTGGAAAATGCCGCGCCGCTGCCCGTGAAAGCAGCGGGTGGCGTACGCACTTTAGATGAGGCGATCCAGATGATCCAACTTGGCGTTAAGCGCATCGGAACTTCATCGGCCAAAGCCATTGCGGGGGGAGGCGCGTCAACCAGCGGATATTAGCCATGAAAAAAATCCTGTTTTTACTCTTGAGTTGCTGGGGAGCAACGGCACAGGTGGGCGATGAGTTCCCTGTATTTCCGGATTGTGCAGGCCAAACAGGACCTGGGCTGGAGCAATGTTTTTATCGCGAGGTTCAGGATTTTGTTTTTGACAATTTTAAATCAGATGAATTGCGGGCCGATGTGATCGTGGTGTTTGAGGTTAACCGCGAAGGCCGCTTTGTAGTTCAGTACATTGATGCGCCAACGCCGGAATTGGAAGCCGAAGCCCGACGGGTGTTTTTATTATTCCCGACTGTTTCGCCGCCTAAATTTGAAGGCCGCCCTACCTATGCCCGATACACTTTTAGGATTAAGATTCCCTTTGACCGTACCGAGCCCGCTGCCCTGAGTTCACAACAGCAAACCGTTGTCAACACGAATCCTTACGCCGCCGACAAAAAAGATGGAACAACTACTGTCGGCAATCCCGAAGACTACCGCGAGCTCACTGAATATGACAGCATTGTACGGCACAAATTTGCCAAACCGCAGTTTAAAAGCCATCTCAACATTCCGTTTTCGCACAGTTTTTACGCCCAGTTTGACCGTGCGCTCAACCAGCTTGGGGCCAACAACCACACTGGATCGAAACCATTTACCTATGCGGAGGTTTCAAAGTATTACGATTTGGAGGGCGCCTACGCAAGTCTTTACAAAAGCGGTTCGGGTTGGTGGGGCCGCAAATTGTGGAACGAGAATTTGGTGGAGTTTCAGGGCGACGGTTATTGGTTTACGTTTAACCCGATTTTTGATTTGCGGCTGGGCAAGAATACTCCGGGCGATGTCAACAATACTTATGTGAACACCCGTGGCATTCAGTTTCAGGGCGGGATTGGGCGCATGGTTAATTTTTCGACTACCATCTTTGAGAGTCAGGGGCGCTTTGCCGACTATTACAACCAATACATTGCATCGCTTGCAGCTGCGGGCGGAACTCCCGGGATTGTGCCAGGCATCGGCATAGCCAAAACGTTCAAGACGGATTCTTTTGATTTTCCGCTGGCTGAAGCTCAGGTTACCTTTACACCTGATTCATTTTTTGACCTGCAACTTGGGTACGGCCGGAATTTTATTGGCGACGGCTACCGGTCGTTGCTCATGGCTGACGGTGCCAGCCCGTATCCGTTTTTTAAAATCAATACGAAATTCTGGAAATTCAAGTATACCAACACCTACATGTGGATGCGCGACGTTCGGCCCGAAGTTACCGAGGATCGAACGTACGAAACCAAGTATATGGCCAATCATTACCTGAGCTGGAATGTCACCAAGCGTCTGAATCTTGGATTTTTTGAATCGGTGGTGTGGGCCAATACCAACGGCCGCGGTTTTGATGCGAATTTTATCAATCCCATCATTTTTTACCGTGCCGTGGAGTTTTCGTCGTCAGCCAGGAGCGGTAACGCCTTACTTGGCTTGACCGGGAAATACAAGGTGAACAACCGAATCAACCTTTACGGGCAGTTTTTGCTGGATGAGTTTTCTCTGAATGACGTAAAAGAAGGGAACCAAAGCTGGAAAAACAAATTTGGCTATCAGGTTGGCGCCAAGTATTTCGACGCTTTGGGCGTAAGGAATCTTTTGCTTCAGATGGAGTACAACCACGTCAGGCCTTATGTGTACGCACACAGTGATCCGCTCACCAATTATGCGCACAACAACCAAGGTGTAGGGCATATGTGGGGCGGAAACTTCCGCGAGGTGATTGCTGTGGCGCGTTACTGGAACGGAAGGTGGTTTGCCGATGCCAAGCTGACCCTAGGAACTCGCGGGCTTGATTTTGACACCGCGGAAAACGCGTTTAACTACGGGGGAAATATTTTTAAGGACTACGAGGAGGATCGTCCGTTTGACACCAACGTAAAAGTAGGGCAGGGCAACAAAACAAAAATCCTGATTGCTGATTTTCAAGCCGGATACCTTATTAATCCGCAAACTAACCTGAAACTTTTTGCTAGTGTCATCCACCGCAATTTTGACCCTAGCCAAGAAACCCTTGCCGCATTTTCAAACTCAACGACCTGGTTTCAGATTGGGTTGCGCAGTGATATCTTCAATTGGTATTTTGACTATTGATTGCCGCCGCTTCCGCTAATGAATTGTTTGAGATTTTGCACATCCATAAACTATTGGGCAGATGGACTTGCCGGCGCCTTACCTCAAAACATTAACATTTTTTACATAAAATCTGTACCCGGGATAGGGTTTTTTTTCGTTCGGGAAAACCCATTGTTCCCCTACCCATCGGTACGAAGTTA
>CAKUAD010000019.1 GCA_934636265.1 uncultured Flavobacterium sp.
GTCTGAAGCCTTGCAGCAAACCGGCGGAAAACTATTTCCGTTTGGATTCCTGAAACTGCTCAAAGCCAAGCGGACGAGCAAGGAAGTGATGTTTTACCTCATCGGCGTATCGCCCGAATACCAAAACAAAGGTGTCACGGCGCTGATTATGTCTGAATATTACGAGGTGTTTAAAAAGAATGGCATCCAGACTTGTATACGAACGCCGGAACTGGACGAGAACGCGCCCATCCACAACATGTGGAAAAACTTTCAGCCTATTATACACAAACGCCGCAAGACGTTCAGCAAACCTATTTAATCCGGACAGCTGGTTTTTAAAAGCGCCCCTTTTGGGTCAAAAGTCAACGTGTGCGGATTGACGATTTGTTCGCGGTTGTCTTTAAACGCAACGGCGCCGATGCCGGGAATCAGGCTGTCACCTCTTTTAAGGAAAGCAGTTTCGCGAATTGACGTCATTCCCTCACTTTTAAACTTGTAGTCAACAAAAAGCGTATCACCAACAAACGTCCCTGATATCGTACCGGAACTCTGGTCTTTTTCATAAAACAGATACGCCAGTTGTCCCGTGACGTTAAGGTCGGACGGCACATAACTCAGGCGGATGGTGTCCCGTCCGGAAGTCCAAACGAAACATTTAGCAACAGGAGCCTGAGCCACAGGCGCCGGCAACACTAGTTTTTCCTCGTTCTTTTTACATCCGATGGCGATGACTAGAACCGATATTGCTGCTATTCTTTTCATATCTATAAAAAAGCCGCTCAAATAAAGCGGCTGTTGGATTTAGTTTTCGCTGACGTCAACTGTTTTCTCGGACGCTATCCGCAGATAAGTTCCGCTGACAAGTTTTTCGCGAACGGCCTCAAAGGCGTCAAGTGTTTCTTCAATGTCCTTCATCGTATGCGACGCGGTAGGGATCATCCGCAGCAAAATAATGCCTTTTGGAATCACCGGATAAACCACAATCGACAGGAAGATATTGTAATTTTCACGCAAATCGTTTACCAGCATCATCGCCTCCGGAATGCTTCCGTTTAGATAGACGGGCGTTACGCAGGTGTTGGTGTCACCAATGTCAAAGCCGCGCGCCTTAAGTCCATTTTGCAACGCATTGACGTTTTCCCACAATTTTGCCTTGAGTTCGGGCATGCTTCGCAGCATGTCGAGACGTTTGAGCGCACCCACTACCAAAATCATCGGCAGCGCCTTGGCAAACATCTGTGAACGGAGGTTGTATTTAAGATAATCGATGATGTCTTTATCGGCGGCAATAAAGGCTCCGATGCCCGCCATCGATTTGGCGAACGTCGAAAAATAAACGTCAATTCCATCCTGAACGCCTTGCTCCTCACCCGCTCCGGCCCCGGTTTTTCCCAGCGTTCCAAAGCCGTGTGCGTCATCAACCAACAGGCGAAAGTTGTACTTTTCCTTAAGGGCCACAATTTCCTTGAGTTTTCCCTGTTGTCCGCGCATGCCAAAAACACCCTCGGTGATCAGCAGAATTCCGCCACCGGTTTCCTGAGCCATTTTGGTGGCGCGCTGCAGGTTTTTCTCGATGCTTTCAATGTCGTTGTGCTTGTAGGTAAAGCGCTTGCCCATATGCAGACGAACGCCGTCAATGATGCAGGCATGCGAGTCGACGTCGTACACAATGATATCGTTCTTGGTTACCAAGGCATCAATTGTTGACACCATTCCCTGATAGCCAAAATTCAAAAGATAGGCGGCTTCCTTTTGTACAAAAGCGGCCAATTCGTTTTCAAGTTGCTCGTGCAGTTCCGTGTGCCCTGACATCATTCGCGCTCCCATCGGATAGGCGGCTCCGTAATCGGCGGCAGCCTGCGCGTCAACTTGGCGAACCTCTTCATGGTTGGCCAGCCCGAGGTAGTCATTAAGGCTCCAGTTGAGGATTTCTTTTCCGTGAAATTTCATCCGCGGGCCAAGTTCGCCTTCCAGTTTTGGGAATACGTAATAGCCTTCGGCCTGTGACGCCCACTTACCCAGCGGGCCTTTATTGGTCTGTATTCTTTCGAATAAATCTCGTACCATCCTAGGTTTGTAAATTTTGGGCAAAAATAACACTAAATACGCATCCTGCAACCGCCACGGCCAATTATTTGGATTAGGAACGTTTGCATTCAATGGGTTGAAACCGTGTTGGCTAACTTTGCAAGAATTGGCGGTTTTGATATTTTTACTGCGGCTGCTTGCCCAGTTACCGCAGGAACACTAACTTTACGTATCACTTTTATTATGGACTTGAAACGCCCCCAGTTTAAAAAGCCTGGTCCCGACGATTTCTACGCCAGGTTGCGACGCGAGGTTGAGGAAACCGTACTGACCAATCCAAAATACCGCCGCCGGAATGTCGTCAAAAGCCTGTTTTTGCTGGCGGTGTATGTGTTTTTTTACTGTTCGATCCTTATTTGGGGCAACACGACCCACATGCTGTTTCTGGGCTATATGTTTACAGGATTTGCTATGATGGTCCTGTTCATCAATGCTTTTCACGATTCGGTACACAGCGCACTGTTTAAAAAGCCGTGGCAAAACCGGATGTTCATGAACGTGCTGGCGCTGTTTGGGAGCAGCCCGTGGCTCTGGGAAAAGCGTCACATGCACCTGCATCACCCGTACCCAAACGTACAGCATTGGGACATCGATATCAAACAAAGCGACATCATCAGGATTTTTCCGGAGAGCAAATGGCTTAAATTTCACCGCCTTCAGCACTTTTACATGTGGTTCATCTATCCGCTCTACAGCCTTAACTGGCTTTACATCAGGGATTTCAAGGATTTTTTTGGCACAGCCGATAATTATGTGCGCCGTTTGTACAGCATTCCAAAAAAGGAATACTTCAAGCTGTTTGCCGCCAAGGTCTTTAACCTTTTTTACCTGATAGGAATTCCATTGCTGGTGCTCGATCAACCTTGGTATGTGATTGTATGCGGATGGCTGCTGATGCATGTTTCGGCCAGTATCATCGGCGTGGTTGCGCTGATTTCGACGCATGTCGATGAGGACGCTGTTTTTCCGTCGACGCCACAGGACGGCAAGTTTGACATCACCTGGGCCGAACATCAGATGCTGGTGACCAAAGACTTTAGCACAGGCAGCACCCTGGCCAATTTTCTCTACGGCGGCTTCACGCACCACGTGGCACATCACCTGTTCCCAAACGTCGGGCACACTTATTATCCGGCCATCACGCCCATCATCAGGCGATACGCTGCCCAGCACAACCTTCCGTACACCAATTATCCGTTTTACAAAGCCGTGCGGTCGCACTTCAGGCTGTTGCGCGAAAAAGGATCGGGTGAAAATCTGTTAAAAAACGGCGAATTATGAACCTGGTTTTTGCATCGGCCAACACCAACAAAGTTTCGGAAATCCGCGCCATGCTGCCCGACGGTTATTCGCTTTTAGGTCTTGCCGACATTGGATGCCACGACGACATTCCGGAAACCGCCGACACCTTTGACGGAAATGCGAAATTAAAGGCCGATTATGTAACCGATAAGTTTGGTTACGATTGTTTTGCCGACGATTCGGGACTGGAAGTTGAGGCCTTGGGCGGCGCTCCGGGGGTTTACTCGGCGCGATATGCCGGAATCCCAAAGGACGACGCGAAAAACATACTGAAATTGCTCGAGGCGCTGGAAGGCGAAACCAACCGCCGAGCGCAATTCCGGACAGTCATCGCCTTAAACCACCTTGGGGAAACTCATTTTTTTGACGGCATAGTTACCGGCGTCATTACAAAAAAGCCCTCAGGCAACAACGGATTTGGTTATGATCCGGTTTTTATTCCCGACGGACACGAGCGTACCTTTGCCCAGATGTCGCAGGCGGAAAAGGCAACCATCAGCCACCGCGGACGGGCGTTGCAAAAGTTGCTCACTTTCCTGAAAAAAAATCCCTGAAAGGAAATTAGCCTATTTAAACTAATTTTAATAAATTCGCTAAAATAATCTAATTTATGCGAGCCGTATTGTTGGGCGATATCGTCAATTCCCGAAAAGTTGCGCCAAGCCAATGGATGCCTGCGCTCAAGGCTTTGCTGGACGAAGTTGGCCCCTCGCCTTCCATCTGGGAAATATTCCGCGGCGACAGTTTCCAAGTTGAATGCGATCCTGGACAGGCACTTGCGCTTGCCCTGCGAATCAAATCATTGGTAAAAACCCATCGGGAACTGGATGTGCGTATTAGCATCGGTATTGGTGAAATTGAGCATCGGGCACCGCAGATCACGCAATCGGCGGGAACGGCTTTTGTGCGATCGGGCGAGGTTTTCGACAAAAAATCAAACCAAAGGCTGACCATTAAAACCGGAGACGACAAAGCAGACGAACATTTATCGGTAGTCCTGAATCTCATCGGTCACATAGCCGACAACTGGAAACCCGAAACCGCCCGAACGGTGTATGAATCGCTTTCCAACCCGGACTTGCAGCAAAAAGATCTGGCAAAACTGATAAACCGGACGCCGGCCACGGTGAGTGTTGCCCTGAAACGCGCCGGATATTCTGGGATTGACAAGGCCGTGCATCACTATAAAAACCTTATCGGATGTTTGAACTAGCCTTGAAAATAACGCTTGCGCACCTTGCCGGCGACTTTGCGTTGCAATCAGACGGGGCGGTAAAAGACATCCGTAAAAGGCGTTTTGCATCGCCGCATCTTTACGCGCATTTTGCCGTTCACCTGGTGCTTTTATTGTTGGTTACAGGATTTGAATCGCAGTATATCCTGCCAGTTCTATTGCTGGCGGTGGCGCATATCCTGATTGACATTCTCGTGAAATTTGTAGTGGAAACCCGCAACAACCGGACGTTTTGCTTTTTACTGGATCAAGGCCTCCACGCCGTAACTATGGCGATTTTTGTGCGGTATTTTTATCCGTTTGAAATTCTTTGGCCAAAAATTACGGACGTCAGGTTCATGCTTTTGACCGGCGCGCTGATGGCGGTGACTTTTGTGGCATCGGTGGTGATGAAAATCATGCTGCGGCCGTTTACCGGAAAGATTTTGGCCAGCGGAAACCCAAGAGCCGGAAAGCTGATCGGGATTTTGGAAAGGCTTTTTATCTTTTTCTTTATGGTCAAGGGATTCTGGGAGGGTATCGGATTCTTGCTGGCTGCCAAGTCCATTTTTCGCTTTGGCGACCTCAAGGAAAGCAAGGACGTTAAACTAACAGAATACATTTTGATAGGAACCCTGCTGAGTTTTGGCATTGGGATGGCTGTGGCTGAATTGTATCTTTATCTCGCTGAAAACCTGTCCATTTCCGAATAGCTTGAGTAGTGCCCAAATTGCAAATAATTGATAATCAACACAAAATAAATCCCAAAAAAGTAGCGGTGAGCGTTTTAATAGACTACTTTTGCACCGCCAAAGGCCTTGTGGCCCCACGGCAGAAATTTTTTAAAATACTCAATGAATTTATTTGAACAACTGGGACTGAACGAATTGCTGTTGAAAGCGGTTCAGGACCTTGGCTTTGAAAAGCCATCTGAAGTTCAGGAAAAAGCTATTCCGCTTTTGCTCGAACAAGACACCGACATTGTAGCCCTGGCACAGACAGGAACCGGAAAAACCGCCGCCTTTGGCTTTCCGCTCATCCAAAAAATTGACCCCGAATCCAGCAGCACACAGGCCCTGATCCTGGCTCCTACTCGCGAACTTTGCTTGCAGATCACCAATGAAATCAAGCTTTACGCAAAATACGTGAAAGGCGTGAATACGGTAGCCGTTTATGGCGGCGCCAGCATTCAGGACCAGGCGCGTGAAATTAAGCGCGGTGCCCAAATCATCGTTGCGACACCCGGCCGTATGCAGGATATGATCAACCGCAAACTGGTCAACATCCGCGACATCCAGTACTGTATTTTGGACGAAGCCGACGAAATGCTCAACATGGGCTTTTACGAAGACATGGTTTCAATCCTGTCGGAAACTCCGGCGGAAAAGAACACCTGGCTATTCTCGGCCACCATGCCGGCGGAAGTAGCCCGTATTGCACGCGAATTCATGGTGAGCCCGCAGGAGATTACCGTGGGCGCCAAAAATGCTGGATCGGCAACGATTTCACACGAGTTTTACCTGGTAAACGCACGCGAACGTTACGAAGCTTTAAAGCGACTGGCCGATGCCAACCCGGATATCTTCTCGGTGGTATTTTGCCGTACCAAACGCGATACGCAGCAAATTGCTGAAAAATTGATTGAAGACGGATACAACGCGGCGGCGCTTCACGGCGATTTGTCGCAGGCACAACGCGACACGGTGATGAAATCGTTCCGCAACCGCCAGATCCGCATGCTGGTAGCTACCGACGTAGCCGCCCGCGGAATTGACGTAAACGACGTTACCCACGTAATCAACTATCAGTTGCCCGACGAAGTGGAAACTTATACGCACCGTTCAGGTCGAACCGGACGCGCCGGAAAACTGGGGACGTCCATCGTGATTGTTACCAAGAGCGAGCTACGCAAGATTAACGCGATTGAAAAAATCATCAAGCAAAAGTTTGAGGAAAAATCAATCCCTTCCGGAATGGAAATCTGCGAAATTCAGCTCTTCCACTTGGCCAGCCAGGTTAAGGATGTCGAGGTTGACACCGAGATTGAAAGCTATCTGCCGGCTATCTATGAACTTCTCAAGGATTTGAGCAAGGAAGAAATCATCAAGAAAATGGTGTCGGTTGAATTTAACCGATTCCTGAACTACTACAAAAAGAAGCGCGATATCGTGGCCGACGATGGCGGAAAACGCGAAAAAACCACGTCATACGGCGGAGGTGTCCGTTATTTTGTCAACATTGGCGCCCGCGACAACTTTAACTGGATGACGCTTAAGGACTTTTTGCGCGACACGCTCGAAGTGGGGCGCGACGATGTTTACAAAGTGGATGTCAAGGAAGATTTCTCATTCTTTAACACCGACGAACAGCACACCGAGCGCGTGATGGAAGTCCTCAACAACCTGCGTCTGGAAGGACGTAAGATCAATGTTGAAATTTCTAAAAACGACAGCCGTGATTTTAAAGGCGGACGCGACGGATTCAAAAAAGGTGGTTATAAGGGCGATGGTTTCCGCAAGGATTTCAAAAAAGACGGATTCCGCAAGGAAAGATCGTTTGATGACAAACCAAAAGACCGCGAGCGCAAAAAGTTTTCAAAAGACGAAGTATTTGGGCAGCGCGCAGTAGCTCCGAGACGGTCACAGCAAGCCGAACCCAACCGCGAAGCATCGCCGCGCCGTGAAGGATCGCCGCGTCGTGCGAACGAAGGGTTTGAAAAAGCTCCGCGACGTTCGGGTGAGGCCAATGAAGCGCCCCGTTCCCGCCGACCGCGAAAGGGTTAAGCGCCTTTATAGTTAATTTTTAGATAATATCCCAAAGGCTGTGAAAAATCAATCCGGGTTTGCTTACTTTAGCGCTACCCAATAGGACATGAGATATTTTACAGCCTTTCTCTTTTTCTGGATCGCCACCGCGGTCTGGGCACAGCAACCCTCAAAAGTTTCGGGTATAATTCTCAATGACAACGGCATGCGACCGCTGGCCAATGTCAACATCATCAACGTCAACCAGGTTCGCGGCACAACGACTGATGACGGCGGGCGTTTTGAGATGGAAATTGCTGTAAACGATACGTTACACCTTTCGCTCATTGGGTTTAAATCACTGCGGATTCGCGTCACCAATGACTGGATCAAAAACAAGACAGCTACGATTTTGATGACGGAAAAGGCCGTGGCGCTTGAGGAAGTTGTCGTTAAACGCTACAACCTGACAGGCTATCTTGAAATTGATTCAAAGTTGATCCCAACGCGCGAAAACTTCCGCTACAGTATTTCCGGCTTACCGCACGCCTATGAAGCCGGCGAATATTCACCGGGCGCTTTTGGTCGTGTCCTGGGGTCGATTTTTAATCCGGCCGACGCCCTCTACAACTTCTTTGGCAGCAAGCCCAAGGAATTGAAGAAGCTGCGCGAGATGAAGAAGGACGATACCGTCAAAAACCTGCTGGAAACCAAGTTTGACCGCGAGATGATTTCTGTCCTGCTGGGCATCGACAAAAACGAAATCCCTGAAATCCTGACGCGCTGCAACTACTCTGAATCATTTATCAAAACGGCCAATGACCTCCAAATCCTGGATGCCATCAGCCAGTGCTATGAAGAATACCGCGTCCTTAAAAAGCGGTAGTTACTTTCCTTGTAAATTGGCGTAATAACGCGCTTCGATGGCCTGTATGTCCTTGATGGACATTTTCATCCAATGCAGGCGTTTTTCCAGAACTTCTTGGGGCGACAACTTCCAGTTGATGTTGGAATTGCGAAGGCGCGACGTAAGATTTTGCAAAATGATGGCTGCCGATACCGATATGTTTAGGCTCTCGGTAAAACCCACCATCGGGATTTTAAGAAAACCGTCAGCCTGTGACAGCACCTCGGGCGAAAGTCCTTCTTTTTCCGTTCCAAAAAAAATGGCGGCCGGCGATTGGATGTCAAACTCATCCAGCGTGCAATCGTCGCGGTGTGGCGTGGTAGCGATGATTTTGTAACCTTTTTCCCTGACGCCGGCAATAGCTTCGCCGATGGATCCGTGCCGGTTGACGTCGACCCACTTTTGCGCTCCCATGGCGATTTCCTTGTCGATTGACTTGCCAAAGCGCTGTTCGACCACGTGCAGGTTCTGAATGCCAAAAACCTCGCAACTGCGCATGACCGCGCTTGTGTTGTGAAGCTGAAAAACGTCCTCGACCACTACGGTAAAATGGTTGGTGCGCTGGCCAAGGATCTTGATGAACTTTTCCCGGCGCTCGGGTGTGACAAATCCTTCGAGAAATTTAAAATATTCGGCATCCATGCGGCAAAGGTAAGGATTAGGGCGGAAAGGGATTCAGGTGTATATTTACGTCCTATTCAAAAATTGTTTTTGCATGAAATCCCTCATAGTCCTCACAGGCGCCGGAATATCTGCCGAGAGCGGCATCAAAACCTTTCGCGACGCTGGCGGGCTGTGGGAAGGACACGACGTTATGGAAGTCGCATCGCCGCAAGGCTGGCAAAAAAACCCGGAGTTGGTACTGGACTTTTACAACCAGCGACGCCGCCAATTGCACCAGGTGAGTCCAAACCGAGGGCACCAAATCCTGGCAGACCTTGAAGCCGATTTTGAGGTTCATGTCATCACGCAAAACGTCGACAACCTTCACGAGCGCGCCGGGAGCACAAATGTCCTGCACCTGCACGGCGAGTTGCTCAAGGTTCGCAGCACGCGCGATCATCAATACATTTTAAACTGGGAAGGCGATTTGCTGGCTGAACACAAAGATCCAAAAGGTCATCCGCTGCGGCCGCACATTGTTTGGTTTGGCGAGGACGTCCCGCTTTTGTACGACGCCGCCGTCTTGGCCGGAAAGGCCGATGTGTTCCTCGTAGTGGGAACCTCGCTTCAGGTTTATCCCGCGGCCGGACTTGTGGCGTACACCCAACCTCAGGTTCCGGTGATTTACGTTGATCCGAATCCTGCTCCGTTGCACGGCCTGCCCAACCCCATAACCGTTATTGCCGAACCGGCTTCAACCGGCATGGAAAAAGTGCAAAAAATGTTGCGGGAAATGTGAATCCCGGGCGGTTTGCGCTTTTAGAATAGGGCCTGAAACGCTATATTTGCATTCCTCATAAACACGCAACATGGAGCTTTCACAACTCACCGCCATATCGCCTATCGATGGGCGTTACCGCTCAAAAACTGCGGCGCTGGCCGATTACTTTTCTGAATTTGCCCTTATCCGTTACAGGCTGTGGGTTGAGGTGGAATATTTTATAGCGCTTTGTGAGCTTCCGATACCCCAATTAAAAGCGGTGCCCGTGCATTCGTTTGACGATCTGCGCAAAATCTATCTTGATTTCAATCAGGCCGATGCCATCGCCATCAAGCAAATTGAAAAAACGACCAACCACGATGTCAAGGCGGTAGAGTACTTTATAAAACAAGCTTTTGACCGCCTGGGGCTTTCTCCCTACAAGGAGTTCATCCACTTTGGACTTACCTCGCAGGACATCAACAATACGGCCATTCCGCTATCGACCCGACACGCCTTTGAAAAGGTCTACCTGCCGGGCTTGGTCCTGGTTATCCAAAAACTGAAAGACCTGAGCATAGCGTGGGCCAATGTCCCCATGCTCGCGCGCACCCACGGACAACCGGCTTCGCCTACGCGGCTTGGCAAAGAAGTAGGCGTTTTTGTCGAGCGGCTGGAAGAGCAGATGAGACTTTTGTTCAACATCCCGTTTGCCGCCAAGTTTGGAGGCGCAACCGGAAATTTTAACGCGCACCACGTTGCGTATCCCGATATCGACTGGCGAAAGTTTGCCAACCAGTTTGTCGAACAGACGCTTGGCCTTCATCACTCCTTCCCTACTACGCAGATTGAACACTACGATCACTTTGCGGCGTTTTGCGATGCCCTGAAACGCATCAACACGATTTTGATCGATCTGGACCGCGACATGTGGACGTATGTGTCGATGGACTATTTCAAACAAAAAATCAAGGAAGGCGAAATCGGCTCATCGGCTATGCCACACAAGGTGAATCCCATCGACTTTGAAAATTCGGAAGGGAACTTAGGGATAGCCAACGCATTGCTGGAGCACCTGGCGGCCAAACTGCCCGTTTCCCGTTTGCAGCGAGACCTGACAGACAGCACGGTATTGCGAAACATCGGCGTTCCGATGGGTCACGTGATGATCGGACTCGAAGGAACGCTCAAAGGTCTTGACAAGCTTTTGCTCAATGAAGCCCGTCTGGCCGCCGACCTTGAAAATAACTGGGCGGTAGTGGCCGAAGCCATTCAAACCATCCTTCGCCGCGAGGGTTATCCAAATCCGTATGAGGCGCTCAAATCACTCACGAGGACCAATGCCGCCATCGATGAAAAATCCATCGCAGGTTTCATTGAATCCCTTGATGTGGGCGACTCGGTCAAAAAAGAGTTGTCAGCCATAACACCATCCAATTATTTGGGAATCAGTCCCTGAGGATTTTTTGAATTTTATTATATTTAGCCAATAACGTAAACGCCAAACCATGCCCGTCGCAGCCGCCGAAGCCAGCCACCACCTTTATCCACTGATCACTGATCTGGGACTTATCCTGGCCACCGCGGCCATTGCGGTTATACTTTTTAAAAAAATCCGCCAACCGCTGGTTTTGGGATACCTCATTGCCGGCTTTCTTGCGGGAAGTAACTTTGATTTTTTTCCGTCGGTAAAAGATGAAACCAGCATAAAGGTCTGGGCAGAGATCGGGGTAATTTTCCTGCTCTTTAGCCTTGGTCTGGAATTTAGCTTCAAGAAACTGATGAAGGTGGGCGGTACTGCATCAATTACCGCTATGACGCAGATTGGATTTATGGTGGTCACGGGATTTCTGGCAGGCCGTTTTATGGGCTGGGAATTTATGGATTGTGTGTTCCTGGGTGTCATTTTATCCATATCATCAACCACCATCATTTTAAAATCGTTTGAAGAACTTGGGGTCAAAGCGCAGAAATTTGTAGGGAACGTATTGGGCTCACTGATTGTACAGGACATTATCGCTATTTTAATGATGGTCCTGGTGTCGACGATTGCCGTTAGTCAGCAATTCTCCGGTACCGAATTGGTACTCTCGGTGATGAAACTCGCTTTCTTTTTGACGCTTTGGTTTGTAGGAGGAATTTTCTTTATCCCTACGCTCCTTAAAAAAGCAAAAAAGCTCATGACAGATGAAGTGCTTTTGATTCTTTCAATTGCGCTATGTTTGATGATGGTGATTTTGGCCGCAAATGTAGGCTTTTCACCCGCTCTTGGTGCCTTTATAATGGGATCAATCATTGCCGAAACCACTCAGGCAGAGCATATCGAACACCTAATGAAGCCGGTTAAAGATCTCTTTGGCGCCATATTCTTCGTATCGGTTGGCATGCTGATCAATATCGATTCCCTCATCACGCATTGGGTTCCCGTGGTCGTTTTAGTGGTGGTCACCATATTGGGGCAATCGTTAAGTTCGACATTTGGAGCCTTGCTTTCCGGTCAGCCGCTTAAACAGTCGGTACAGACCGGAATGAGCCTCTCTCAAATTGGCGAATTTTCTTTTATCATTGCAACTTTGGGAATGAATTTAGGGGTGACCAGTAAATTTCTTTACCCCATTGTCGTGGCAGTATCGGCAGTAACCACCTTCACGACACCGTTTATGATTAAAGCGTCGACGCCGTTTGCCGACTGGCTGTCAAAAAACCTCCCGCGCCGATGGGTCAAGCGAATTGAAAGGTACAGCGCCAACGCCCAAGCCATCAGATCAGCGTCAACGTGGCAAATTGTACTTCGGGCTTCGTTGATACAGATTGTCATCAACTCGGTGATTATTGTTGCCGGAATGCTATTGGCCGCCAAATACCTTTTGCCATTGGCTGAAGGTTCGCCGTTTGGAAACGTAATAGCGGCTTTGGCAACCTTTGCGCTTTTATCTCCGTTTTTGTGGGCACTTTCGTTGCGTCGGGTTGCCGCCAATGAAGTGCAGCAGCTGTTATCGGAGAGACGTTATCGCGGCCCCATCCTGATGCTGATTTTGTTTAGGTTTCTCCTTGCGATTGCCTACCTTGGGCTTTTGATGAACCTGTTCTTCTCGTCGGGTGTTGCTGCTATTGCGCTGGCCATTGCGTTGCTTTCTTATGTGCTGTTTCCTAAAAAACTCAACGCGCAATACCACCGCATCGAGAACCACTTCCTTAAAAATTTCAACGACCGCGAGTTGGCCAAAACCAAGCGTACCCGAAGCGACCTTATTCCGTGGGACGAACACATGGCGTTTTTTAACATCGCCAAGGAATCAAACATCGCAGGAAAGACACTGCAGGAACTTCGGCTTCGCGAAGAAATAGGCATCAATATCGCCTTTATCCGCCGGGGTGAAGTCACCATACGGATTCCCGGGCGAAATGAACGGCTTTTCCCAGGCGATGAAGTTTGCGCCATCGGTAGCGAAGAGCAACTCGAAGCCTTTCGCCAATACCTGGACAAACACGAATTTGAGGTAAGTCCGGACAAAAAAGAAGAGGAAATTGTTATGAAACCGGTTGAAGTGCTCAATCCGGCCTATATCGGAAAAGACATCCGCCAAAGCCAGATTCGCGAAAAAACCCACGGCCTGATCGTTGGCCTGGAACGCGGCGGCCATCGCAAACTGAATCCGGAATCAAACGAAGTACTACAGCGCGGTGATATTTTATGGATTGTTGGCGAAAAGCGACTGATCAGTCAAAGCCAAATCAGTGTCGATCCGGGCGGTTAGATTGACAGTCTACAGTTGGGGATTGCAGATTGAAGGGATTTTCAGGGCTTTTTTGAAAATCTGATATGCGAATTAGAATTCCAGCGTCGATAATCACATTAAAAAGCGCTGACGATGCAAGCGGAACTAATTGACAATATTCACCCAAGTCGCTGCTTCACTGAGCGTAGCCGATTAACAGTGAACGATTAGGCCTCAGCCCGTTAGATGATGATTAGGAGGGATGTGGATGGATGGATATTTGTCGCAAATTTTTTTGGCGGCTACGAGGCATAAACCCCAAAGGTTTTTAAAACCTTTGGGGTTTGCAAATTAAAAATTCTGCACAACCTCCCGCTACAGAAAATCTATAAATTTTTAAACAAAATCCTTCTTCAGGTTAGCCAGATGACGGGTGGCGTACAATAAAGACATAAATCGCAGCCGACGGTGGGGAACTAATGGATGGTTAACAATCTTTAATTGTTAATGGATTATCTCGAGTAATTTGGGGCTTCCTTGGTTATCGTCACATTGTGCGGATGGCTCTCGGCAATCCCGCTGGAGGTAATCCGGACAAATTTTGCCGTTTCCTGAAGCGTTGGGATATCCTTGGACCCGCAGTAACCCATACCGGCGCGAAGTCCGCCGATAAACTGCTGCATGCTCTCATTGAGTTCTCCTTTGTAGGGCACACGGCCCACGATACCCTCCGGAACGAGTTTCTTGACATCGTCCTCGACATCTTGGAAATAACGGTCTTTTGAGCCTTCTTTCATGGCCTCAACCGATCCCATTCCGCGGTACGATTTAAATTTACGGCCTTCAAAAATGATGGTTTCACCGGGCGATTCCATGGTACCTGCCAAAAGTGAACCCAGCATCACCGAATCGGCACCGGCTGCAATGGCTTTCCCGATATCACCCGTGTAGCGGATTCCTCCGTCGGCGATAACAGGAATACCTGATCCCTTGATAGCGGCAGCCACCTCGAGCACGGCCGAAAATTGTGGAAATCCGACGCCGGCCACAACCCGCGTCGTGCAAATCGATCCGGGGCCGATGCCAACTTTGACACCGTCGGCACTATTTTCAACCAGATAGCGCGCGGCTTCGGCCGTGGCAATGTTTCCGACCACCACGTCAATTGACGGAAAGTTGGCTTTGACTTGTTTTAAAACTTCAATCACACCGCGCGTATGTCCATGAGCTGTGTCAATCACGATGGCATCTACTCCTGCGTTGACCAGTGCGGCGGCGCGTTGCAAGGCATCACCCGTAACGCCAATGGCGGCCGCAACCCTAAGACGGCCCAGTGAATCTTTGTTGGCGATGGGTTTTTGGGTATGTTTGGTGATGTCCCGAAATGTAATCAATCCCACCAGTGTATTGTCAGGATTGACAACCGGCAGTTTTTCAATTTTATGACCCTGCAAAATTACCTCGGCTTCCTCCAGCGAGGTACCTTCGGCAACGGTTACCAGATTGGCCGCAGTCATCACCTCGACAATCGGTCGGGCGCCGTTCTTTTCAAAACGAAGATCGCGGTTGGTAACGATTCCCATGAGTTTTCGGTTTTCATCGACAATTGGGATGCCTCCGATTCCAAATTCCTTCATGGCGCTTTTGGCGTCGGCTACCGTTGCGGTAAGCGGGAGCGTTACAGGATCGATGATCATCCCTGATTCGGCACGCTTGACCTTGCGAACTTTGGCCGCCTGGTTTTCAATCGTCATATTTTTGTGCAAAACACCGATGCCCCCCTCCTGAGCCATCGCAATCGCCATGGCACTTTCAGTTACGGTATCCATGGCCGCAGAGACGATGGGAACATTAAGGGTGATGTTTTTGGAAAACCGTGATCTGATCGAAACTTCACGCGGCAAGACTTCAGAATAGCTGGGAACCAGGAGCACGTCGTCGTAGGTAAGTCCCTCTCCTACGATTCGGGATGAGTGTGCGTTCATGCAATTTGTGGTTGTAGTTAAATTGCATGCAAATATAGTGATTTTATCGGCAGGAAGTTCAAAAAATCTATCACTCACTCTATTACTCTCAAAGTTTACTTTTATCTTTGAGCGCCTATGACCACAGTCAAGATCATCGAATGTCCGCGCGACGCCATGCAGGGTATCAAGCCCTTTATCCCGACCGAGCGAAAAGTAGCCTACATACAGTCGCTGTTGCGCGTTGGCTTTGACACCATTGATTTTGGCAGCTTCGTATCGCCCAAGGCCATTCCGCAAATGCAGGACACGGCCCAGGTGCTTGCTTCACTCGATTTATCGGCTACAACCAGCAAATTACTGGCGATCATTGCCAATACACAGGGCGCCATAGCAGCCGCGCAACACAGCGAAATAAGGTATCTGGGGTTTCCGTTTTCCATTTCTGAGAACTTCCAGATGCGCAACACCCATAAAACCATTGCTGAATCATTGGTGACGCTTCAGGAAATCCTGGAAATCGCATCCAAGGCAAACAAGGAAACGGTGGCATATCTGTCGATGGGATTCGGGAATCCGTACGGCGATCCGTGGAACGTTGAAATCGTGGCCGAATGGACCGAGAAACTGGCCGGCATGGGCGTAAAGATCCTGTCGCTGTCAGATACCATCGGGAGTTCGACCCCCGCAGTGATTAGTTATCTGTACGACAATCTGATCCCCAAGTTTCCGGAAGTAGAATTCGGGGCACATCTGCACACCACTCCCGATAAATGGTTTGAAAAAGTTGACGCAGCCTACAAAGCCGGTTGCAGGCGGTTTGACGGTGCAATCCAGGGATTTGGTGGCTGTCCGATGGCCAAGGACGACCTGACAGGCAACATGCCAACCGAAAAGCTTCTCTCCTATTTTACCGCGCAAAAAGCTGATACGCAAACCAATCCGATGAGTTTTGAAAGCGCCTATAATGAAGCGCTTAAACTTTTTACGGAGTTTCACTGACAAGTAGAGCCACGAGTCTTAACTGTGACCGTTTGCAGCCTTAATGAGCTGGGTGCCTGCGGCTGCGGTAAGCAAACTGTCGCAACATTTAACATTTTTTACAGAAAATCTGCAACTTGGACAGGTTTTTTTTCATTAAGGGGAAATTCCCATGTTCTTCCCCCTTCCCATGTCACGAAGTTATCAGTTTTACCGCTAAGGCATGTACAGAAATATCGCCTAAAAAGTTAAATTATTGCCTTCCTATAAATCCTCGCGCAAAATGGCCCGGTTGATATCACGGACAAGTGCCGGACCTTCATAAATAAACCCGGTGTAAAGCTGCACAAGGCTGGCGCCTGCCCGCAGTTTGTCGAGGGCGTCCTGGGCCGAATGGATTCCGCCCACGCCAATGATGGGAAAGGCGCCGCCACTATTCTCATACAAAAACCTGATAACCTCGGTCGATCTGTTGGTAAGCGGCTTGCCAGACAGTCCGCCCATCTCGCTTTTTTGTTCTGATTTCAGACCTTCGCGCGACAATGTAGTATTGGTTGCGATAACGCCGGCAATGCGGGTTTCCCTGACAATTTCAATGATGTCGAGCAGTTGATCGTTGGTAAGGTCGGGCGCAATTTTCAGCAGAATGGGCTTGTGGTGTTCCCGATGTGAATTTTTGGTTTGCAGGGCCGACAGCAATCGGGTAAGCGGCTCCTTGTCCTGAAGTGCGCGCAGGTTTGGCGTATTGGGCGATGAAACGTTGACCACAAAATAATCGACGTGATCAAAAAGCGCATCAAAGCATTTTTCATAATCCGACGCGGCATCCTCATTGGACGTGTCTTTGTTCTTGCCGATGTTTCCACCGATAAGCACGCCGCGATTGCGTTTAAGCCTTTCGACGGCAGCATCTACGCCACCGTTGTTAAATCCCATTCGGTTGATGATGGCCTGATCTTTCTTTAGCCTGAAAAGTCTTTTGCGCGGATTGCCCGGCTGCGGTTTGGGCGTAAGCGTCCCGATTTCGATAAACCCGAAACCAAGCGCCGACAGTTCCTGAAACGCCTTGGCATCTTTGTCAAAACCCGCGGCCAGTCCTACCGGATTCTTGAATTTAAGTCCGAACACCTCGCGCTCAAGCCTAGGGTCGTTGACGCAATACAACTTTTTGAACAACGCCGACACACCCGGAATTCGGTTGAGAAAGCGCAAAAGCGAAAAGGTAAAGTGGTGGACGTCTTCCGGATCGAACCAAAATAATACCGGACGGATGAGTTGTTTGTACATCAGGTTGCAGTTTGTCAAAAATACGCAAATAGTGTATCTTTCGGCAAAGTTTTTTTAGTGAAAGCACTTTATACCATCGGGCTTTTAACGCTTTCCAACATCTTCATGACGCTGGCCTGGTACGGTCACCTGAAGTTCAAGGAATGGTCGTGGTTCAGCAAGCTGGGATTGTTCAGCATCATTGTCATCAGTTGGGGAATTGCCTTTTTTGAATACCTCATGCAGGTTCCCGCAAACCGGATAGGCTTTGAAGGCAATGGCGGCCCGTTTAACCTGTGGCAACTCAAGGTTTTGCAGGAAGTAATCACGCTTGTGGTGTTTTCAGCCTTTACCCTGTTGTTTTTTAAAGGCGAAACCCTGCGGCTCAACCACATTATCGGCTTTGTGTTTCTGGTCCTTGCCGTGTATTTCATCTTTAAAAAGTAATAACCTTTTTTAATTGTTCCTTAATCGTTAATTGTTCATTGTAATGCAGCACATCATCGACCGCTTTATCAGCTATGTCACGGTAGATACTGAATCTGATCCGAATTCGCCCACAACACCCAGCACGAGCAAGCAGCTGGTTTTGGCCAACATGCTGGTCAAAGAGCTCAAGAAAATTGGCATGGCCGATGTCACCATCGACAAAAACGGCTATGTGATGGCGACCCTGCCGTCAAATGTCAGCCATAAGGTGCCCACCATCGGGTTTATCGCGCATTACGATACAACGCCTGATTTCACCGGAAAAGACGTCAAACCTCAGATTATCCCGGACTACAACGGCGGCGAAATCCTGTTGAATGCGGATAAGAACATCATCCTATCGCCAAAATATTTCAAGGATTTGCTGCAGTACCGCGGACAAACGCTCATCACCACCGACGGCACCACGCTTTTGGGCGCCGATGACAAAGCCGGCATCACCGAGATTGTCACCGCCATGGAATACATGATCCAGCATCCCGATATCAAACACGGCAACATCCGCGTAGGTTTTACGCCCGACGAGGAAATAGGGCGCGGAGCCCACAAATTTGACGTGGAAAAGTTTGGCGCGGAATGGGCCTATACGATGGACGGCAGCCAGATTGGCGAGTTGGAATACGAGAATTTTAACGCGGCCGGTGCTAAAATCACCTTTTTGGGCAAAAGCGTCCATCCGGGTTATGCCAAAGGAAAAATGATCAACTCCATGCTGATTCTCCAGGAATTCCTCAATGCGCTGCCGCAAGGCGAAACTCCACAGGAAACCCAGGATTATGAAGGCTTTTTTCACGTCACCGGACTTTCCGGAGGGATTGAGGAATCGGTGTTAGAACTTATCATCCGCGACCACAGCAAACCAAAGTTCGCGGCGCGTAAAAAGCTGGTCGAAACCATCGTGAAAAAAATCAACAAAAAATACGAGAAACAATTTGGCGGCGATATTGCCCGCACCGACATCCAAGACCAATACTACAACATGAAGGAAAAGGTCACGCCGGTGATGCACGTGGTGGACATTGCCGAAAAAGCGATGAAATCACTCGGGATCAAACCCATCATCAAACCAATCCGCGGCGGAACCGACGGTTGTCAGCTATCCTACAAGGGCCTTCCCTGCCCAAACATTTTTGCCGGCGGACACAACTTTCACGGCAAGTATGAATACGTTCCGGTTGAGAGCATGGAAAAAGCGGTTCAGGTTATTGTCCGCATCGCCGAAATCACTGCCAACGGTTATACCGCCAAGTCAAAAAAGTAATGGGAAAGATGCGCGACAAATCGCCGGATTGGGCTCAGGAAATCGATTTCCTTAAATCGGTCATTGGTCAAACGCCGCTGGTTGAAACTGTAAAATGGGGAGTTCCCGTTTACACCTTGGCGGGGAAAAACCTCGTGGGTATAGCCGGGTTCAAGCAATTTGTTGCGCTATGGTTTTACAACGGAGTTTTTCTAAAGGATCCCGCCAATGTCTTGTACAGTGCGCAGGACGAAAAGACAAAGGCCCTGCGCCAATGGCGATTTGAAAACCTGGACCAGATCCGATCAAATGAAAAAGCGATTCTGGCTTATGTGCGGGAGGCTATCGCCAATGAAGAAGCGGGATTGTCGCACAAACCGGTTAAAAAGGAACTTTGCATCCCGCCGCCATTGCAATCAAGGCTCAACGATAGTCCACAACTTTACGAGGCCTTTTACAAACTCACGCCGGGTCGTCAGCGCGATTATGCCGATTATATTTCGGCTGCCAAACGCGAGGCCACCCAGCTTTCCCGATTGGACAAAATAGCACCGCTTATCCTGGCTGGCGTCGGGCTCAACGATCAGTATAAATAAAAAAAACCGCGGAGAGATGTCCGCGGTTTTTAATTTCCTGGCTTTTTTACTTAACCTCTGATTGCTGGTTAAGCTTGGCGCTGAGTTCCATCGAAATGGCTGAACGCTCCATTTTGAGCTTGCCCGCCATGGTTTCTACAACCACCGTAGCTTCGGCAACCTCGGCCACGCGTCCGTGAATACCGCTTTTGGTGATAATTTTATCGCCAACTTTGAGTTCGCTCTCAAACTTTCTTTCTTGTTTCATTTTCTTTTGCTGCGGACGGATCATGAAAAAGTACATGACGACGAAAATCAGCAAAAAGGGTAACATTCCTTGTAATTCTGCCATGGTTAGATAATTATTGTTTATTGATTGTAGCGGCTTCATTGCGCGGCCTTACATTGGCCTTGATAAAAATTCGCTTGGTTTTCTTTTCTATGTTTGCCGTGATAAAGACGCTTTTTTTGTGAGTGCCCATCCGTCCGGAGGTGTCAAAGGTAACGCTGATTTCGCCGCCCTGGCCCGGTTTTATGGCATTTTTGGGATAATCGGCTACGGTGCAACCGCAGTTACCCTTGGCTTTGGTGATCAATAGGTCGACCTCGCCCGTATTGGTAAACTTAAAGGTGTGCGACAGTTTTCCGCCAACGATCACTTTTCCAAAATCATAGGTTTCCTCTTCAAAAGTCATCTCGGCAAACGGACCGGTCAATTCAGGCTGCGGCGGTTTGGCCTCTTCCTTTTTGGATTGGCAGGCCAGCATCAGCATAAAAACAGCGATGGAAAATAGTCTTTTCATATTATAAAAGGCCTCGTCCGGCTTTGTTCAGTCGATTGGTCTCACGTAAATCCTTGACCAGATTGTCCAGGATACCGTTGATAAAGATACTGCTTTTGGGCGTCGAATACTCCTTGGCGATTTCCAGATACTCGTTGATGGTCACCTTGACGGGAATCGATGGGAATTTGAGGAATTCACAAATGGCCATTTTAAGGATGATGGTATCCACCTCGGCAATGCGTTCGGTGTCCCAATTAGGCGTTTTATCAGTGTACTCGCGGGCCAGTTCCTGTTCGTTGAGCAGCGTTTTCCGGAAAAGCGCCACGGCAAAGTCGCGATCTTCCTCATCTTTGTATAGGCGCGGAATCTCAAACCGGCTCGAACTGCTTTCCAAAGCGCGCAACTGTCGGGCAATTTGCGTGTTGACTACCGGAATATCGTCGACGCAAGTCAAGCGGTAATCCTCCAGATAGTCATAAAGTTTTTCGTTGGGTGCGATCAGATCGGTAAACAACTTCACGATAAAATCCCTGTCGTGGGCAAATCCGCGCATGTCATCGGCCATATAGCGATTATATACGTCGCTCTGCTTGATGGCCGAAAGCAAAATCAGGATGTAATCGTCATTCTTTTTCCAATTGTCGATCCGCCTTTCAGCGAGCGCGGCCTCGAGCCCCTGATGAGATTCAAGCATTTGCAGGATAGCGTTGTCAACAAACTTGCGGTTTGGATTACGCTCCTCGGGAGTTGCCAGGTGCTTTTTTGACGAAACGTCCAGGAAGTAATCTTCCTTTCGGCGGATTTCGACCAGTGCCGATAGCATGATCAGGTATAAATCCAGCACGTTTTCTATGCTGAACAGCAAGAACTTTTCCTGCTTGTCCATCGTTTCCGAACCATTTTGATGCATCGCGTAAATCGATTGCATCACTTTAACGCGGATATGTCGTCTGTTTAACACGTAAGAACTTTTAAAAGTAAGGGCGAAAGAAATCCTTTCGCCCTGCAAATTTAGGAATTATTTGGTTAGTTACGATTGCTGTTTTTTGCGCTCGTCGATGCGGTTTTGCGCCAGCGTCATAGCTGCCTGATGCGTAGTGATGTTGCGGGATTCCGCCAGACCGAAAATTTCCAGTGTGGTATTGTAGATGTTCTCGGTGCGCTTCATCGCCTCGTCTTTTCCGTAGTGTACAATCTCACCGTAAACATTGATGATGCCACCCGCGTTGATCAAAAAGTCAGGCGCGTACAAGATGCCTTTGTCCATCAGGATTTGCCCGTGAACGGTTTCATTGGCCAATTGGTTGTTGGCAGCTCCGGCAATTACCTTGGCTTTGAGTCGGTAGATAGTATCGTCGTTGATGGTAGCTCCCAGTGCACAAGGCGCGTAAATGTCTACGTCGGCGCTGTACAAATCGTCGCCCTGGTAGATGGTAGCGCCGTATTTGGCAGCCACTTCTTCCAGACGGGTTTGGTTGATGTCGGCAATGGTAACGATGGCACCTTCCTTGGTCAGGAAATCCACCAGGGTTTCACCCACGTGTCCGATACCTTGTACCAGGACTTTCTTGCCTTCCAGCTTGTCTGATCCAAACTTGTACATGGCCGACGCCTTCATACCCATGTAGACGCCGTAAGCCGTTACGGGCGACGGGTTGCCTGATCCGCCGATGCTCTCGGAAATTCCGGTTACATAAGACGTGTGCTGACGGATAAGATCCATGTCGGCAGTGGTTGTCCCGACGTCCTCGGCTGTGATGTACTTACCGCTGAGTGAGTTGACGAACTGACCAAATTTGATCATCATTTCCGGCGTTTTATCGGCTTTGGAATCTCCGATGATGACCGCTTTTCCGCCACCCAGATCCAGTCCGGAAATGGCCGACTTATAAGTCATCCCGCGCGAAAGGCGCAATACATCATTCAACGCTTCCCACTCATTGGTGTATTTCCACATTCGCGTACCGCCCAGTGCTGGTCCCAAAACTGTGTTATGGATCCCAATTATTGCTTTCAATCCAGTATCTTTGTCATGGCAAAAGACAATCTGTTCGTGGTTGTCAAACGATGCCTGACCGAACACCGGATCCAATCTGTGCAGCTCCTTGGCAGTAGTGAATTCTGTAGTCATAAAAAATGTATTAAATTAAGTCTTTTTCAATAAGACTCGGCAAATTTATGATTTTATTCAAAATGGCGTCGGCAAAACAGTTTAAATTAGCAATTCACTAACAGTAAATTCAAATTCACCAAAAATCTGAAAAAGCGATTTTACTCGTTTTTTAACAGATTTTCATTAAAAGTTACCGCCCAAAAGGCAAAGTCATGAAGGAACTTCAATATTTGAATAAATATTTCGTCAAATACAAATACCACTTTTTACTGGGTATTGTGGCCACGATCGTCGCTCAGTTTTTCAGTTTGGTAACGCCCCGACTGGTCAGTGAATCCATCAACCTCATTGCCGACTTCAAGGACGGAAACGTCAGTCCGGTTTTGGCCCGCGAACAACTGCTGATCCACATCCTAAAAATCATCGGCGCTACCCTGGTGGCCGGCCTTTTGACGTTTATCATGCGCCAGACCCTGATTGTTATGTCGCGCCATGTGGAGTTCGACCTAAAAAACGAAGTATTTGCACAGTACGAAAGGCTTTCGCAAAACTTTTACAAGCAAAACCGCACCGGCGACCTCATGAACCGCATCAGTGAAGACGTCGGCAAAGTACGGATGTACGTAGGTCCCGCGGTGATGTATTCGATCAACACCTTTATCCGCTTTGCGATCGTCATCGTTTATATGTACACGATTTCGCCGCGCCTGACGCTTTATACGCTTTTGCCGCTGCCGATACTCTCTTTTGCCATCTTTAAACTGAGCGTGGCCATCAACAGGCGTAGCACGATTTTCCAGCAATACCTTTCCAAGATTTCAAGTTTTTCACAAGAGGTTTTTTCCGGAATACGCGTGATCAAAGCGTACTCGCTGGAAGAACGGCAACAGGCGGAAATGGCTGGTCTGGCGCAGGAAAGCAAGGAAAAAAGCATGAGTCTGGCGCGCGTACAGGCGTTGTTTGGCCCGCTGATGATTGCGCTGATAGGCATCAGTAACCTGGTGGTGATTTACGTGGGCGGACGGATGTATATGGATGGCCGACTCGACAGCATCGGTACGATTGCCGAGTTTATCCTTTACGTGAACATGCTTACCTGGCCGGTGGCGTCGCTGGGCTGGGTTTCGTCGATGGTACAAGAAGCCGAGGCATCCCAGAAACGCATCAACGAATTTTTAAAGATACAGCCGGACATCGTCAACCAAAATCCAAATCCGACGCCGGTAAAAGGCCGGATCGAATTTGACAATGTCAGCTTTACCTATGACGATACGCAGATCCAGGCCCTCAAAAACGTGTCATTTTCCCTTTTGCCCGGACAAACACTGGCCATTCTGGGCAAGACCGGCTCCGGAAAGTCGACCATTCTTTCCTTGCTGACCCGATTGTACGACACCACTTCCGGCACTATCCGCATAGACGGCACGCCCATAAATGAACTCAACCTTTACGACCTTCGCAACGCCATAGGCACGGTACCGCAGGACGCGTTTCTCTTTTCTGACACCATCGCCAACAATATAC
>CAKUAD010000020.1 GCA_934636265.1 uncultured Flavobacterium sp.
GCTTAGCTGTTTGCGACGCAGCGCCGCATCATAGCGCTGTTTTTCCAGATCAGTCTGAGGGATCAGCTCCGGAACTTCAACCGGACGTCCAGTGTCATCTACCGCGACAAAAGTATAAATCGCTTCATTGGCCTTGGTCCGTTGGCCTGATTCGCGATCCTCAATCCAAACGTCCAGAAAGATTTCCATCGAACTTTTAAATGCCCGCGAAACCTTGGCCTCGACCGTAACGACACTTCCCAGCGGAATGGCACGGTTAAACGCCACGTGGTTTACCGATGCCGTCACCGTAATCCTTCGGCAGTGACGACGCGCTGCAATGCTGGCGGCGCGGTCCATTCGGGCCAGGAGTTCTCCGCCAAAGAGGTTGTTGAGCGGATTGGTTTCACTGGGAAGTACCAAATCGGTGAGTATGGTAAGAGAGTCGGCGGGATGTCTTGGTTGCATACGTAAATTTTTGGCAAAGGACATAAAAAAATCCCGTTTTCGGGATGATTCTCACAATTCCTTAACAAGTAACCAAGCGTCGGGATTGTGTTGTTTCTTAATACCTGATAACGCTTTCCAGGCGTCACCGTAAGTGGCATAACTTCCGTACAATACCGGATGCAGGCCAAATCGGTTTGGCGGAAGCCTGCGCGGTTCGTATCCAAGTCTGATCAGTTCGTCAAATGCATTTTGCGCATTGGCTTCAATACGGAAAGCTCCGGCCACAACGTGATAGGGTTTTGGCGCATCATCCTTTACTGTAAAAGTAACCGCCGGAACAGGCGAATCAATAACAAAAGTAGCTTGCTGGATTTTCTCCTGTACTTTTTGCTGTACCGATTGCTCTACCAGCAGATTTTGTTCTTTGATGCGATCCTGGTAAACCTTGAACCCGATGCTTCCCGCGGCGGCAAGAGCCAAGACGGAAATCGCCGTGTATCGCAGCCACGAAAACCGGTTTGTACCTTCGTTGATTGGAATCGCCGGTGATTCTATAACTGGTTCCGGTTCCGGTTGTGCAACTTCGCGCTTGATAGCAGGCGAGACAAATGAGTTCAGCCCAAACGCCTCCATGAGGAAGTTGTTTTGTTCGTAAGGTGTAAAAACGATGTTGCGCTCACTGTTAAGTGCAAGCTCGCCAATGTTTTTAAGGGTAAACTTTTGGTTGATGTCCAGAATTTCACGCCAAATTGATACTTCGCTTTGGATAGCCTCGACGGCCACCTCGTACGGAATCTTTTCAGTCCGTGAAATGTGCTGGGCCAGCAAGCCGTCGTTATGCTTGAGATACCCGTTAAACGAAACCAGTTTCCGGGGCGGATAGAACGCATTTGACGCCTTGTGAAGGTGTGCTGGCACGGTCTCGGTTAAAAAAGCTCCGAACCCCGGGACCGTAACACACTGGTAACGATACAGAAGTTGCGAAATGTGGTATTCAATCTTCATGTAAACAAAGTTATGCATTGCAAAAGGCTGGCAAAAAATTATCAACAAATTTTATCAACAATCCCCGCAACTTTCCTATTTTTAAGTTTCAAATTTTGATATGCGCCATACAGATTTAACTCCACTCTTGGCACTGCTGTGTGCTGAAGGCGTGGGTGATACCACCGCCAAAAGACTGCTAGAAGCATTTGGGGATGCGTCCTCGGTTTTTAACGCGCCGGCCCGCCTTGTCGACGCTTGTGCCGGTTTTTTATTATCCGCCCGGTTAAAAAACCCGTTACTTTTTCAGAAAGCCCAAAAGGAAGCGACCTTTATCAGCCGAAAAAACCTCTCGGTTTGGGAATATCGCGATCCCGATTATCCGCAGCGGCTCAAACATTGTCCGGACGGCCCTGTTTTGTTATACGGATCAGGCGCAATTGACTTTTCCAATCCGCGTGTCATCAGCATTGTCGGAACCCGTCAGATCACGTCGCACGGCATCGGCTTTTGCCAAGAACTCATAGCCGATCTGGCGCCGCTGCAACCCGTTATCGTTAGCGGACTGGCTTATGGTGCCGATATTACCGCGCATCTGGCGGCGGTGGCCAACAACCTGCAGACCATAGGCGTCGTGGCACACGGACTGGACCGATTGTATCCTGCAACCCATAAAAAGTATGTCTCAACAATATGCGAAAACGGCGGACTGCTTACCGAGTTCATGAGTAAAACCGCGCCCATGCCGGAAAATTTTGTCCGCCGAAACCGGATTGTCGCGGGACTATCCGAGGCAACCATCGTTATAGAATCAGCGGAAAAAGGAGGTTCGCTCATTACTGCGCAAATGGCGGCCAGCTACCACCGCGACGTGTTTGCCGTTCCCGGTCGTCCTCAGGACAAGCTCAGCCACGGGTGCCTTTCATTGATCAAATCCCAGCAGGCGTATATGCTCACCTCGGCGGCTGATCTGGTCTATCTTTTAAATTGGGAAGTTTCCCGCTCCAAACCGGTGCAAAAGCAATTATTCGTTTCGCTTGAACCTCTTGAACAACAGGTTTATGACTACCTTTTAAAGCAAGGCCGGCAATTGCTGGATCTTATTGCAGTCGATTGTCAATTGCCTGTTTCGAGGCTTTCGTCAACCTTGCTCTCTATGGAACTCAAGGGCGTGATAAGGCCGCTGCCGGGCAAGTGGTTTGAAGCGGTTTAACGATAACCCAACTTGTGGCGTACGCGCGCTAAAACCTCGTCGGCAATGCGGGAGGCCTTTTCAGCGCCTTTCAGCAATGCGGTTTCAACTTCTTCCGGATGCGCCATGTAGTGATTGTAGCGTTCGCGCTCAGTCTTGAACTTTTCCAGCATCAACTCATAAAGTGCCGTTTTGGCGTGGCCATAGCCGTAATCGCGGTTGGCGTTGGCGTAGTTGATCCGCATTTGCATTTGCTGCTCGGGTGTGGCCAAAAGACGGTAAAGCCCGAATATTTTGCACGTGTCCGGATCTTTGGGTTCTTCAAGTGGCGTCGAGTCGGTTTCGATGCTCATGATTTGTTTGCGAAGCGCCTTGTCGTCTACAAAAATGTTGATGATGTTCCCGCGCGATTTGCTCATTTTTTGGCCGTCGGTTCCCGGAACGTACATGGTGTTCTCGGCCACTTTCGCTTCAGGCAATACAAAGGTTTCGCCCATTTGATGGTTAAAACGAGCCGCAACGTCACGGGTAATCTCAATATGTTGCAACTGATCTTTCCCCACCGGGACAACCTCGGCATCATACAAAAGAATGTCGGCGGCCATCAGCATCGGATAGGTAAAAAGTCCGGCGTTCACGTCTGATAGCCTGTCGGCCTTGTCCTTGAAGGAGTGCGCGAGTGTCAGGCGTTGGAACGGAAAAAAACAGCTAAGATACCAAGTGAGTTCAGTTGTTTGCGGAACATCTGACTGGCGGTAAAAAATCACCTTGTCGGTATCCAGACCAAAACTCAACCAGGTGGCAGCCGTGCTCAACGTATTTTGACGCATCGTATTTGCGTCCTTGATCTGAGTAGACGAGTGCAAGTCAGCGATAAACAAAAACGACTGGTTATCAGGGTTTTTTGACATCTCGATCGCTGGGATGATGGCGCCCAAAAGGTTGCCCAGGTGCGGCGTTCCGGTACTTTGAATTCCGGTGAGGATCTTGGTCATGTGTGAAATTTAAGCTTTGCAAATTTAGGGGCTTTTACCCAAAATAGCATTACTTTTGGACCAATGACACCGTTTAAATTTCTGTTTTGGATTTTGTGGAGGATGTGGTATTACATCCTGGTGACCGTACCCATAATTGTCCTGTTTCCGTTTTTATTGGTCTCAATACTGAGGGAGAAATGGTATCCTTACTTTTTTGTCTTGGCCCGCATTTGGGCACGTGTGATACTTTTCGGGATGGGATTTTGGGTTGTCCTTAAAAAAGATCAGGAGCCATATCCCGGCAAAAGTTATATGTTTATTGCTAATCACACGTCTATGACCGACATCATGTTGATGCTCGCCGTGGTGCGGAACCCGTTTGTGTTTGTTGGCAAAAAAGAACTGGCAAAACTCCCGTTGTTTGGGTTTTTTTACAAACGGACGTGTATTCTGGTCGACAGGACCAACTCCAAAAGCCGTATGGAAGTTTTTAAGCAGGCGCAAGACCGGCTCTCCCAGGGATTGAGCATTTGCATTTTTCCCGAGGGTGGCGTACCAGCCGAATCAATCGTATTGGACGATTTTAAGGATGGTGCGTTCCGATTGGCCATCGAGCATCAGATCCCAGTGGTTCCAATCACCTTTGCCGACAACAAACGACGATTTTCTTATACGTTTTTTAGCGGAAGCCCTGGCCCCATGCGCGTGAGGATTCATGAGTTTTTGCCAACTGAGGGTTTGTCGCTGCAAAGCAAAGGCGACCTGAAGAACCTTAAGGCCCAAGCCTGGATGGTTATCTGGAAGCAACTGCAAAAGTTCAATCCATAAAAAAAGCGTCATCGAAATCCGATAACGCTCTTCTTGCTGACAGCCTCGGCCGGCAGCACCATTGATTAACCTAACTTAACTATTTTAAAATCGGTAACTTACGCCCGTATACAATCCAAAAAAGTACGGTTTAAAGTTACCAGAGTTATCACTGAAAGTATTAATCTGATACTTGAACATCGGATTAAAATTAGCTTCAAAGGCTTTCAGGAACCGGTAACTGAAACCAATCCCAAGGTTTGTGCTAAAGTGCAAATCGTTGAGGTTTTCGGCCTCGCCGATGGTCATGTTCATATTTTCAGATTCAAGCGAAATCCTGTTTTCATTCAGGAACAAGCTGCTGAATCCCCCAATGAGGTTGATTCCAAACTGTCGATCGATCAGTTTGTAAGACATTTCAACCGGCACTTCAATGTACGATGTGCGTTGGTTGAGCACGCCCTCAAAGGTTCGTTTACCCATCGAACGCGCGGCCAGCGTCATCGGCCCGGTGTTGGGTTCAATCTGGATGATCGAGCCCTGGGCATTGGTCTTGATGTTGGCCAGCGGCGTTGCGTCGGGTGTTTGATAGAACATCAAATCATTGGTGCTGTATTCCAGCGCCACCGAGTTGACGCCCGACCTTACCGAAAGACGTTTGCTAATGGCATATTGTGCACCTACACCATAGGAAACCGACGGCTTGTAGGTCTTGTTATTCGATTCAAAACGGGAATCGACCGGCGACCCGTTTGAAGCGGAACTAAAATAAATAGGGGCAACGGATGAGGTAACTTGCCACCTATTTATTTTTTGTCCATCTGCGGTAACTTTGTTTTCTTTTTCATGTAACAATTCTTCCAGCGCATTGGGTTCAACCGTAGCAATAGCAGTTGAATCCGGTTGGGGTTCTGCCGTTGGAGCCTGAACTACCGCAAGTTCAGTGGCAGGGTTTATTGTGAGTGGTTTTTGGGCCGATGGGTCACTAGTGTTTTTCAGCTCTTTCCGGTTACCTGATTGGGTTTCGCGGTTTGCAATGGCATCGGGTGTGGTTTCCTTTTTATCTGATGGTGCATCGGTTTGGGCCACGGCCGATCTCTCGTTAGTTGAAACTGATTCACCGCGAACTCCTGATGCATTCAGGATTGACGCACCCGGAACACCTGATTCATTGCGACCCTCCGATTCATTGCGAACACGTGATGCTACGCGAGTTTCAGATCCTTTTGAACTCCTTCCGCGGTGGGCTTCGGTTTGAACCAGTTGGCTTCCGGAAACAGGTTTCATCTGATTGCCGGGTTTTTCATTTTTCGGTTCGCTCGAAACACCCTCTGTTGACTCAGAAGCCTCGCTGGATTGATTCTCTACCGCTACTGCATCAGGATTTGTGAATGTTGAATCCTGCTCAGGTTTCGGATTTTGCTCCACTACCGCGTCAGGAACTTTCACTGATCCCGTGTCCAAGGTCTGCCAAATGACCAGTCCAAGGACAAGCAGTGCGGCCACACCTGACACCTGATACCAGAACGGAATAATGCGTCGCTTTTTCTTTTGGCGCAGTTTAGCCTCAAGGTCAGACCACACCTGCTCAGGCGGCATTTCCTCAAAATCCCGGAATTTCTCCTGGAACAATCGGTCTAACTTCTTTTTTTCCATCATATCGACGCTCGTTTAGAGGAGCCGTTTTCAATTTTTTCCTTTAAAATCATCCGGGCGCGTGCCAAATTTGACTTGCTGGTTCCGGTGCTTATGCTCAACATTTCCGCAATTTCATTGTGCGAATAGCCGTCAATCACATATAGTGTAAACACTAATCGGTAACGGTCCGGCAGCGCTTGTATCAGTCCCATCAGATACTCCATTGAAACGGAGTCGTCCTCGATCTCTACTTCAACTTCCGTATCGGCGTATTTGTCAACCGAAAGTTCGACAAAACTGACGTTTCGGTACTGTTGCAACACGGTATTGACCATGATCCGGCGCATCCAGCCTTCAAAAGATCCGGTGTTGTTGTACTGCCCGATTTTGTTAAAGATCGTCAGGAACCCGTCCTGTAAATGGTCTTCGGCCTCAGCACGATTGCGTGCGTACTTCAAACACACCGCAAACAACTTGGAGGCGTACAACCTGTATAATTGTTCTTGGGCTTTGAGGTCATTTTGTTTGCAATCGTTAATGAGTTGTTCCAAACCCAAGACCAGTTATTTTTAATGTTACGGCACCACAATCTCGTGTTCCAGGTACGTGTCGTGACCCTGATGCCTTCCGGACCAAAACTTAAACAGATAAGTCCCTGAAACCTTTGGCTTGAACGGCAAAGGCATCTGGTAAACCGTGTCATCGGGCTGGCAATCGGGTTGTTGGTCAGGGCGGATAAACTGGACGGCCACCGTACGGGTAAACCCATCCTGCTTGTAGTAAATGCCGTCATAAATGTGGCAGTCACTTGGTCGCTTGTAGTTGATCTGAATAACCGATACGCTGTCAACCTTGTAACTGCCCGGCATTTCGACGCTGTCAACGTACGACATAAAATACGCCGGACTGTTTCCCTCCTCGCTTGAGCACGAAACCAGAACTATCGCTAAGACAAAGAACAGTGCTATTTTTTTCATGTTACTTTAAATAGACAAGCCCTAGATGCAGGAATTAAAAAAGGGTTGCGTTGATTTTTAAAAAAAATACCCGGAAAAAATCCGGGCATTGAACTAATTGGCGTTTTCCCTGAGGTGTGCCTTAATTTTCTGTTCAAGTTCCTCGGCCAGTTCAGGGTTGTCTTTGATCATGACTTTTACGGCGTCTCGGCCTTGTCCCAGTTTGGTATCCATATAACTGAACCACGATCCTGATTTTTTGATGATCTCAAATTCAACGGCAAGGTCAAGGATTTCGCCCACTTTCGAGACACCTTCACCATACATGATGTCAAACTCGGCGGTGCGGAACGGAGGCGCCACTTTGTTCTTGACGACTTTTACCTTGGTGCGGTTGCCGATGACGTTGTCGCCTTCCTTGATTTGAGACGAACGGCGAATGTCCAGGCGGACCGATGCGTAAAATTTAAGTGCGTTACCGCCCGTTGTGGTTTCAGGGTTTCCGAACATGATGCCGATTTTCTCGCGCAACTGGTTGATGAAAATCACCGTACAGTTGGTCTTGCTGATGATTCCGGTAAGTTTTCGCAACGCCTGCGACATCAAACGGGCGTGAAGACCTACTTTTGAATCGCCCATTTCGCCTTCTATCTCGCTTTGTGGCGTGAGTGCGGCCACCGAGTCAATGACGACGATGTCGATCGCGCCCGAGCGGATAAGGTTCTCGGCAATTTCAAGCGCCTGCTCCCCGTTGTCAGGTTGCGAGATGATGAGGTTCTCGACATCGACGCCAAGTTTTTCGGCATAATGACGGTCAAAAGCGTGCTCTGCATCGATAAAGGCTGCAATGCCGCCTGCTTTTTGAGCTTCGGCAATGGCGTGCAACGTAAGGGTGGTCTTACCTGAAGACTCAGGCCCGAAAATCTCGATCACGCGACCCTTGGGATATCCGCTTACGCCCAGCGCCAGGTCAAGGCCCAGCGATCCGGATGGAATCACTTCAACTTCCTCGACGGCGCGGTCGCCCATTTTCATGACGGTACCCTTGCCGTAGGTTTTATCCAGTTTGTCCAGCGTAAGCTGCAACGCTTTTAATTTGGCTTCTTTTTCCGAACTCATCTTGGCTTCTTTCATAAGGTTTTTTGTGTCGTAAAAGTACGTTTTTTCACCTACAAATGTAGCGTTGTTCCAAACAAGCCGGATGCAGATTTTCTGCCAAAAGTGTTAATGTTGTAAGTTGCAGGAATGAAGCCGTGTGGTTAGGGTTGTTTAATCATCAGGTAGGTTCCGCCAGGAACAATAGGCTCCGGGAAATCTTCAGGCTTGCCTGCCATAGGATATTGTAATGTTCTTTTTGCCTCTAGGGCCGCTGATCCATCGGGCGCGAAAACTTTGCGCAGCAATAGTCTTCCACCCACGTGGGTGTCATTAAAAATTAATCGTAGACGCTTTTCATCGTCAGCACAGTCCTCGCACTTTGGGTATAGGTTTTTTCCCCTAATAAAATTTCCAAACAGATGATGGGCTAATGGAGCGGCAGGATCGTATGTGAGTTCTGAAAGGGTATTTACAATGTTGTGAACATCTTCGTATTCAAACTCACCGATGATGACATCCTCATAAAATTGTTGGTTATAGGTCATTTCTTTCTTTTCCAGCACTATTTTAAAAAGTACGCCGTTGTTCTGATATAGGTAAGTGCCTTCAAATGTGTCTAAAAGGTTGTTGACGTCCTTGACGTACGATCCCGGAATGCTTCTTCCGTTCCATAGTTCCAATGGAATAATAGGGGATAGGTTTTAAATTCTTCAGCGCTGATGTTGTATTTCACTAACATAGTTTCATATTCGCCGTTGGCCAACTCTTTAAACAATATGTTTATCAGTTGTTCGGAGTCTTCTTTCTTGGCCGGAAATGTAAAGGATTTGTAATCGCCGGCTTCTATTTTAACGCCATTTTCATCATCAAACCATATGTTGTAAACACTATCGTAGACAGGCCGGCCGGCAAGACGTCCTTTATCCCGAAGTTTGGCCATTTCAGCATTAAGGTTTGTATTTCGCAACCCGTCGGCACTTTTGCCGGAGTAGGCCGATAGTTTAATTTTCAGGCCTTTTTGACGAAATGTGTCGTTGTATAAATCGTTTTCACATGACATCAATACGAGTAGAAAAATAAGTCCAAGACGTATTGTATTTGCTTACCATAAAAAAATTTTTACAAAGCAAAAAAAAAACTACATGCACAAGTTTCCGTTTATTTTTCCGCCAAGGGTTAAAAAGAGTCTGCAATTATGGATTTTAGTGGGTAAGCCTTACCTTTGCAGGATATGGAAAAAATCCTTTCGTATCCGTTGAGCGTCGTATATTACCTGTGCTTTGGGCTGACGTTGGTGATTTTCCATCCGGTGCAATGGATTTGCCTCAACCTGTTTGGGTATCAGGCGCATAAAAAAAGCGTCGACTATCTAAACTTTTGCCTGATCCAATGCACGTATTTATTGGGAACCCGATACCGGTTTTACGGACTGAACAAAATTCCCAAAGGCGTTCCGTTGATTATCGTCGCCAACCACCAAAGCATGTTCGACATTATCGCCATTATTTGGTACATGCGGCGCTGGCATCCAAAGTTTGTCAGCAAAAAAGAACTGGGCAAGGGCATCCCGAGCGTGTCATTCAATTTGCGCCACGGTGGCTCGGTGCTGATTGACCGGAAAGATCCAAAACAAGCCATTCCCGTCATTTCAGGGTTGGGAAAATACATTGATAAGCACAGGCGTTCGGCAGTGATATTTCCTGAAGGGACGCGCAGTAAAACCGGAAAGCCAAAGGATTTCCAGCAAACCGGTTTAAAATTGTTGTGTAAGTCGGCTCCGTCGGCCGTGGTGGTTCCGGTAACCATCAACAATTCCTGGAAGATTGTCCGCTTTGGCGCCTTCCCGATGGGACTCGGAACGCGATTGGAATTTACCGTCCATGAACCGCTGCCCGCGTCAATGCCGTTTGAAGAATTAATCCAAAAAACTGAAAGCGCCGTTAAAGGTGCCATAAAAAGCTAAGCATGTCCGCAACCATTAAAAACGTTCGTCTTGAGGTAATGCAGTTCCTTGAAAAGGATATTGACGCCTATGTAGATGAATACCTCGTCCCGATTGATACCATCTGGCAACCGTCTGATTTTTTACCTGATTCTCGTCGGGAAAATTTTTATGAGGAACTGCGTGAACTCCGCGAAATAGCCAAAGACCTTCCGTATGATTTCTGGATCGTTCTCATTGGCGACATGATCACCGAGGAAGCACTCCCAACGTATGAATCATGGCTGATGGACGTTGAAGGCGTCAACCAGACCGAGGGCAACGGCTGGGCCAAATGGGTGCGTCACTGGACCGGCGAGGAAAACCGTCACGGCGATCTGCTCAACAAATACCTGTATCTGTCCGGCCGGGTCAACATGAAGGAAATAGAAATCACTACCCAGCATCTCATCACCGACGGTTTTGACATCGGCACTGATACTGATCCGTACAAAAACTTTGTCTACACCAGTTTCCAGGAGTTGGCTACTTATGTGTCGCACAACCGCGTTTCGCAATTGGCCAAGCAATACGGCGATAAAAAACTTTCGCGCCTGTGCAAGATGATTGCCGGCGATGAAATGCGCCACCACAATGCATACAGCGAATTCGTCAACCGCATTTTTCAGGTCGATCCAAGCGAGATGATGTTGGCTTTCCAGCACATGATGAAACGCAAAATCGTGATGCCGGCGCATTTTTTAAGAGAGTCGGGCGACAAACTGAGTGCTGCGTTTGAACATTTTTCTGATTCGGCACAGCGAATTGGCGTATACACATCGGCCGATTATGTCGAAATCCTTGAAAAACTGATTGACCGCTGGAAAATCGACGCCGTGACCGGACTTAACGACGAGGCCGAGCGCGCCCGCGACTTTTTGATGAAGCTACCGGCCCGCATGACCCGAATCGCCGAGCGTCTGGTCATCCCGGAACAATCACACATCTTTAAGTGGGTGACGCCAGCCTAGCCAAAGCCTAATCTGACGCCCGCCACTCAATCGTTAAATCTTACTACCCATACTATGAGTCCCATCGACCTGACGATTGCTTATGTAAAGGCCGAACTTAAAAACGCCGAGGCCGGCCACGATTGGTTTCACATTCAACGCGTTTATCGCAATGCCATGGTTATCGGCCGTCAGGAACCCTGTAACCTACAAGTCGTTCAGCTTGCGGCGCTTTTGCACGACATTGCCGACAGCAAATTTCACGGCGGTGATGATACGGTCGGACCGAGAAAGGCTCGCGAATTCATGGAAAGTATCGATTTGGAAAAATCGACAGTCGACCATGTGGTTGCCATCATCCAAAACATATCGTTCAAAGGCGGCAATGCGCCCAAAACGCATCATTCCATCGAACTTGACATTGTTCAGGACGCCGATCGATTGGATGCCATCGGAGCCATCGGCGTGGCGCGCGCCTTTCACTACGGCGGATTTAAAAACCGGTTGCTTTACGATCCGTCCATTTCGCCCAGAATGGGAATGACACCCAACGAATACAAATCGCTGGAGGCGCCCACGCTCAACCATTTTTATGAAAAACTACTGCTGTTAAAAGACAGGATGAATACCGCGGCGGGAAAGGAAATCGCCGCCGGACGCCACCGTTTTATGGAGCACTTCCTCTCGCAGTTTTACGCCGAGTGGGAAGGCGACGCATAAAAAGTTCCGCGGGTATTTTAGACGCGAAATTTTGCAACCCACAAAATCTGTTGCACCCGTCATGAATTTACTTTCCAATAAAGGCGGGTTTGCGTTTTTCCAGAAAAGCAGCGGTTCCTTCGGCAAAGTCTTGAGTGCCAAAGCATTTTCCAAAGACTTGCACTTCCGTTTCATATCCGTTAACACCCTTGGCCAAACTGGCGTTTACAGCTTTGATGGCCCCGCGGATGGCGGCCGGTGAGTTGCGCATGATTTTACCCGCTATGTCTTTGCAAAAATTCATCAGGTCAGCTTGCGGCACCACGTGGTTCACCAAACCCCAGCTTTTGGCTTCGTCGGCGGTGAGCATTCCGGCGGTCAGGATGAGTTCCATGGCTTTTCCGCGTCCGACGAGTTGCGGCAAACGCTGTGTCCCGCCATATCCCGGAATTACACCCAGTGAGGTTTCAGGTAGTCCCATTCGCGCGTTGTCTGACGCAATCCGGAAATGACACGCCATGGCCAGTTCCAGTCCGCCGCCCAGCGCAAATCCGTTGACGGCCGCAATGACAGGCGTTCCAAGGTTTTGGGCAAAGTCAAAAAGCAAGTCCTGACCTTCAGCCGCCATGTGCGCGCCTTCCTTGATCGAAAAACTTGCAAACTCCGATATATCGGCGCCAGCCACAAAAGCCTTTTCACCGCTTCCCGTCAAGATAATTACTTTAACGGCCGGGTCGGTATTGGCAGCTTTCAAGGCTTCGTGGAGTTCAGCAATTGTCGCGCGGTTCAACGCATTGAGTTTATCCGGACGGTTGATGGTAATGGTGGCAATTCCGTCGGTGGTGTCAAAGAGAAGATTCTGATATTCCATGATGCTAAGATTAAAGGTTTACGATAGGCAGACATACCGTAAAAGTAGTGCCTTTGCCCAACGTTGTCTCAAAAGTAATGGTTCCTTTATAATTTTCGATGATGTTTTTAATGATTCCAAGCCCAAGACCCATTCCGCTGGACTTGGTTGTAAACTTGGGTTCAAAGATGCGCGGAACGTTTTGCGGTTCGATCCCGGTTCCGTTGTCGGCCACGCTGATAAGCACCTTGTCGTCTTTTTTGCGGATAAAAACCGAAACCAATTTGTCAGGTTTTTCCGCCGGAATGGCTTGAATTGCATTTTTGACCAGGTTTGTAATGACCCGGATCAGTTGGGTGCGATCCATGTTGGCAATGAGCGATTCCTCGGTTGATTCGAACTTGATAAAATCTTCATTAAAAATATCCAGCGCCAAATCAACCACGCTCACTACATTAAGCGTTTCATTTTGCTGGGCCGGCATCGAAGCAAAGTTTGAAAATGCCGACGCCACCGCCGTCATGGTGTCAATTTGCTGAATCAACGTGTTGGAATAATCCCTAAGTTTTTGTTTGGCGTCCGGATCAGACGGATTGAATTTGCGGTCAAAATTCTGGACGGTCAGCCGCATGGGCGTCAGTGGATTCTTGATTTCGTGCGCCACCTGTTTGGCCATTTCGCGCCAGGCTTCCTCCCTTTGGCTTTGCGCGAGTTTGATGGCGCTTTCCTCGAGCTGATCGACCATCTGGTTATACGATTTTACCAGCAGATCAATCTCCTTGCTGTTGGCCCGCAGCGCAATTTTCTCGTTCTTTTGGTTCAGGCTGGTTTCGGTGATTTTGTCAGATATGGTTTTAAGTGATTGCGTGATGTAGGTCGACAAAAAGTAAGCAAGTCCAAAGGCAATGATCAGCATAAAGCCGTACACCTGACCCAGGCGAATCAGGAAGCTTTCCAGTTCGCGCTCGTAAAATCCGTCGTCCTCAACATACGGAAGGTTCAGGATGCCGATGGGTTTAAATTTATCGTCCTTGATCTGGCTAAACGACGATCGGTTTTTAACCCCGTCCACATTGCGGATGTCCACATAGCGCTTTTCAATCGACGACTGCACCAGCTTAAGGATGTAATTGGGAATGGGCGGCGTGGGCTCGTCTATCGAAAAAGCCGCTTTTGACGATTTGAGCAACCTGCCGTCGAGGGCGTACAGGTTGATTTCCATGTTGTGGATATCGGCCAGCTCGTAAATCTCGTCCTTGAAAATCAGTGGCAGATTTTGTTCGGTAAGCGGATACGTGGTGTTGAGCAAAACATAGTTGATGTGCTCCTTGATGGCATTTTCCTTGTTGTCCAAACGCTGCTGATGGTATTCCTTGGCCTCGTCCTTAAACTGCAAAATCGATATCGACGCCAACAGCACCGATGCCAGCAGGATGAGGATAATCATCGAGATAAAAATCCGGATCCGCAGTGACAGCATCGATATGTTGATTCCGCGTCTCACCTAACGTTCCCGTATCTTTTTATAAAGTCTGAAGCCTATCATCAGCAAAACCGACAGCCCAAAAATACCCAGTACGCCAAAAATCCAGTTGACGGCATTTTTAAGAATTACCAAAAACACCACCGCAAACAGGATCAAGGTGGCGCCCTCATTCCATATCCGCAAAAAATTCGAGGTATGGCGCACCTCGCTGCGTTGCAGTTGCACAAAAATCTGGTGGCATTTTAAATGGTACAGATAGAGCAGGAACACAAACGCGAGTTTGACGTGCATCCACGGCTGGTAAAGCCACGCCCAGCCCAGCGAGGTTCCAAAAATCAGCCAAAAGGCAAAAAGGCTGGCCAGCACCGCCGACGGCCACGTGATGATGTACCATAAACGGAAACTCATCAGCGCAAGTTGTTTGCCCAGAATTTCTTTTTCCGGCGATGGTTTTGCACTTGCCTCAACCTGATACACGAACAGCCTGACAATGTAAAACAACCCTGCAAACCAGGTAATCACAAAGATCAGGTGCAAGGATTTCAGGTAGTCGTAATACGCGTCCATGGCTTACACTTCAACAGGTGGCGCGGCCCATTCGTTGATCCAGTTGGCCACGGTTTGTACCCAGTCATCATTGTCGTTCAGGCAAGGGATGGCCAGGAATTCCTCGCCGCCGTTTTCCTTAAACTCATGCTTTGCTTCCATCCCGATTTCTTCCAGCGTTTCCAGGCAGTCGGCCACAAAAGCCGGTGTCACCACAGCCAGTTTTTTGATGCCTTTTGCCGGCATTTTGTTGATTTCGACATCGGTGTACGGATCCAGCCATTTGTCGCCCGCAATGCGCGACTGGAACGTCTGGCTGTATTTGCCTTCAGGGATTCCCAAAGCCGCTACTACCTGACGCGTTGTTTCAAAACACTGATGGCGGTAGCAAAATTCATGTGCGGGCGATGGCGTGGCGCAGCAACTGCCGTCAATTTTGCAATGTGATTTGGTCACGTCGGTTTTGCGGATGTGACGCTCGGGAATTCCGTGATAGGAAAACAAGAGGTGGTCATATTCAAACCCCTGCAGCGATTTTGCAATAGAATCCGACAGGTTTTTGATATAATCCGGACGGTTGTAAAATGCCGGAACCTTGGTAATTTTCATGTTCGGGAAGTGCTTTTGCTGCAATTCGTCGGCCAGTGCGTTGATTGTCAGTGTCGAGGCCATCGCATACTGCGGATACAGCGGAAGCATGTACACATCGGTAACACCCTTGCCATAAAGTTCCTCCAATCCTGATTTGATCGACGGTTTTCCGTAACGCATGGCCAGAGCCACCGGGAGTTTGGTGCGCTGCTGAACTTTTTGGTGAAACTTGCGCGAGAGTACAATGAGCGGCGATCCCTCATCGGTCCAGATCTTACTGTAGGCCTTTCCGGAGTTGATGTGGCGTCGTTTGGCGTTGATCAAAATGCCTCTTACCAACAGCACACGCAACAGGTACGGCACATCAATGACGTATTTGTCCATTAAAAATTCGTCGAGATATGGTTTAACGTCTTTTGGATCCGGACTGTCCGGCGATCCGAGGTTGACTAAGAGAACTCCTTTCATATTACTTGGAAAGTCAAACGTCGAAAGTCGAACGAGGACTGAACGATTCGCGGCTTTGACGGAATTTATTTGTTAGTATTAAAGTTTCTATTTTGGCTCTTTTGAATTTCTACTTTCGTCAGGTCAATTACTCAACGACATCAGGTATTTTTTTGGCGTCGTCGCAAATTTCTTCTTGAACGCCGCAATAAAGTGGCTTCCGGTGCTGTAACCTACTTTAAGGCCTACCTCGTTAACGTTATAGGCGCCGCTGTCGAGCAGTTTGCGGGCGTATTCCATTTTGTAATCAAACAAAAAGCCGTACACCGTATCGCCGTAAAGCTGGCGGAATCCCATCTTTAATTTTTTAAGCGTCAGTCCAACCGCGTCGGCCAGTTCTTGCAATCCGGGCGGTTCGGCCATGTTGGCGATCACCAGTTCCTTGGCCTTGCGGATCTTTAAGACACTGTCTTCGTCGGTTAAAAACGGACATTGCTCTACCGAGGCATCTTCGGCGCGGTTAAAGTACAAACTCAGCAATTCGTAACCCTTGGCTTTGTAATAAAGATTTTTGATTGACGGATTGAGCGCATAGTTAAAAAGCTGACTCAGCACTATGGCCATCGACGGCGAAATATCTTCTTCCTGATAATATTTCTTGTCAATATTTTCCCGGCTCAAAAACGGAATGTAATCAGCCTCGGAGGAGAAAAGCGCGTGAAATTTCTTGATCGATATAACCAGCGATAAAACCCATGTGTGCCGGGCCAGTTCAATGTTTACCGGCAATTCCTTTTGCGGGTTGTACAGCAGATAGGACTTTTCCTCCCGCAAATCGAGCGCGTAGTTGCCCTGGTTAAAAATCAGCTTTGCACGGCCCTTGATGCCAAAGTGAAACTGGATCAGGCCTGATTTTATGTCGTGTTGGGCGCGGTAAACCTGTTCATCATCATTGCGAAACCTGATGATGGTAAAATCATCTTCGACCGCGATTACATCTTTTGAACCCATAGCGACACTTTTTTAAATCTGCACCGTAAAATTACGGGAAATTTTATTTAGAACAACTCTAAATAGAACGGTAAAAATCCTTTGCCAATGTCCACAAATACGGGTAAGGGCGTGAAATATAAGGGGATTGAGGACTAACAATCGCCACTCGATACAAAAAGAACTTTGAGCGTTATTTTTATACAATTGCCCGCAGTAGTTTTGTCTTAATTGAGCATTGTGTTAATGGAAAAGACGCCATTGTCAAAATTCCGGACGTTTTATGCGGTAGGACTCAGCTATAAAAAGGCCGACGCCGCCCTTCGTGGTAAATTCAGTCTGGACGCCCAGGCAAAGACCAAATTGCTTGAACAGGCCAAGGAAGAAGGGATTGACAGCATCATCGTAACCTCTACGTGCAACCGCACTGAGATTTATGGTTTTGCCGATCACCCGTTTCAACTCATCAAACTATTGTGTGAAAACAGTCAGGGAACCGTTGAGGAATTCCAGCGGGTAGCCTATGTCCACAAAAACCACGAGGCCGTAAACCACATGTTTCGCGTAGGAACCGGTTTGGACAGCCAGATTCTGGGCGATTTTGAAATCATCAGCCAGATCAAGTCAAGTTTTGTCCAGGCCAAGTCGATGGGAATCGCCAATGCATTTATGGAAAGGCTCATCAACTCAGTGATACAGGCCAGCAAGCGCATCAAGAACGAAACCCATCTCAGTTCAGGCGCAACATCAGTTTCATTTGCATCGGTACAATACATCATGAAGCACGTGCCCGACATCAGCAGCAAAAACATTCTGCTTTTCGGCACGGGAAAAATTGGGCGAAACACTTGTGAAAACCTTGTAAAGCACACCAAGAACGACCATATTGTCCTGATTAACCGCACGCGTGAAAAGGCCGATAAAGTGGCCGGAAAATTTAACCTGATTGTCAAGGAATACGCCGAACTTCAACAGGAAATCCAAAAAGCCGACGTGCTGATCGTAGCAACGGGAGCGCTCAATCCAACGATTGACGCCGCCATCCTGAACCTTAAAAAGCCGCTGTTGATCCTGGATTTGTCAATCCCCAAAAACGTCGACGAAAATGTACTGCGCATTCCGGGCGTGCAATTGGTGCACATGGACGCGTTGTCGCAAATCACCGACGAGACCCTGGAAAAACGCAAGGCGTGCATCCCGTTGGCCGAATCCATCATCGATGAGGTAACCGTAGAGTTCCGCAGCTGGGTCAACGCCCGCAAGTTTGCCCCCACAATTACGGCGCTCAAGGAAAAACTCAATTCGATAAAGGTTTCGGAGCTTAACAACCAGCGCAAGCGAATCTCAAATTTTGACGAGCGCCAGGCTGAAATCATCAGCGACCGCATCATTCATAAAATCACCACTCACTTTGCCAACCACCTTAAGGATGACAACACCATGGTGGATGAAAGTATCGGCTGGATCGAGAAAATCTTTCAACTGGAAAATTCAAAATAAGGCAAGGCCTGTATAAAAGTGACCCAAAAAACCATCAAGATAGGCACCCGTGACAGCCAGTTGGCCCTTTGGCAGGCAAAAACGGTCGAGGCCAGATTAAATGAACTGGGCTATGTTACGCAGATCGTTCCCATAAAATCGGCCGGCGATGTCATTCTCGACAAGCCGCTTTACGAGTTTGGCATTACCGGGATCTTTACCAAAACGCTCGACGTGGCCATGATTTCAGGCCAGGTTGACATAGCGGTACATTCCATGAAAGACGTCCCAACCGCACTGCCCAAAGGAATTGTCCAGACTGCCGTGCTTCATCGCGAGTCGACTGCCGATATTTTGGTTTATAACCAATTGCCCGATTTTACGCAAACCCTTACCATCGCCACGGGAAGTTTGCGCCGGCAAGCCCAATGGTTAAACCGCTATCCGCACCACCAATGCGTGGATTTGCGCGGAAATGTCAATACCCGGTTGGCCAAGCTTGCCCAGAGCGACTGGGGCGGCGCCATTTTTGCCGCGGCCGGACTCGAACGCCTCAACATAAAGCCTTTAAACAACCTGGAACTTGACTGGATGCTGCCTGCACCCGCCCAGGGCGCCATGGTGGTGGTGGCCATGCACGACGACTGGTTTTGTCGCGAAGCTACCGAGAAACTCAACCACCCACACAGCGAGGTCTGCACCTTTGTGGAGCGTCAGTTTTTACGCGAACTCGAGGGCGGATGCACGGCTCCCATTGGGGCGCACGCCACGGTTGTTGACAGCCAAATCAGGTTTGAAGGTGTTTTGTGTTCGCTTGACGGCACCCAGAAAATCCACATTGAAAAGACTGTCGAACTTTACAAAGGCCATACTGATTTTGGACGTGATTGTGCCCGTGAAGTGCTGGATTCGGGCGGACGTGAACTGATGCGAACCATCAAAAACAGTCTGGACCGATGAGGCGGATCCTGTCGACCAAAAAGCTATTGCCCAACCAGCGGCAGTATTTGCTCAACGCGGGTTTTGGCGTTGTTGATGCAGATTTTATCGAAGTGCGATCGACGCCATTTGCTATGACCGGCATCAGGGAAAACCTGATTTTTACCAGTGCCAATGCGGTAAGGTCGGTGGCAGCGCATCCCAAGGTGCAATCCATCCGCAGGCATCCGGTTTTTTGTGTGGGCGACAAGACGGCCGACGTTTTGGACGAAGTGGGTTTTACGGTAGTTGAAAATACTGATTACGGAGCCGATCTGGCCCAAATCATCAGCGGGAATTACGCCGGTGAATCATTTACATTTTTTTGCGGAAACCTCCGTTTGGACACCATTCCCAACGAATTGCGCGCGCATCAGGTTGATTTTAACGAGATTTGCGTTTATGAAACGGCATTGACGCCACAGCAAGTGTCAGGCTCGTTTGACGCGATTATGTTTTACAGTCCGTCGGGCGTCGAGAGTTTCCTTAAAGTAAGTCATCCCGCCGATGCGGTTTGCATTTGCATCGGGACCACTACGGCGGCTGCGCTGTCGGGTGTAACGTCAAACGTTGTGGTGGCCAACCGGCCGTCGGTCGAGAATGTCATCGTCCAAACCATCAATTATTACAAAGACCAAGAATTAAACAAATAAGACAAATCTGTCAAACGCTAGCCTTTTGACCCAACGAATATGAAAAACGAACTTTTCCTCCAGGCCCTTCGCGGCGAAACCGTACAGCGTCCTCCCGTGTGGATGATGCGTCAGGCGGGCAGATACTTGCCGGAATTCCGTGCCCTGCGCGACAAATACGATTTTTTTACCCGATGCCGCACGCCGGAGCTCGCCGCCGAGATTACCGTGCAACCCATCCGGATCGTCCAGCCCGATGCCGCCATTTTGTTCAGCGACATCCTCGTGGTTCCGCAGGCGATGGGAATCGAGGTCGAAATGAAGGAAAATGTAGGGCCGTTTTTGCCTAATCCTATCCGAAGCGCCGCCGATGTTGAAAAAGTCTACAATCCTGATATTCACGAAAGCCTGGGTTATGTGATGGACGCCATCAAACTCACCAAGGAAATGCTTAACGATGAGGTTCCGCTCATTGGTTTTGCAGGTTCACCGTGGACAATTTTTTGTTATGCGGTCGAGGGCAAGGGGTCAAAAAGCTTTGACACGGCCAAGGGATTTTGCTTTTCCCAGCCGGAAGCCGCGCACGCATTACTGCAAAAAATCACCGATACCACCATTGCTTACCTCAAGGAAAAAGTAAAGGCAGGCGTTAATGCCGTCCAGATTTTTGACTCGTGGGGCGGGATGCTGTCGCCGGTGGATTATCAGGAGTTTTCCTGGAAGTACATCAACCAGATTGTCGAGGCGCTGGCCGATGACACCCATGTAATCGTGTTTGGAAAAGGCTGCTGGTTTGCGCTCAATGAAATGGGGCGCTCACAGGCTTCGGCACTTGGCGTCGACTGGACTTGTTCGGCCCGAAATGCCCGTTACCTGTCGGGCGGACAGATCACGCTTCAAGGGAATTTTGATCCCTCGCGCCTACTCTCACCGATTCCCGTCATTAAGAAAATGGTGCACCAAATGATTGATGAATTTGGCAAGGACCGCTATATCGTCAACCTCGGCCACGGCATCCTTCCCAACATTCCGGTTGATCACGCGAAGGCGTTTATTGATGCGGTGAAGGAGTATAATAGTTAACAGTTCACGGCTTACAGTTTACGGAACATTCCGGTTACGGTAGATTTCTGTCAACTGTTAACCGTCAACAAAAAGAAGATGAAAGATACGTTCTACTCATACATCCAAACCCTCCAGGACCAAATCTGCACCGGACTTGAAAATGCCGATGGTGCGGTAAAATTCCGTGAAGACCTTTGGCAGCGGCCGGAAGGCGGAGGCGGGCGTACGCGGGTGATAGAAAACGGGAATGTTTTTGAAAAAGGCGGCGTCAACATTTCCGGCGTTCACGGAAAATTGCCCGAGTCCATGCAAAAGATGTTTGGCGTGGGCGATGTTGATTTTTTTGCCTGTGGCCTTTCGCTGGTCATCCATCCCAAATCACCGATGGTCCCGACGGTTCATGCCAACTGGCGGTATTTTGAAATGTACGATGCGTCGGGCGCGATCATCGACCAATGGTTTGGCGGCGGACAGGACCTTACGCCGTATTATTTGTTTGAGGAAGATGCGGTCCACTTTCATCAAACGTGCAAAACCGCCTGCGACAAGCACAATCCTGAGTTTTATCCAAAATACAAAAAGCAGTGCGACGCTTATTTCTGGAACGCCCACCGGCATGAAGCGCGCGGCGTTGGCGGACTGTTCTTTGATTATTGCAAAGCGTCTGATAAGATGTCGATGCAAAACTGGTACGATTTCGTGACGGAAGTCGGCAACAGTTTCCTGTCGGCCTATCTGCCAATCGTCGAACGCCGAAAGGATTTGCCGTACACCAATGCCAACCGCACATGGCAGGAAATCCGCCGCGGCCGCTACGTTGAATTCAACCTCGTCCACGACAAGGGAACTCTTTTTGGTCTTAAAACCAACGGCCGTATCGAGAGCATCCTGATGAGTCTTCCGCCCCACGTCCAATGGGTTTATGACCATCGTCCTGAACCGGGAAGCCAGGAGGAGAAACTGTTAAAGGTGTTGGCGAAGCCGGTAGAATGGATAAGTTTACAGTGAACGGTTAACAGTTTACAGAGATGATCGATTACCGGAAGTATAAAGTTTGGCATAAAGCAAACCAGTTGATATCGGGCAGCGGTTTCCATCCCGACAAATATTGCCGAAGGATGCGGACGCCAAACTCAAAAAGAATTAACCCGATTCCCGTATATCGCCTCGGGAGCCCATGACTGGAATATCTGATTCTGTTATCGAATGAATTAAACTTTATCAATGAGGAAAAAGCCGCCGAAATACTTGCCGTGATCACTGATATAAAAAAGATGCTAGCCACACTAATTAAAAGAATAAATGTTCAATCTGACGACGTGTTTCTCTAAACCGTGAACCGTCAGCTATTTGTAATTGTTCATCTGATGACATGTTTCTGTGAACTGTGAACTGTCAACTGCAAACCGTCAACTGTAAACTAATAATTATGTTCAACCGCAACCGCCGCCTGCGCACCACCGAATCCATCCGCAGTATTGTCCGCGAAACCAGTTTGAGTCCGCAGGATTTTATGCTTCCGATGTTTGTCGCCGAAGGAAAGGACGTCAAATCGGCCATTGGGTCAATGCCCGGGATTTATCGCCACTCGCTTGACTTGACCATCAAAGAAGTCAAGGAAGCCTGGGATTTGGGAATTCGCGCCGTGAATATCTACGTCAAAGTATCCGACAAACTAAAGGACAATACCGGAAAAGAAGCCTGGAATAAGGACGGACTGATGCAACAGACCATCCGCGCCATCAAGGACGCCGTTCCGGAAATGATTGTCATGCCCGATGTGGCGCTCGATCCCTATTCTATTTACGGTCACGACGGCATCATAGAAAATGGTTATGTCGTGAATGATGCGACAATTGACGCGCTTACCAGAATGAGCCTTTCGCACGCCGAGGCCGGTGCTGATTTTGTGGCGCCCAGCGATATGATGGACGGCCGCGTGTACGCCATCCGCAAGGCGCTCGAAGAAAACGGACACCACAACGTCGGCATTATGAGCTATTCGGCCAAGTATGCTTCGGCGTTTTACGGACCGTTCCGCGACGCGCTCGATTCGGCCCCGGTAGATGCGCAAAACATCCCCAAAGACAAAAAGACATATCAGATGGATTATGCCAACCGCATCGAGGCCATCAAGGAAGCCCTCGACGACGTTGCCGAGGGTGCCGATATTGTCATGGTAAAACCGGGAATCGCTTACCTGGACATAGTACGCGAGGTGAAAAATGCCGTAAAAGTTCCGGTTGCGGTTTACCACGTTTCAGGTGAATACGCCATGATCAAAGCCGCCGCCGAGAAAGGCTGGCTCGACCACGACCGCATCATGATTGAGCAACTTTATTGCATCAAGCGCGCGGGTGCGAGTTTGATTTCGACCTATTTTGCCAAAGAAGCGTCGGTCTTG
>CAKUAD010000021.1 GCA_934636265.1 uncultured Flavobacterium sp.
ATCCCTTACTAAATAAAACAATACGCTGGATACAGATTATCTGTAAAAATTCTTAATTTCAACGATTAGCTTTCAGCAGCTAACTCTCAAATGGAGGAAAAATAGTTGTAGGATCAGAATCATCTTTTGGGACAACCCTATTAGCTTGGATCCGTTCGGCTTCGTTGCGGGTGTTAATTGTTAATTGACCATTGATAACTGTTCATTGTCAATTGTCGCCAGTCAATTATCAATTCCCCCTCCGCTTCCCTATCTTTGCAAAAAAATCATGTCGGGTTTCGAATCATTTGATCTGCCAAAGTCACTGCAAAAAGCCGTTGACGAACTGGGATTTTCCCGCCCAACTCCCATTCAGGAAAAGGCGTTCCCGGTAATAATGTCCGGACGCGACATGATGGGAATCGCCCAAACCGGAACCGGAAAAACGTTTGCCTATCTGATTCCGCTGCTTAAACAATACAAGTTTACACCGACGCATACACCCAAAATCGTCATCCTCGTCCCCACGCGCGAACTGGTGGTCCAGGTGTGCGAAGAAGTTGAAAAACTCACGCGATACATGTCAGTCCGAACCCTCGGAATTTACGGTGGTGTGAACATCAACACGCAAAAAACGGCAGTGTTTGAAGGCATTGACATCCTGGTGGGAACGCCCGGACGCGTCATGGACCTGGCGCTGGACAACTATCTGCGGTTTGACGAAGCCAAAAAGCTGGTCATCGACGAATTTGACGAAATGCTCAACCTGGGCTTCCGTCCGCAAATCACGTCAATACTGGCCATGATGAAAGCCAAGCGGCAAAACATTTTGTTTTCGGCCACGATGACCGACGAGGTGAATGAAGTTCTCGAGGATTATTTTGATTTCCCGGAAGAAGTTTCGCTCGCGCCGTCGGGAACACCGCTGGAACAGATCACCCAACTGTCCTACCACGTCCCCAACTTTAATACCAAGGTCAACCTTTTGCAGGCGTTGGCTTACGCCGATGCGTTTGAAAGGATATTGGTGTTTGTCAACAACAAGAAAATAGCCGACATGTTGCACGAGCGGATGGAAGCCGCTTTTCCGGGCGAGTTTGGTCTTATCCATTCCAACAAATCGCAAAATTACCGATTGCAGGCCATGGCCTTGTTCCAGCAGGGCGAATTGCGCGGACTGATTACCACCGACGTCATGGCGCGCGGACTGGACATCCGGAACATCTCGCATGTCATCAATTTTGAAATGCCAGAAGTCCCCGAGCAATACATCCACCGTATCGGACGTACGGGCCGCGCCGATGCAACCGGTTTTGCCGTGAGTTTCATCACCCCGCGCGAAGAGGAAATCAAACTCGAGATAGAAGTATTGATGAATCGCGAGGTCCCGGTTTTAGGCCTTCCGGAAAACGTGGAGATATCAACCCAACTCATCGGACCGGAAAAAGAAAAGGAAAAAGTAAAATTCCTGCTTAAAAAGCCAAAACTCGACGGTGGAGCGGCGTTTCACGAAAAAGCCGGGAAAAACAAAAAAGTCAATCTTGGCGGACCGGGCAAGACCAAGAAGAAAACAGGATCGGTCAACCGGGGGCTGCTAAAGGCGCAGGCGGCCAAAAAGAAGAAAAAATAACCGCATCCGGCGGCGTCGCAATGGCCTGAGGCTGCAAAAAAATCCTTATTTTTGACTGCCTTTCGCCGCGCAAACCGGGGCAAAGTGATTAAATGCAATTTAAAAACCCGGAAATCCTTTACTTCCTTTTTTTGCTGATACTGCCCATACTGGTGCATTTGTTTCAGCTTCGCCGGTTTAAAAAACAGGCATTTACCAACGTCAGGATCCTCAAAGACCTGTCGGTTCAAACCCGAAAGAGTTCTAAAATCAAGAAATGGCTTTTGCTGGCCACGCGGCTTTTGTTGCTCGCGGCTGCCGTCATCGCGTTTGCCCAGCCTTTTTTTCCGGCCACCGATGCCAAAGCCAGCGGAAACGATTTGTACATTATTTTAGACAATTCGCTCAGCATGGAAGCCAAGGGCCAAAGCGGTCAACTGATGCGCCGCGCTGTCGAGGATTTGCTTGAACACACGCCGCCCGATCAGACCTTTTCGCTTCTTACCGCCGACCGCACTTTTTGGAATACCGACATCAAGACTATTCGGCAGGATCTGCAAAACCTGTCTTATAGCGCCGTGCCGTTTGTGCCTGAAGCGTTGATGGCCAAGATCAGGTCGCAAAAACCGGGAACGGGCAAGGATGTTTTGCTGATTACCGACGCCGCAGGAATTCAAAAGCCGGTCAGCAATGACAACCTCAATGCATTTGTTTATTTGGCCAAGGCCGAAAACAAGGCCAACGCGTCGGTCGACAGCGTATATCTCAAGCAGACGTTGGACAATTTTTATGAGATAGGCGCCAGGGTTTCGGCCCGCGAGAATGTTGGTGAAATATCGGCTTCACTTTACGACAAGGGAAAACTCATTGCCAAAACCCAGACAAATCCGGAGAGTTCCAACGAGGTTAAATTTACGATTCCCAAACAGGATTTTGACGGATGGCTCTCAGTTTCCGACAACGGACTGCAATTTGACAATACGTACTATTTTAACATCGCGCAGCCAAAAACGACATCGGTTCTGGTTATTGGCGATCCGTCCGCGTCGCAGTTCCTGAGCCGAATTTACACCAGTCCCGAGTTTGAATTCGAGGCGATTCCATTGCGCGGACTGGACTACAATTCCATCGAAAAGCGCGATCTGGTGATCCTCAACGAACCGACCGAAATTCCTCAGGCTTTGCAAACCACGCTCAAGGCTTTTGTTGAAAAGGGCGGTAACCTTACCGTCATTCCGTCAGCTGAAGGCAATGTTGCGCAGCTCAATGGGCTTTCCGGACTTTTCCGCGCACAATTTGAACCCGCTGCCGGCACGCGTCAGGTTACCCGCATTGCCTTTAATCACCCGTTGTACCGGAACGTTTTTGAAAAATCGGTCGAGAATTTCCAGTATCCTGAAACCAAGCGGTCATTTAAAATGAACACTTCCTCGCCGCCCGCGCTGGCTTTTGACGATGGGTCGCCATTTCTCGCATCGGTACAACACCAGGGCGGAACAGTGTATTTCTTTTCTTCGCCCCTCAACAAATCAGACGGGAATTTCCAGAATTCGCCGCTAATCGTACCTACTTTCTACAATATGTCGCAAAATGCCTCAAGCGGGGTAACCGCGTACACCATCGGACAAGGTATTCCCGTGATGGTTGACGCGCAGTTGCAGGGCGACCAGGTTGTATCGGTTGCAGGAAATGACATCAGCTTTATTCCTGAACAGCGCCAGATGGGAAGCCGCGTCCAACTCACGTTTGGCGACTTGCCAGCCAAAGCCGGAAACTATCAGCTTTTAAACAAAACACAACCCGTCAAAAATATCAGTTTCAATTACTCGCGCAGTGAAAGCAATGCCGATGTGAATGCCGCAGCTTATGCCGATTTCCAATCAGTAGGCAGCGTGAGCCAGCTTTTTAACGACTGGCACAGTTCGCGCACCGACACGGGAATCTGGCGTTGGTTTGTAGTTCTTGCTCTCATGGCGCTGGTGGCTGAAGTTTTGATCCAAAAATTTGTCAAATGAACCTGTTTATCAAACAAGCCCGGATAGTCGATCCAGGCGGACCGCATCACCTAAAGACAGTCGACCTTGCCATTGCCGATGGCAGCATCCAAAAAATAGGTGCGAAACTCAGGAATACGGGAGACTATCGGGAAATCAAACTCAAAAACCTGCATGTTTCGCCGGGATGGTTTGATTCGTCGGTGGCTTTTGGCGAACCGGGCTATGAAGAACGCGAAACACTTGAAAATGGTTTAAAGGTGGCGGCGGCTTCAGGCTTTACCGACATCGCCCTGCAACCTGCGACGAATCCGGTTGGCGACAATCAGGCGCAGATAAGGTTTGTGAAATCCAAGGCGAGTGGTGCCACCTCGCTTCATCCCATAGGCGCACTTACCCGCGGCAGCGCCGGGAAGGACATGGCCGAATTGTATGACATGCACCAATCGGGCGCGGTGGCCTTTGGCGATTACAGCCAATACATCGGCAACGCCAACCTGATGAAAATAGCCTTGCAGTATGTTCAGGATTTTAACGGACTGGTCATTGGATACAGCATGGACCAAACGCTGGCGGCAAACGGCATGGCCCACGAGGGAGTCGCAGCCATCCGCCTTGGGCTTAAGGGAATTCCGGCGCTGGCCGAAGAACTTGCCGTGGCGCGTAACCTCTACCTTTTGGAATACACCGGCGGACGCCTCCACATCCCGACGGTATCGACGGCCAAAGCCCTGCAACTGATTCGGGAAGCAAAAAATAAAGGATTGAACGTCACTTGCAGCGTATCGGTGCACCATCTTTTGCTAACCGACGAATCGCTCGAAGGATTTGACACGCGTTATAAGGTAATGCCTCCGCTTAGGGATGAAGCCACCCGGAAAGCGTTGGTAAAAGGCGTGAAGGACGGCATAATCGACTGCATCACATCTGACCATTTCCCGATGGATATCGAACATAAAAAAATGGAATTTGACCTGGCTGCAACCGGAACCATCGGCTTGGAAAGTGCTTTTGGCGCCTTGGGAACTTTGTTTCCTACCGATATGATCGTAGCGCGGCTTACGGCAGCCCGAAAAGTATTTAACCTTCCCGTGGTTTCAGTTGCCCAAGGCGAAACTGCCTGCCTGACGCTTTTTGATCCGGACGCCGATTGGACCTTCACGGAAGATGCAATCCTGTCAGCGTCAAAAAACTCGGCTTTTTTAGGGCGGAAAATGAAAGGCGCCGTATACGGAATCGTCAATAATAACCAGTTAAACCTAAACTTATGAATGCCGTAGCCCAAGGAAAAACGGCCGCCATCATCAGTTATCTGACGCCTATCGGCACTGTTATCGCCCTGATTTTGAACAACGAAAAAAAGAATCCGTTTGCGGCGTTCCACGTGCGGCAGGCGCTGGGACTTTTTTTGACGCAGTTTGCATTGGGTTATCTGGTGAGTAGCCTTGACAGCTGGACCGCCACCAAAACTTTTTATGCCGTTCTGTTTATTTTTTGGCTCATCGGATTCAGCGGCGCAGTTCAGGGCGTCGAGCGAAAAATGCCACTGCTGGGCGATGTATACCAAAAACTTTTTAAAAGCATTCCGTAATGAATTCTACTTTATTTCACCTGGTGCGTGAGCCGCGCGTAAAAAAAGAGCTCAACCCTGCGCTTGTTTTGCTTCACGGTTACGGCAGCAATGAAGAAGATTTGTTTTCCTTTGCCGGCGAACTTCCTGAGGAGTATTATGTAATTTCAATCAGGGCCCCGTACGCGTTGGGCGGCTACGGTTATGCCTGGTATGCTTTGCACTTTGATGCCGATATGAACAAATTCTCTGACGACGACCAAGCCATTTCCTCGCGCGATAAAGTTACCCGATACCTGGATGAACTCGTGGCATCCTACCCTATTGACGCCTCCGATATCACACTGATCGGTTTTAGTCAGGGCAGTATTTTGAGTTATGCGATCGCGTTGTCGTATCCGTCAAAAGTGCGGCGCGTTGTGGCCATGAGTGGGTATCTCAATAAAGACATTCTGGCACCGGATTATGCCGGAAATGACTTTTCGCACCTCAAGATTTTTGCCTCTCACGGATCGTCAGACCAGGTTGTTCCCGTAGATTGGGCGCGCAAGGCCAAACCCACTCTGGACGGGTTGGGCATTGATAATGTCTACAAGGAATATCCGGTGGGACACGGCGTTGCACCGCAAAATTTCTTTGACTTGCTCAACTGGCTAAAATCTACCTAGCCGAGTAAAGCGCCTTGCCTTTGTAGCGGATGACGTAGCCTTTCCGGGCGATGAGTTCCCAGTAGCCCGATACATAGGGTTCGCCCTCGGCCTTGCGGACAAGTATCACCGGTTTTTTTTCATCAACCACAAAAAGTTCGGCCCGGTTGGACGGCTCGTCAAAAATGACAAAGGCCGACATCACTGCCTGTTGATCACCCTGGATGGGATCAAAACGAGTTGCGGCTTCAAAAACGCGTATGCAATCATTTTTGAGGACTGAAAACGTATAGCCGGCACTGGTCAGGCATCCGTTTGCATCGCGCGCACCGCCAGTTTGCGTCGTATCAATAACGCTGACAGTATCCGTTTTTGGTCCTGTCATTCCCTTGCCTGACGGAGCGTCCTTTTGCTGACAGGCCATCGCCATCAAAATTCCTATCAACCAAAGCTTTTTCATTTGACGTGGATCAGGCTCTCAACCACCTCGAATGAAACGGTCTGGTCATCGTTGACAAAGTATTTCAGGAAAACCTCGCCCCAGTATTCGCTGTCGGAAAAATCGGCAATAATCCAGCGGTGGTTGACAATCTGGACCTTGTTGATGACAAACGGCTTTCCGGTAATCATGTCTTGTCCGGTGTATGGATTTCCCTTGGGATTGTTGTTGTAATCCAGCAGTTTTTCGCGCACTATCGGAATTAACTTTTCATAAGCCATTGGCGTTTTGCCACGCTCAAAATATTCCTGGGCATTCTGGTTGTTGGCCAGCGTAAAATAGGCGGCATCGGCACCGGCCTGCTCTGCAGTATCAAGCCTGTCCTTTAATGATTTTGTGCGCTTTTCGTATCGGTTGCGCTCAAAATCAACCGTTTTGCTCAGGTAGGCATAGGTAAAAAGGTTGACCAAAACGGAAATGATCAAAAGGTACAGCAACAGGGATCTTCTCATGGTATTGTTATTTCTAGGTTGTCGTAGGCCAAAAACACGTTGGGAGGCAGCTTTTCTTGCGCCTTTTCGTGAAAGCCCATGTGATGGCTGATATGCGTCAGATAGGCCTTTTCCGGACGAACCAAATTTATAAAATCAAGCGCTTCATTTAAGTTAAAGTGCATGTCGTGCGGCTCTTCTCGGAGCGCGTTGACCACCAGAACTTTAAGACCTTTAAGTTTGGCGATTTCCTCGGGGGTGATGGTTTTCACATCGGTGAGATAGGCAAAATCGTCAATCCTGAATCCAAAAACCTGTAGGTTGCCATGCCAGACGTTTACCGGTATGACGGTTTTGTTGCCGATGACAAAAGGCTTGTTATTCTCTACTTCGATGGTATCCACCGATGGAGCTCCGGGATAGCGGTTGACGGTTTCGAACACATAGGCAAAACGGCGTCTCAAATCGTTCAGCACGCGCCGATGGCCGTAAACTGGAATGGCTCCCTGACGAAAATTGAACGGCCGGATGTCGTCGATTCCGGCGGTGTGGTCGGCGTGTTCGTGGGTGAATAAAATAGCGTCGACCCTTGGGCATTTGCTGGCGAGCATCTGCTGACGGAAGTCGGGGCCGCAGTCAATGACAACCGACGCCTCATCCCAGTGAATCCAGACGGAAACCCTAAGTCGCTTGTCTCTGGGATCACTGCTCATGCAAACCGGGTGGTCGCTCCCGATCACCGGAATGCCCTGCGATGTGCCCGTGCCCAGAAAATAAATTTTCAATGTTATTTTTTTTACAAAAATAGGGCTTTTGAGCCTTGTGCCCAGCCTATTTTTTTAACTTTGCGTAACTAGAACAGACAACCGGAAATGGATAAGGAAATTAAACTGAAGGGCGACAAAGTCATTGAACAGATTCCGTCAATCAAGGACAAGGCACTTCGCATCAACTTAAACGAAAACATTTACGGAACTTTTGCCGAGATTGGCGCCGGTCAGGAAACCGTACGTCACTTTTTCCGCTCGGGAGGCTCATCGGGAACCATCGCCAAAGCCATGTCGGCCTATGACAAGGATTTTAGCGACGCCATTTACGGTGCCGAAGCTGACGGACGCTACGTTACCGAAAGTCGTCTCAAGAAAATGCTGGCGCACGAGGTCGAGCTGATTGAAAAGCGCCTCAACCGCGACAAACACCCGGGAAAACTGTTTTTTAGTTATGCCAACACCGTGGCGACTATCGATTTTGCCAAGCAATTCAAAGGTCACGGCTGGGTGGGCATCAAGTATCAGTTGGAACCCGATGAGGATTATAACGAGATTATCATTCACATCCGCTTTAAAGAAACTGACGCACGTTTGCAACAAGAGACGCTTGGAATTCTGGGTGTCAACCTGATTTATGGCGCGTTTTACAAATACAACGATCCCAAAAAGCTGCTTCGTTACCTGTACGACCACCTCGACAAGGACCAGCTGGAGATTGATACGATTAACTTTTCGGGCCCTCGTTTTGCCGATGTCGACAACCGTTTGATGTCATTGCAACTGGTTAAGAACGGGATGACCGACGCGGTGATGTTTAACCCCGAAGGCCACAACATCCTGCCGGCAGCCGTTCTCTACAAAAAGAACATCTTGGCCCTGCGCGGAAGTTTCCGTCCGGTAACCAAGGTGAACATGGACATGTACAAAAAATCACTGGCCATGTTCCTAGAGGAAAATAAGGTTGACAAAGAAAACACCCTGGTGGTTTTTGAAATTACGCTTTCCAACCTGCGCTCCGACGGCGAGATTGACGAACGAGACTTTATGGACCGCGCCGAGCTGCTTTGTTCTCTTGGCCAGACGGTAATGATTTCAAACTTCCAGGAATACTACAAAGTAGTCGAATACTTCTCTAACTATACCAAAGCCCGTATGGGATTGGCGATGGGCGTTAACAACTTGGTTGACATCTTTGATGAAAAATACTACCGTCACCTGAGCGGAGGAATCCTTGAAGCGTTTGGAAAACTGTTCTACCGCGACCTCAAAGTATTCCTCTACCCGATGCTGGATGACGAGGGAACAGTCATCAACTCCGACAATCTCAAGGTTCACCCGCGGATGAAGGAACTTTACAAGTTCTTTAAATTCAACGGCAAGGTGATTGACATTGACGACTTTGACCGGGACACGCTCAAGATCTTTTCGCGCGAGGTGCTCAAAATGATCAGCAAGGGTCAGCCCGGATGGGAAGACATGCTTCCGGAGGGCATCGCCACGCTGATCAAAAAGCATCACCTGTTTGGGTATGATCCCAAGAAAGTGATTGAAGAAGAAGCCAACGCTTAACCTTGCAGGATTTGCGCCGCGTGGTCTTTGCTGTTTACCTTGGCGATGACCTGGCTGATGACGCCTTTTTCATCAATGACAAAGGTGGTGCGGTGGATGCCGTCAAACTCCTTCCCCATAAATTTCTTTGGGCCCCAAACCTGGTAGGCCTGGATGATGGTTTTGTCGACGTCGGCCAACAGCGGAAACGGCAATGAATGTTTGTTTGCAAATTTTTCTTGCGCACCGGCGGTATCGGCACTGACCCCCAGCAAAACGTATCCCTTGTCCTGCAAAAGTTCAAAGTTGTCCCGAAGGTTACACGCCTCGACGGTACAGGTTGGCGTACTGGCTTTTGGATAAAAGAAAAGGATTACTTTTTTGCCTTGGTAGTCGGTCAGGCTGTGGGTTGTTCCCGATTGGTCGATGCCTTTGAATGCAGGGGCTTTATCGCCCGGTTTTAACTGAGTCATAGCGTATATTTGCATCAAAGTTACAAAAATGACCCTTTCACAACGCGTTGATTTTACCATGCTGACCTTGGATGAACTCTATCCCGAGGTGCCGGTTCCGCTGGATCATAAAGATCCGTATACCTTGTTGATCGCCGTGCTACTATCAGCCCAATGCACCGATGTTCGCGTCAATCAAATTACGCCGTTGTTGTTTGCCCGCGCCGACAATCCCGCCGACATGGTCAAACTCTCGGTCGAGGAAATCCAGGACATTATCCGCCCGTGCGGACTGTCGCCCATGAAATCAAAGGGAATTTACGGATTGTCGCAAATCCTGCTTGACCAACACGACGGACAGGTTCCGGCCAGTTTTGAAGCGCTCGAAGCCCTTCCGGCCGTGGGACACAAAACCGCGTCGGTGGTGATGGCCCAGGCTTTTGGCGTTCCGGCCTTTCCTGTAGACACGCACATCCACCGGCTGATGTACCGCTGGAATTTTTCAAACGGAAAAAGCGTCGAACAGACCGAGCGCGACGCCAAGCGAATTTTTCCGCGCGATTCCTGGAACAAACTTCACCTGCAAATCATTTGGTACGGACGGGAATACTCCCCGGCGCGGGGTTGGAATTTGCAAACCGATGTGATCACCAGTACCATCGGCAGGAAAAGTCTGCTTAAGGAATGGGCCAAAAAAAATCCCGGAACTTCCGGGACTTGATCAGTTGGCGATGCATTCAAATTGCATCTTTCCGGCTTTTACCAGTCGGAATGCTTTGGAATAATCCAGCAAAAATCGAATGGTTTCTTTTTTTGGTGCCATGACCGCGCCGAATTTTTTCTTAGAGTAGAGTTTTGCCATATGTTGCTTAAATAGATTTCATTTACAACGATGGCGCCGGCGGTTTATTGTCAGTTGGTCAAAATAATTTTATTCTTATCGATGATTTTTCGCAAGTTCATCAAGGCATAGCGCATACGTCCCAACGCGGTGTTGATGGACACGCCGGTAAGCTCGGATATTTCCTTGAAACTCAAATCCTGATACATCCGCATCACCAATACTTCGCGCTGGTCGGCCGGAAGCTCGTCGATGAGTTTCTGCAAATCTGATTCAACCTGCGAGGTAATGATCTGCGACTCGACATTTGGAGAATTGTCAGACATGATCGAAAAGATCGAAAACTCCTCAGTCTCGCGGAACATCGGCATCTTTTTGTTTTTCCTGAAATGGTCGACAATGAGGTTGTGCGCGATTCGCATCACCCATGGCAAAAACTTGCCCTCTTCATTATAGGAATTAGATTTCAGGGTTTTGATAACCTTGATAAAGGTGTCCTGAAATATATCGTCCGAAACATCCCTGTCGGCGATTTTGGAATAAATAAACCCGTAGATTTTGCTTTGGTACCTGTTGATAAGAACCGACAAGGCGCTTTCGTCGCCGGTGACATATTGCTTTACCAGGATTGCATCCGGAAGGTTGACATTAGCCATAGTTATACCTTTTAGTTTTGGGTTGCGTGATGTGCGTCTAAAAAGTAAAACTGTAAATAGGCAAATGCGTTTAGGTGTTAATGAACCAAATTTAACATATAATTTTTGAATGTTCCAAATACTGACGCTAAAATTAACAGTTTTAACGCAATATGCCCGCAATTACTGCAATCTCTTAAACCAACCGCCACTACTGCAAACAACAAACGTTAACGCAATTTCAGAGGTCGATTGTCTATCTTTGTGCAAATCTACCTTTTTACATGTCTTCAGATATTTCCAAGCTAAACCCTAAGGAGAACATCATCATCAAAGGCGCGCAAATCCACAATTTAAAAAACCTGGATGTCGCCATTCCCCGAAATCAGCTTGTCGTCATCACCGGCCTTTCAGGTTCGGGAAAATCAAGCCTGGCCTTTGATACGCTTTATGCCGAGGGCCAGCGCCGGTATGTAGAAAGTCTTTCATCATACGCCCGCCAGTTTCTGGGCAGACTTGACAAACCAAAAGTAGAATACATCAAAGGAATTGCACCGGCCATAGCGATCGAGCAAAAGGTGAATACCACCAACGCGCGATCGACCGTAGGCACATCGACTGAAATTTACGACTACCTGAAACTTTTGTTTGCCCGCATCGGACGGACATTTTCGCCTGTGTCGGGTGGCGAGGTCAAAAAAGATACCGTAACCGATGTCATCAACACCGTAAAAAATCTGGAGCCGGGAAGCCGTTGGCTGTTGCTCGCGCCCATCAACCTTGAAAAAGGCCGCACCCTGCAGGAAAAACTAAAAGTGTTGCTCCAGCAGGGCTATTCGCGAATCCTGGCGGGCAATCAAACCCTGCGCCTTGACGAAACCGACGGCGAAGGACTAAAAGCCAGTGATGTTTATTTGGTTCTCGACAGGATTGTGGTCCAGGATGACGAAAGTTTCTTTAACCGTTTGGCCGACGCCGTGCAGACCGCATTTTACGAAGGCCAGGGAACGTGCTTTTTAAAGCATTATGAAACCGACGCGCAATACGAGTTCAGCAACTCATTTGAACTCGATGGGATGTCGTTTCTGGAGCCCAACGTCCACCTTTTCAGCTTTAACAACCCATACGGTGCATGTCCGGTGTGCGAAGGCTACGGCAATGTGATTGGCATCGATCAGGATCTGGTGATACCCAACACGTCGCTCTCGGTTTACGACAATGCCATCTATCCTTGGCGGGGCGAAAGCATGGGATGGTATCGCGATCAGCTGGTCAAAAATGCCTACAAATTTGACTTTCCCATCCACAAACCATATTTTGAACTGTCGGACGAGCACAAAGATTTGCTCTGGAAAGGCAACCGCTATTTTACCGGACTGGACGATTTTTTTGCCGAACTCGAAGCCAAGAATTACAAAATTCAAAACCGGGTGATGCTCTCGCGCTACCGCGGAAAAACCAAATGTCACGCCTGCAAGGGCAAGCGATTGCGTCCGGAGGCCAACTACGTTCGCGTGGGTGGCAAAACCATCAGCGACCTGGTCGATTTGCCAATTAAGAATCTGAAAGTGTTTTTTGATGAGCTCAGCCTGCCGGAATACGACGCGCAGGTAGCCAAACGCCTGATGATTGAAATCCGCAATCGGCTGACGTTTCTGTCAAACGTAGGCCTGGATTACCTGACGCTTAACCGAAACTCCGCATCGCTTTCCGGCGGTGAATCGCAGCGGATCAACCTGGCTACGTCATTGGGAAGCAGTCTGGTCGGGTCGATGTACATCCTGGACGAACCCAGCATCGGCCTGCATCCAAAAGACACTGAAAGGCTCATCGAAGTGCTTAAATCCCTGCGCGATCTGGGCAATACCGTGATTGTGGTCGAACACGATGAGGACATTATGAAGGCCGCGCAGATGATTATCGACATCGGGCCGGAAGCCGGAACCTATGGTGGTGAGCTGGTGGCTCAGGGAACCTTTGACGAAATCCTGAAATCCAAGTCGCTTACCGGACAGTACCTGAGCGGCAAAATGGAAATCAAAACGCCCAAAGTGCGCCGCAAACCGGCCGCGTGGATTGAAATCCTGGGCGCACGTGAAAACAACCTGAAAAACGTCGATGTCAAATTTCCGCTGGAAACCCTGACGGTCATTACCGGCGTTTCAGGAAGCGGAAAGAGTACGCTGGTTAAGAAAATCCTGTTTCCGGTACTGCAAAAGCAAATCGAGGGCGTGGGCGAAAAAGCAGGACAGTACAGTGAACTTCGCGGACATTACCACAAGATCAGACATATCGAATACGTCGACCAAAATCCAATCGGGCGCAGTTCGCGTTCCAATCCGGTGACCTACATCAAGGCCTACGATGACATCCGCGACCTTTTTGCCAAGACGAAACTGGCCAAACTGCGCGGCTATCAGTCCAAACATTTTTCATTCAACGTCGACGGCGGTCGGTGCGAAACCTGCAAAGGCGAGGGAACCATCAATGTCGAGATGGTTTTTATGGCCGATGTCCAATTGCCGTGTGACACCTGCCACGGAAAGCGCTTCAAGAAGGAAATACTTGAGGTTGTGTTTGAGGGCAAAAACATCGACGACATCCTTACCATGACCATCGACGATGCCGTGGCGTTTTTTGCCCAGACTGGACAAACCAAAATCACCCAAAAACTTCAGCCGCTGGCCGACGTCGGGCTGGGTTATGTCCAATTGGGGCAGTCCTCCTCTACCCTATCCGGGGGTGAGGCCCAGCGCATCAAACTGGCTTCGTTCCTGGTAAAAGGCACAATTAAGGACAAGGCGCTTTTTGTGTTTGACGAACCCACCACCGGCCTGCATTTTCACGACATCCAAAAACTGCTCAAATCATTCGAGGCGCTTATTGAAAAAGGCCATTCGCTTTTGGTCATCGAACACAACCTCGACCTGATCAAATGCGCCGATTGGGTAATCGATCTGGGTCCGGAAGGAGGCGAAAATGGCGGACGGCTCCTTGCCGCGGGAACACCCGAGGAAATTGCAAAAAACAAAGAATCGGTTACGGGAAAATACCTGAAGGAAAAACTGGCTATTTAACGGCAAACCTTCGGCGGAGCACCTTGCCATCGCCCTCGGCGGTAAGCAGGTAAACGCCTGTCGAAAGACCCGAAACGTCAAGCTTATAAGTTTCCAGGGCCGACGCATGCTGTTCCATCAATTGCTTGCCGTTAACGTCCAGCACGCGGATGAACACCTCGCCCGCGGCAAATTCACCAAGGTTGATGTTGAGTTCATGCGATGCCGGAATGGGCCAGGCTACCAGTTGTGGCATCTGATATGACATCCCTCCCAGATTGCAGTTGGTACACGCCACCGCAAAATGCAAAAGCGCTCCGGTTGCCGCCTTGGCTACCTGATACACAAAAGTTGGATCCATGTTGGCTACGACGTCGTTGGCCGAATGCGGATAAGGCGACTCGTTGGTTTCGTAAAAACCGGTGATGATTTCGCCGTTGTTTTCAAACGGGACATAATCTGATCCGTAGGCATTTGACACCACGGTATTGAGGTCTGAATAAAGTTCGACGCAATTTCTCAGTTCATTGGTCCGCAGGTTTGAGGCACCGTTGTTTGACGTAGGGTTCGACAAATCGCGCTCGCAGGTAATGGTGTTGTTTACCTCCCCGGCCACACCGCCAACCTGATCGATGTTAAACACCAGTTTGATGTTCATTTTGGGCGTCGTGCCGTTCACCACGGTATTGACATAGTGCTGGCTTCCTATGAGTCCGTCCTCTTCGCCCGCAAAATGCACAAATTTAATCGAGTATTCAGTGGGGACGTTTTGTAGCAAGCGCGCTGTTTCCAGAATCACCGAAACCCCGCTGCCGTTGTCATTGGCGCCTGGTCCGTTAACGGTGTCGTAATGCCCGCAGATAATCACATAGGTATCGGGATAAGCCGTCCCGGTCTTGGTCACCACCAGGTTTTTGCACGTAGCACCCGAATAAGTAAACGGAAGTTCCTCAATCTGCGACGCCTGATAACCGTAGGATTCATATTGGTCCTTAAGCCATTCCAGCGTATTGGCCTGAGCCGCAGTGTTGCGGTATTTGACGCCAAAATTGGCAAAAGTGGTTACAAGGTTGGTAATGTTTTGCTGAGAAGCCTGCGCGACGATTGATCCATAGGCTGGTTGGTAGGTTTGTGAAGTTGCCAAAAGGGTAAAAAACAGGGCGGCAACCCAAAAGATCCGGGAATTCATAACGTTGGTTTGTGCTGCGAATATAGTCAAAATCAAAACATTAAAGCCATGGAGCGCATAATTTTAAGAATTGTCGATTCCTATTATTATTTTTTGGCATGCATCTTGAAAACCCGCCAATTACAAACCTCGGTTGGTTTGTCGCAAAGCCCAAAGCGGACAAAAGGCAGATCATAAAATTTTTAAGTCATGAAAACAACTACTCTTTTAGCAGCCATTTTAATGGTCACCGGCACTGCCACCGCCAACACCGATGTTGCGTTTACAGCTCCAAGGGGCCACGTTCTTTTCAGTAATGATCACCCCATTGAATTCACCGAGCGCGGCATGCACTTTATGGTGTTTCCCAACGGCGAATTTGATTTTAGCACCCAGCCTTCAACCAGCGGCGACTACTACCGCGGAAATCGCGGCAACACACACGGCGCAACTGCCCATTTTGGCGGTATCCGTGTAGCGCATGATGCCCAGGGTCGCGTCCGCCGAGTGGGCAACGTCTACATCAACTACGACGCCTTTAACCGCGTTAAGCGCATCGGAACTGTCTACATGACCTACCACCGGGACAGGCTTACCCAAATAGGCGGGCTCCGCTTGGTATATGACCGCCGCGGCCGTCTCACCGATATGATAGGGCGCGTTAAAAACACCGCGGTCGCCTACGCTCCGTATTACGGACCTGCAAACGGCTGGAGCGGCAATTATTACTACCGCAACGATGAAAAAAATAATTAGTTTGGTTTAGTTTAGTTCAAAAAGCTCGTCTCAATGGCGGGCTGTTTTATTTGGGCATAGGGCTCCCCCAGCCACTCCCCATCGAGCCCACGGGCTTTTGGCAGTCGCTTTTTAAACCCGCAAAAAAGCCGGGTTTAAAAGAGCTCCAACAATGCCGCAATCCCTTATGCGGTCTACCGTTTAAACCGTGCGGTTCCCAAAAAAGCATCCAGGGCGCGGTTCACATCGGGCGAGAGTTTCATCTGATAAACCGCCACGGCATAAACCGCAGTGAGCAGCATCGATTTCAGGACGATGCTTACCAATGCCCCAAACGGAAAATCCCAAAAGTAAAAAGCGGCAAAAATCAGCACCTGCAAGACAAGTCCGCGAAGCGTTGCCCGGGTAAACGGATAGAGTTTCATCTTTTTAACCACAAACAAAAGCTTGGCGGCGCTGTAGCAAGTTATCGCCACCAGGGTTGCCACCGCCGATCCCTCAATACCGTATAGCGGAATCAAAATCAGGTTGAGCGCTACGGCCAGCGCGGCCAGCATCAACCCTAAAAACAACACCGCGCGGTAATATTTGGAGTTAAACAAAATGGCATTGTTGTTTCCCAGCAGCAAATCGAGGAATTTTGAAATCCCGATCACAAAAACCACCCAGATTCCCGCCGAATACTCCACCGGCAACAACTCATAGACTGATTTGATGTTGACCAGAATTCCCAAAAGCACATATCCGCCCGCCACCTGCAGGGTAATTGATGTTTTTTTATAAAAATCGTTAAGGTCGTCGTGCTGGCCGTCACTCATCAATTTGGCCGTAACGGGATAAGCTATCTGGTGCATGGCGCGGCTTGGGACGGCAATCACCGTGGCAATAAAAATAGCTACGGAGTAATATGCGACGTTTTCAATATCCATCATGGCGCCCAGCATGGTTTTGTCGAGGTCCAATAGCAGGTTGGCCACGCTTCCGGCCAGGATCACAAAAAGGGAATAGACCAAAACGGGCCGGGCATCGGATGGAACGGTAAACTTCCACGACGGCCGCCTTACCTTAAAGGCAAATGCAACCATCGCCAGCGTAGCCGCAAGGTAAATCCCAACCAACCAGTACACAAACTGCTCGGCGGTAATCCACTTTAAGTAAACGGCAAACAGAAAGGCCGAAATCAATATCCTGAGCAAAACTTCCTTGACAAAATTCCCGTAAACCGATTGCATGTGTACCTTGACCCAGGCGTAAAAAATCTCAAAATAGCCCATGCACAATCCCACAATGGGAATCAGCCAGATGTAATCGTACAAAATCGGGTTGCGGTGCGACAATGCTCCGGCAATCTGGTGATAAAACAAATAGCCCGTTGCCGCCACCGGAAGGCAAAGCACCAGCGGAATCAGCAACATAAAAGTGAGAAACTCGGCCTGCCTGCGCGAATCCTTGTAGCCGGTGTAAAAACGCACCAGGGTATTGTGCGCGCCAAAGGCCATGAGCGGCATCATGATGTTGGCCGCCGACAGCAAAAAAGCGGTAACACCGTAATACGTCTTGCCCAGAAAATGGGTGTACATAAACAGCGCGTTGGCCGCCCCGATGGCAAAACCCACATAGGTAATGACGGTGTTGCGTATCGATTGGTTAGCGACGATTCCCATGGCCGAGGATTTGTGCAAGTTGACGCGTCAGGTTTTGTCGGGAATACTGCTGGATTCCCTCGGCTGACACCTTGAGTTGGCCCTGCTTCCACCGCAGGTAACACTGTTCAAGATAGGCTTTTATCTTGTCGGTCTCGCCGTAGCGGGCAAATATTCCGGTTTGCGTATCGCGGATAATGTGTGAAAAATCAGCATCGTCAGGACCAAGCGCCAAAACGGGACGGCCGGAAGCCATATATTCAAACAATTTCCCGGGAATGATGCTTTTGGTTTCGGGCGAATCAATCTCAATCAACAGCAATACCGCCGAATCCCGCTGATAATTTACGGCCTGCTGATGCGAAACATAGCCCGGAGCGTCTAAGAATTCACCCAGTCCGGCCTGTTTGATCGACTGCGTTACCTCTGGGCTTACCGCGCCAACAAGGTGTAATGTAAAATCGCGTGAAAACCCGTCCAGTTCGCGGGTGAGTTGCGCCAAAGCATCCCAAAGCGCTGCCGGATTGCGCTGTGAAAGCAATGATCCGATATGCGAAACCGCAAACCGGGCGGCGGGCGGCGCATCGGTCACCGGCGCTACGTCAAATCCGTTGGTGACCACGTGAACCGGCCGTGAAGTCTTAGACTTGAATTCGGCGGCGGTTGAGGGGCTCGTAACGACAATGTCATCGGCGGCAGCCAAAACGGTTTTTTCAAGATACGCATGCCGCGCTGCCGAACGCCTGGTAAGTTTAAGTTGCGATTGATAGCCAATGGTTGTCCAGGGATCGCGAAAATCGGCAACCCAGTGAAGACCGGGATTTTTGGCCTTTAATTCAAGACCGATAAGGTGCAGACTGTGCGGCGGCCCGGTCGTGATAACGGTGTCAATTTTGTGTTTGCGCAAGTATTCGTTTAAAAACTTTACCGACGGACGCACCCAGAATTTTCGGGCATCGGGGATAAAGAGATTGCCGCGCACCCACAGCGCCAATTTTTGCAGCGACGTTTGCTTTTTGGCCGGCGGGATAATCCCTGAACTGATACGACCCAGTTGCCTTTGTCCAAAAATCCCGGTAAGAGCGCCAGGTTCAAAAATCGGTCGTCGAACGATGGATATTCCCGGCGGAACCTGTTGCACCAACGCTTCATCGACAATGGGGTACTGCGGATTGGACGGTGTGTAAATGATGGGTTCAAAACCATTCTCGGGCAGGTAGCGGGCAAACTTTAGCCACCTTTGCACGCCCGGTCCTCCCGCAGGCGGCCAGTAATAGGTTATGATGAGTACCTTTTTCATGCGTCTTTACGGCGGCGCCTGGCGTAGTACCATCCTGCGACCGACAGGATAAGGATAATCCCGGTCGAGATGGCGGCAATCAGACTGCCGTCTTTTACCACCTGTGGCTCAAACCTGAACTCTACCGTATGCGTCCCTGATGGGATGTCCATGGCGCGCAGGGTGTAGTTGGCCCTGAAATGCGGCGCGGGTTTGCCATCGATATAAGCCTGCCAACCCTCTGGATAATAAACTTCACTAAAGACTACAGTTCCTCCGGTTTTGCTCCTTGTGGTGTATTTGATATAGTTTGGCTTGTGTTCCTCAACCGATACGGCTGAGTTTGGATCGAGCGCTACCGCATTGCGAACCCTGAATCCCTGGGCAGTTTGCTTGCGGTTGACAATGGCGGTGTTTTCAAGATCGGTATCGGCAAGCGCTTTCATTTCCTCGTCGGCCGAGTTGACGAATTTCACGTCGTCGGTAAACCACGCCGGACCAAATACCGAGGCGTTTTCCAGCGGAACCTTGTTGCCGTCCTGCAAATCCAGAATCAGGTATTTGACGTTAAGCATGTTGAGAACCGGAAGGCTTTTGGTAAGCGTCAGGGTTTGCGGATCGATGTACTTGGTCAGGCTGTCCAGTTTTGGTTCTACCTGATACAGGAACAATTGATCCATGCGACGCGGACGGACTGCGCTGTATCCGCCTACCGATTTGTGAAAGTAAGAAGTACGGGCCTGCAATCGGCCGGTGATTTCATAGACGCGGTAAACGCTGTCGTCTTGCAGGATTTCCTTGTCGGCCTCTGAAGCCTGGAATGGTTCGCGGGCCTCGCGGCGGCTGACAAATCCGCTGGCGTCGACGTAATTCTTATCGATAAAGAACAAATCGCCCACCATGATGACGCCCACGGCAATGACGGCCGTCAAGTGCGAAAGTTTCTTGGCGTGATACAGCCACATGGCCAGTGCAGTGAGCAGAATTAAAAAGGCGCTGCGGAGCAAATCGGCCGAATACATGGTTTTGCGGTCTTCCTTTAAAAGTCCCAAAAGTTGCTCTGGAATTTGGCTGTCAACCGGTCCGGAAAAGTTAAAGGCACCTTTGGCAGCAAATAATACAACGATCAGCCCAAGACAGCCCGCCGCTGCTTGCCATAATTTGGTGAACCTACGTTTTTCATCGGTCTCGGCAAAATACGACTGCAATCCCATGATGGCCAAAACCGGGAAGCACAGTTCAAGAATAACCTGAATGGACGAAACTGCCCGGAACTTGTCATAAAGCGGTACGAAATCAACAAAAAAGCGCGTAAGCGGATCCAGGTTTTTTCCCCAGGACAAAAGCAGCGACAGGATGGCACCGGCCAAAAACGCGTACTTGATCCTTCGCCTGTCGATCATCAGGGCCAGCACGGCCAAGAAAAACACCACGGCCCCAATGTAGGCGGGAGCGGCCACAATGGGTTGGTCGCCCCAGTAGGTAGGCAGTGACGACGCAAACTCACGAGCTTCAGCCTCCGACGCGCCCTGTTGCAGCGCAAACTGGTAGGATTCACTGTCGGAACTGAGTTCTTCAGCATTGGAGCCGCCAAACAAACGCGGCGCGATCAGGTTGAAACTCTCGGCAATCCCATAGCTGTATTCGGTGATATAGTCGTAATCCATCGAGGCGGTCGTCTGGTTTTTCGTACCGTCGGGATTAAAGGTGAGTTCGCTTTTGCCGCGGATGGAAAAGTCAGTGTATTGCGCAGTGGCCAAAAGATTTGTGGCATTGGCGCCGATGGCCAAAACGCCCGATAGCAAAAATACCGAGCTCATACGGCCCAGATCATTCCAGGCTTTTTCTCGGATTCTTTTGGCGATGAAATACACGGATATCGCGAGCAACAGCAGCAGCAGGTAATACGTCATCTGGAAGTGGTTGGCCTGAATTTCGAGCGCGGCCGCCACCGTGGTCAGAATCCCCCCAACAAGATATCGCCTGCGGAACACCAGGATAACGCCGGCAATCACCAGCGGCATATAGGCGATAGCGTGGGCTTTTGCATTGTGCCCGACGCCTATGATGACAATCATATAAGTAGACAATCCAAAGGCCAGCGCACCAAAAAATGCTTTGAGCGGATCAGTTCGCAAAACGAGCATCAGGACGTAAAAACATCCAAAGTACAAAAAGAGATAGTCGGCCGGACGAGGCAAAAACCGCAACGCCGAATCCAGCATTTTTATATAATTGTGCGGATAATTGGCGCCCATCTGATAGGTAGGCATCCCGCCAAATGCGGCGTTGGTCCAGTAAGGTTCGTCATTTTGGGTGGCGCGAAAATCATTTTGCTCGCGGGCCATCCCGATAAACTGCGCAATGTCAGATTGGTAGAGTTCCTTTCCTTGAAGGACCGGATAAAAATACAGTAAAGCGATTGCGATAAATCCGGCGACGGCTAGAAAATGAGCCCTGTACTTTGTAAGTATTTCCATAAAAAAACGCTGCGTTCAAAGTCGTAAAAGTAACAAATTAACCGCAACGCGCCGGAACGGGTTATTCTATTTCTTCATAGTCGATATACTCGCCAACTTTTTTAGTAGATCGCGGACGGGTATTGGACTGGCTCGCAGAATTGTCGTACGGTTGCTGAAAGTTGCCAAACTGTTGCGAATCCTGCATGCGACGTAGGTTGTCCTGGGCCTTTTCGACCGCTTTTTTAAAGAGAATAGGCATCAGTAGCCGCATGACGATCTTAAACAAAAAGTAAAAGATCAGCATGTACGCCAGCAATTTTAAAACGCCTACAAGCGATGCGGTATGCATAAAAAGAAATTTGTCCAAAGGTAGCAAATACGGCATATCCGCCCACTTTAAAGGTCATAAATAAATAATAAATCTTACCTTTGGGCAACTTCAATCCTGGTGTATGACGCAACTGCGATCCCTTTTGGCCCTAACCTTTTTGATGCCTTTTTGTGCTAAGGCTCAGTTTACCGATGTGATCAACTCAAACCGGCCCGGCGAGTCGATGGCGGCCTTTTCAGTGGGAAAGACCGTTTTCCAGGCCGAAACCGGCGTGTTCATGGTCAATGAAAAGGACAAATCGCTGGATTACGACGCCACCGGGCTCGGGCTCGACCTCAACCTGCGTTACGGCGCGTTTTTGGAACAACTGGAGTTTCACCTGGACCTGCAGTACCAACGCGACAATTTTAAAACGCCTTTTGACACCCAGCGGCGCAGCGGGTTCCGTCAGATGATATTAGGCGCCAAATACCTGGTGTACGATCCGGACAAGAACTATGTAGCCAAGCC
>CAKUAD010000022.1 GCA_934636265.1 uncultured Flavobacterium sp.
GAAGGCATGGGAATTTCCCCTTACAAAAAAATGCCCCGGGCCGGTTACAGATTCCCTGTAAAAATTGTTAAAGTTTTTTTTTCGGAAGGTTGCGGCATCGATATATTTTTTAACATTTTATGCAATTTTCCTATACTCATGGCAGTGAGAAAAAGACTAACTTTCTGCCATGGGAAGGGGGAAGGCATGGGAATTTCCCCTTACAAAAAAATGCCCCGGGCCGGTTACAGATTCCCTGTAAAAATTGTTAAAGTTTTAAAGGGATGTGCCGCAAACTATATTAACCCGTGGCGGTTAAACAGCCTTAAATCCAACTAGACCAATAGCTATTCAGGCGTATGGACAAAAACACTGAAACACAAGTCACCTGGAATAAGCTGGCAGCGATTTACCAGGACAAGTTTATGAAACTGGATTTGTACAACGACAGTTACGATTATTTTATTGATTGCCTCCCAAAATCAAACGCAAAACTGCTGGAATTGGGTTGCGGACCGGGCAACATATCTCAATATCTACTGTCAAAACGGGCGAACCTCGACATTTTTGGCATTGACCTCGCGCCAAAAATGATCGAACTGGCCCGCCTCAACAATCCCAAGGCAAGGTTTGCTGTTCTGGACGTACGGGAGATTGACAAACTCAACGCCGGATTCGACGGGATTATCGGCGGGTTCTGCCTGCCCTACCTGTCCGGTGAGGAATGTGTCAAATTGATTCGGCAAAGTTTTACGCTACTGAATAACACTGGGATTTTATATCTGAGTTTCGTCGCTGGTGACCCACTAGATTCCGGATTTAAGACTGGTAGTGGCGGAAGGGTATACTTTTATTATCATCGGCTGCAAGATTTGGTTGACGCAGTGCAAGATGTCGGCTTTTCCGATATCAAGGTTTTTAATGTCAACTACATGACATCAGATAAGGCAACTGATGTACACACCATCCTTATCGCACAAAAAAACGTCGCATTATGATGGCTACAATGATTTGACGGCAACGCCGCCCATGGTTTTAAAATCCTCCCAAAATTCCGGATAGGATTTTGAAACTACTTCAGGATTGTTGATGGAAAGCCTGACTTTTGCGGCCAGCGGGGCAAACGCCAGTGCCATACGGTGGTCGTCATAGGTTGAAACAGAAATATCCATGGGCAGATTTTGCAAGGCCGAAAGTTCAAGGGAATCATCGGTAATGCTGACGCTGGCTCCAAATTTCGAGAGTTCGGTTTGCATCGCCCGCAGCCTGTCGGTTTCTTTGATCCTGAGCGTGCCAAGCCCCGTTAGCCTACATCCGATGCCAAGCCCCAGGCAAGTCACCGCAAGGGTTTGGGCCAGATCAGGCGTGTCATTCAGGTTTAAGTCAAGAGCCTCGACAGTGGGTTGTGAATCTTTTTCAATGTGAATGACGTCGCCCAAAAAATTTGTCATCACGCCAAAGTTGCGGTAAATGTCGGCCACCGCCCTGTCGCCCTGAAAGCTGCTGGGTTTAAACGACGACAATTGCATCGATGTTCCAATGGCTGACAAGGCCACCAGCGAATAAAAATACGATGCCGATGACCAATCACTCTCAATTGGAATGCGGTTGATGGGTAAGCTGGGCATATGGGCAATGCGGATCACATCTCCTGAAAAACTCGTGTCGACACCGATTTGCTCTAACAATGAAAGCGTCATCTGCAAGTAGGGCCGGGAAGTAAGTTTGCCTTTAAGGGTAAGTTCGAGGCCTTTTTCAAACTTTGGCGCCACCAGTAAAAGCGCCGACAGAAACTGGCTGCTGACACCGGCGTTAACGGAAATACTACCGCCTTTTAGGGTTTGGCCGTCAATTGACAGCGGCGGAAATCCTTCTTTATCTACGTACTCAATTTGACCACCCAATTCCCGCAGCGCATCGACCAAAATCCCGATTGGACGTTGCTTCATTCGCGCCGAACCGGTAAGGGTGCGCTTTCCCGGCGTGGCCGCAAAATAGGCCGTGAGAAATCGCATGGCGGTGCCGGCGTGACCAACGTCGATGACATTCTTACCAGAGGCAAGCGCCATTTCCATAGCACGTGAGTCATCCGAACTGGAAGCGTTTTCAAGTTTGATTTGCGGATAGAGCGCCTGAAGCAAAAGCGCGCGGTTGGTTTCGCTCTTGCTTCCGGAAATCCTGATATGGGTTGACCTGATCCCGTTGGGAACGCTGAGCCAAATGGTAGACAATTACTTTAATTTTTGGTTGTTGTGATGCCTGTCGTGATCGCGACGGGTTTTGAGTTCCATCTTTTTGTCAAAGGCCGCCTGAAGATCGACGCCTGTCTGGTTGGCCAGACACAAAACGACAAATACCACATCGGCCAGTTCCTCGCCCAGATCCTTTGCTTTGTCGCTTTCTTTCTCCGACTGTTCTCCGTACCGACGGGCAATGATACGCGCTACCTCGCCCACTTCTTCCGTCAGTTGGGCCATGTTGGTCAGTTCATTAAAATACCGGACGCCATGCGCCTTGATCCAGTCATCTACGGCCAATTGTGAATGCTTTAAATCCATCAGATTCTTTTTATGACAATTTTGTCGGTTTGTTTTGTGATCATTTCAGTAAAGAAACGTTTTAATGACAAATAATATTCAGCCGGAAGGATGGCGGGTGTCATTTCATAAACGGCTGAAATCTGGATTTGGTTTCCCGATGCCGTACAACTGAATTTAAACGTCCCGACATTGTCATCCATCACATAAGTTACCTGCTGCGGGATGGTTTCTACCTGAAGCCCGTCGGCCAGTGTAAGGTTTACATTGTACCGATCTTGCGTGGGATACACAAAATCAACCGGATAGCGCCTGTTGTCCTGTTTAAATGGGTTCTCGGCCATGGTAAAGAACAGCAGCGGATTCAGGTAAAGCTTGTTGCCGATGACGTCGGCCACGTAACTGTGTGAAAAGGAGTAAGTTTCCATTATCGGCTTTGCGATGTCTTTTACGTTGGACACTTCATAATCGTCGACTTCCAGTCCTTTATAGCGGTTTTCCAACCTTTCCAAGTACGATTCCCGCGCCAGACCGCCATGATTTTCACGAAAGCTGTAGGCGGCATATTCAGTGTACTGACGGCGCATTTTTCCGGACAGCCCGCCATCGGCATCAAGGGTACCCATAATGTAGTTGACTTCTTTTGACAATTCTTTGGGATGAAGTTCAACCTCGGCCGAGCTTCCGTATGATCGAATGATGCGTCCTGACCAATTAACCGCCCTAAACGGCAGAATGTTGGGCCGGGTGTTTTTATTGGTGGCATCCAGCAGGATCAGTCCCTCAGGAATTTCGACTGCGGCAATCACATAATTGTAAGCGGTACGGCTCGGGAAAATGTTAACCCCGTTTGAGCGCGTGCTCACCAAAACCGGATTTGCGCTAAGCCCGACGTGTCTGAGCATGGAAACCAACATCAGGTTTATATCGGCTACATTGCCCACGCGATCGGCGTACGCCTGTTTGACGCCCTTGTCGGTTAAGTAGCCCAGGTAATCATTCCAGGACATGCGGTTTTGCACAAAACCAAACACGCGCAGCATCAAGTCCTGGTTGTCGGTCGCGCCGGAAACAATAGGATCCAGGTCAGGTTCAAAATAACCCTTCCGATCAAGTTGCTTTCCAAATTCGTCGTTTTCGTAAATCGTCTTGACGACGTCTTCCCAGGTGCTGGCCAGATCCACGCGGGTCTTTCCTTTATACATGGAAACTTCATACTTGATGTGCGCCCGATAATTATTGATGTTGTCTACATAAGCCTCGTCACGCATGGCAGGAACGTCCTGCAACTGGTACACATCGTTATTGACCTCATAGGTTTGCCCGTAAAAACTAGAGCGCGCCGTTTGCTGGCTGGGCGAAAGATATCCGCCAATGATACGGTTAAACGTAAACATTTCGGGCGTGATTACGATGTACCTTACCTGGTTGGCGGGAATCTCGTACTGCATGTAAAACTTGTCCAGACTTCCGGCCAGGCGGCTGGTCTTGACATATCGGTATTCAACAATCGAACCTTCGCGCACATTGGGCATGGCCATTTTTCGCAGCGCATAGTATTTAGACTGTTGTTCGCTAAAATCACTTCCGGACTTACGCTTGGTTTTTTCAACCTTGCCGTCAACCAGATTGTAGGTGACCTCGTCATGGAAATTCAACAAGTCGTTGTGCTTGCCAATGTAAAGCATCGTCTCAAAGTTCGCATAGGAATACCCGGCCTTTTTATAAATTTTTATTTTGACACGGGTTTCCTCTTCAATTATCCAATTGCCATCCCGATCAGGTTGCAGCGTAACCTTGGTATCCTTAAACAGGATCGCCGCCGGGGCCGACGTGTCCTTCGGATGATGCTTTTCAGCCAATTCATCCACGGTAACCTTACCCAATTTATATTCCTGCCCTTTGACGGAAAAGGCTGTTATCATCACTAAAACAAATAAAAATCTCATCCTCATGTTTTTACGATTACCATTTTTGATGCATCGGCTTTGGCCACCTGCTCTGAGAATTTGCGATACTCATCATAATCCGCCGCGGTATAAATCCCTTGCCTGACGGTCAGCTTGCGGATTAATTTAAATTTTTGGTCGCCCAGGGCCACAACTTCCAGTTGATACTGCCCAAACTTACCGTCAATTGACTGTTTCCCCGGAACGGCCTCGGCAGTAAAGCCCTGAGGGATCTCAAATTCCACCTCATCGGCATCGCTAAAACCCCTTAAAATCTGCAAGGGTTGGCTACGGCTCCTGTAGCGCTTGGGTACGTTTTGATACACGTTAAAGAAATTCACGGGAAAAATCACGCGATCACCCGTAAGGCTGCCATACCGTTCACTCTTTAGGGAAAGATTCTCGTGCATGGCCGGAATTTCACGCTCGTTGGTGAGCTTGACGTCCTGCACTTTTAAGTTAGGTGCCGTTGCAAAATACTTTCGGTAAAATTCAATTAGCTCAGCGGTCGACTTGCCTGAAAGCGACATCTTATTGTCATACTGAATGCCTTTTGAGGTGATCAGGACAGTCCCGGTAACCGTACCTTCAGGATTGATGGCATAAGAGCCTTTGAGCAACTGGAGATTGTCCTGAAAATCATAGGATGTAGTCCGCACCAATCCGGCGCCTGAAGATTTGATCGGGAGTGCAAGCCGGTCATCGGTAAAATCGCCCAAAAAACCAAAGGGCATGGTTTGGTTGGTGCACTCCAACCAGTGTAAAGCGCCTTTATGCGGAATGGCCAGGATAACGTGATTGCCTTGCATGGAGACAAAATCAGGTTGCAGATCCCGTTTGGCCTGATCGCCATAAACCACTGCATAGTATGATTCGACGCCCGCCACGGCCAAAAGCGCACGGGTGTAATTGGTAAGCGCCTTGCAATCGCCATATCCCAGCCGGTCAACATCGGCGGCTTTCATGGGCTTCCATCCCCCGATACCCAATTGGATACTAATATATCGGGTTTTTCCCTGAACATACTCATATACGATTCGCGCTTTTTTTAGCGGATCCATCTCCGTCCCCACCAAAGATTTGATGTGGGCCTTGGTAACCTCGGGAAGCACATCGGTTCCGGCCAGCAGGTTTTGGTACATCCAACTGCTAAACGCTTCCCACGAGGATGCCTCACCGTCAACGCCTTCCAGATGGAACCGGTCGAGGCCAAAGTATGCCAAAGGAACGAGTTTGTCCAACCCTGGCGCATACTGCTCCTGTTTAACTGCCGTCAGGTTGCTTAGCGAAAACAATATCGCGCCGTCGCGCCGGGCAGTTTTCATGTCAGGACGCTCATTGACCAGCTTGTATTTCAAGCCCAGATTTGCCGGAACGGAAATTGAAAAAACCGAGTTTTGCACCGAGCAGAAATAATCCTGGACCGGCATCCAAGAGCCTATAAACGCGGTATTGTTGTCGGTAACGACGCTTTTGTAAACTACCGTAAAAGGATAGGAAGCAGGCGTAAACTCCAGATAAGTGGTTTTGTTGTCGGTGATAAAGGAATCCGATGCGGCCGTAACCTTGAAATCCTTGCGCTTAAACTCTTTAATCAATTTGCCGGTAGCGTCCAGGATGGTGGCTTCAATGGCCCAAACCGGGCGATACTCTGCGGTGTTCATGCATTTTAGCCCTGACTCATTAAAAACCGTCACCACACGGTTGCGGGTAATCGTCATGTTACGCCGGTCGGCAATCTCGATCGTGATGCGTTCATCGCGAACGACGGCATTGGCGCCGGCCATCAAACTGTCGGGGATTTGAGCAATGTCATATTGCTTTTGCCCAAAAGCAGGCAAGCAGCAAATCAGCAGCAACAAGAAACGCATCGGGTGTGTATTTTCTCAAAAATAACATTTTTTTAAGAAATGTGCTACTCTTTGTTTTTTGAATCGATAAAAATGGTGACCGGACCGTCGTTGATTAGGGAAACCTGCATATCGGCACCAAAAACCCCGCATGCTACGGGAGCATCAATTAATTTTTTGCACTCGGCAACAAAAGAATCGTATAATGACTTGGCCAATTCCGGACGCGCGGCCTTTATATACGACGGGCGATTTCCCTTTTTGGTTAGGGCGTGCAGGGTAAACTGACTCACGATCAAGAGTTCTCCACCAACTTCAAGCAAAGGACGGTTCATGACGCCGGCCTCATCGGCAAAAATCCGGAGGTTGACGATTTTTGCCGCCATCCATTTCAGGTCGTCGGTCGTATCGACTTCCTCAAATCCTGCCAAAACCAGCAGGCCGCGCCCTATCTGACCTACAGTCTTTTGATTGACGTCAACTTTGGACTGGCTGACTCTCTGGACAATAACTCTCATAGACGTTGATCGGCAAACTGGTCATTGCGGTAAGTATCGTCGCCTTCCAGCATTTGCAAATAGCTGTTATATCTGGACCAAGCAATCTCATCGCGGTCGAGGGCTTCTTTTACGGCGCAGTTAGGCTCGTCCTTGTGCAGACAATTGTTGAATTTACACTGCGACTGAAGGGCAAAAAACTCCGGAAAGTAGCTGCCGATTTCTTCCTTTTCCATATCGACAATTCCAAAACCGCGAATTCCCGGCGTGTCAATGATGCGCGCGTCAAAGGACAAATCGTACATCTCGGCAAAAGTAGTGGTGTGTTGTCCCTGTTTGTGCTGCTGCGAAATCTCCTTGGTTTTAAGGTTCAGCCCGGGTTCGAGCGCATTGACCAAGGTTGATTTTCCAACGCCCGAATGTCCTGCAAACATCGACGTTTTGCCAACCATCATTTCCTTTAGTTTGTCGAGTCCTTTGTTTTGCGTGGCCGAAACCCGCAGGCACGGATAACCAATCTGGGAATAAATGTGCTGCAGGTAAAGTTGCTCGTCGAGGGTTTCATCTTTCAATGTGTCGACTTTTCCAAAAAGCAACACTGCCTGAACCCCATACGCCTCAGCCGTCACCAGAAACCTGTCGATAAAACTGGTCGTCGTGGGCGGATTATCTATGGTGACGATCAGGAAGACGTAGTCGATATTGGCCGCAATAATATGCAGTTGTTTGGACAGGTTGACCGATTTGCGGACGATGTAGTTCTGTCGGTCGTGAATGCGATTGATCGTACCGGTAACGTTCCCGCCCGATTCTTCTAAATCAAAATCTACCCGGTCGCCCACCGCTACCGGATTGGTGCTGCGGAGCCCGCCGATGCGAAACTTACCTTTGATTCGGCACTCATAAAACGCGCCGTCGTCGGCCTTGACGTTGTACCAGCTTCCGGTTGACTTATAAACGGTTCCTGTCATGGCCCAAAGATAATGAAGAATAAAAAAAGAGGCCGGAGCCTCTTATTTGTTTTATTTATTTGTATCGGTATCCCACGCCTTTTTTGATGGCCTGGCTTCCGCCCAGCATGTTGGAGTTTGCACCCACGGTGGTTTTGTCGGCCGTCATCAATACAAACGGACACCCTGCGGCGGCAGCAGCCATCTTAAGTTTCTTTTCGGCCTTTTTATCTCCGGTATTGCCGGTCTGAAAGTTGATCAGTCCCGTCTTTCCGCGAATTTCCTCACCTTTTTTAAGTCCTGCAATGTAGGCTTTGTCCTCAAGGATCACTACCTTTTCCCAATCAGCCTCGCCGTTGATCACAATTTTCTCGGTCATTTCCTCAACACGGCCGCTTTTGCCGTACTGAACTTTTTCGATAGCGTACTTGCTGATCACATTTTCAGCGTCTTCACCGTCATACTTGTATACAATGGTGTATTCCTCTACGCGAATTACTTTTCCGCTTACGGTTTCGCCACTGTGTTTGGTAATGATGTCACTCTGGGCGCTGACAAGCCCGCTGCACACCAAGGTGAGCATTAAAATAAATTTCTTCATGTTTTTGTTTTTTTTGGTGACGCAAACATACAAGAAATACTCAAACGCAGCCTATTGGTTAAAAATTTTCTCCTGATGCACAATGCTTTCCTGATGCACCGCCTTAAAATACCGCATGACAAAATTTTTGCTCAGGCCTTGCCGGGCGCCCTCCTTAACCATTTTGTCCAAAACGTCAATCCACCGGCCGGTTTGCAGTACGGCCACGTTTTCGGCCTTTTTCAGCGCACCGATTTGCTCGGCAATTTTCATCCGGCTTCCCAGGATTTCGAGTAATTTAGCGTCGGCAGTATCAATCTGGGCGCGGAGTTTGGCTATTTCGCGATGAAATGATTCTTCGTGCGTGGTTTTGTTGCGGACACAAAGCGAAGTCACGATTTGCTTCAACGCGTCCGGCGTGACCTGTTGGGCAGCGTCGCTCCAGGCGTTGTCCGGATCGATATGGGTTTCAATCATCAGCCCATCGTAATTAAGGTCGAGCGCCTGCTGTGAAACCTCGCGTATCATATCGCGGCGGCCGGTAATGTGCGACGGATCGCAGATAAGCGGCAAATGCGGAAACCTGCTTTGCAATTCGATGGCAATCTGCCACTCCGGAATGTTGCGGTAATTGGTCTTTTCATAGGTCGAAAAGCCTCGGTGTACCGCCCCCAGGTTACGGATGCCGGCGTGGTAAAGACGCTCTATGCCGCCAATCCACAGCGCCAAATCAGGATTCACCGGGTTTTTCACCAAAACGATTTTATCGGTCCCGGCCAAAGCGTCGGCAATTTCCTGCACGGCAAACGGATTGACAGTAGTGCGGGCGCCGATCCACATCACATCGATATCGTGTTCGAGCGCCAGTTTTACGTGGGCCGCATTGGCCACCTCAACCGCCATCGGAAGTCCGGTTTCAGCCCGGGAGCGAACCAGCCATTTGAGGCCTATCGCTCCGACGCCTTCAAATCCACCCGGACGCGTGCGCGGCTTCCAGATTCCGGCGCGGTAAAAACTCACGCCCGATTCCTGGAGTTGACGGGCAATTTCCATCACCTGATCCTCAGTTTCGGCACTGCAAGGACCCGCAATAAGCATGGGATTTTTGTTTGGGAGTGCGTCAAACCAGGCGCGTACTGAACTGTCGTTTTCCATCTGCAGTGAATTTTTGCCAAAGACAATGTCAAAGATACGGTATAAAAAAAATCCCGACGTTAATCGGGATTCATATCGTTGTGAATTAATAATCGGTTGGATAACCCTGCGCCGCAACATTTGAGATCAAAGTAAACCCGGGCATTTTAGCGTTATTCCTGTGTCCTTTTTTGCTTGTTTGGCTAAAATATAAAAAATGTTTTAAAAAAATACGATTGACGGCAAAATTTAGTTTATCGTTTTGGACTAATTTTGTCTTTTGGCAGCCCGCCAGCCAATATTGAAGACGGCGCTTAAAAATCACACCGCATGATCAAAGTTAACCAGATATCAAAGAACTATCAGACCCAAAAGGCGCTTGACCAGGTTTCGTTTTCCATAGCCAAAGGTGAGATCGTTGGGTTTTTGGGGCCCAACGGCGCCGGAAAATCAACACTGATGAAAATCCTGACCACTTACCTGGCCGCCGATGAAGGTCAAGCCATCGTCAATGATTTTGATGTGGCGACACAACCTCAGGAAGTGCAGCGGTCAGTGGGTTATCTGCCTGAACACAATCCGCTGTATCTGGAACTTTACGTGCGGGAATATCTGGAATTCAATGCGGGGTTATACAAGGTGAAACCATCCCGTATCGACGAGGTTATCGAACTGACGGGACTCCGGCCTGAGGCGCACAAAAAAATCGGTCAACTCTCAAAAGGTTATCGCCAACGCGTAGGATTGGCCACGGCACTTTTACACGATCCCGCCGTACTGATTCTTGACGAACCCACCACCGGACTCGATCCCAATCAATTAGTCGAGATTCGCCGCGTGATCAAAAACGTCGGGAAAGACAAAACGGTTTTCCTTTCAACGCACATCCTTCAGGAAGTCGAGGCCATCTGCGACCGCGTCATCATTATTGACAAAGGAAAAATCGTCACCGACAAAAAACTTGAAAACCTTATCACACAAGAGGAAAATCCCGTTCAGATTCTGGAAGTCGAATTTGATCAACCAGTTTCAGCCGAACAACTGGGCGAGCTTCCGCAGCTCATCTCGGCTTACGAATTCAACAAAAAATGGGAACTTCAATTTGCTTCCACCAGCGATATGCGCGGCGATGTTTTTGATTTTGCCACCCGGAACAACATAAAAATCCTGCAAATCGTACAGAAAAGCAAGGATTTGGAAGCGGTGTTCAGGGATGTGACGGGAAAGTAGATAGGAATCCAGCGCCCGTAATCAGGCAAAACCTTGGGTAACCAGGTAAAATTTAACAATTTTTACAGATATTCTGTATCCTGCGTGAGCCATTTTTTCGTAGGGGGAAATTCCCATGCGCTCCCCCTTCCCATGAACGCAAGTTAGTGGGTTCGGTTAAATGTTTGATACAGAAAAACTGCCGCAATAGTTAAAAATTCACTACAAGGCCACTCCGCGAAAATTCCTCAATAGCAAACCGTTTTTAAATACTAATCCGCAATAATCAGGCGGCCGGTATAATGCTCCCGCACGTCAAGCAGGGCAGGATTGTTTTTGCTGATAAGGTTTCCTGTACTGTAAATATCGCCCGATAAGCTTTGCAGCGGATGGACAATCATATCGTTGGCCCCGCGGTGAAAGATTTTAATCGATTCGGCGTGAAAGTCCTTGCCTTCAAAGCGACCGTTGCCGTCGTAAAAATTGAGCAGCAGTTCATTGGTATGGCCGGTGAGATAATAGCCCGCCACGTAGTTGTTTTCAATCACCGTTTGCAGGTTATCGATTTCCAGATAGAAATTTCCGGTGCCTACGCCGCCAAAAAAATCCATGGCATACAGGCGCAATACAGGATACGTCAAAACTCCGTCTGACTTGATCGGGCGTCCGGTATTTGAATAAATTTCCTCAACATTGGGCGCATCGACAAAAACTGTAATCGACTCGTAGCCGCGCACCATGTTGCAGCCGGATTCATCCGTAAGGCGCAGCGCACCATCGGTTACCACAACCTTTACGTCGTCAACAAAGTTCTCGCCTGCCTTTACCACAACGCGGGCCTCATCAGCCTGTTTGATTACCATCGCGATTCGCTCACCGACAATAATTTTTGTGAAAGGCGCCACCTCAAACTGGCGTTGGGTTTCATTTCCCGCCTTTTTAAAGCAATCCTCGGCTGAACTGCATCCAGCAAACAACAACAGCAACAAAAAAAGACTCACTCTCATAACCTCACTCCTATTCCGGTTTCGATAGCCTCGGCGCGGCCGCCGTGTGCCTTTAACGACAAGGCCGCAAAAACCTTTGGCAAAAAATAATACCTGACGCCCACCCGTTGGTAAACGTCGCTCTCATACTTAAACGGCTTGTACACATACAGGCCCAATTGCGTTTCCACAGTCAGCCGATTGATCAACAGTTCGTGGCCAAAAACGGCTGCCACACGCCGGTAATCAGTTTCGGGATCCAAGGGCGGCTGATCTGGATACGCCACTGATTTATATCGGATGTACTCCTTTAGATACTGCGAAAAAAACACATCGGCCCCCAATTGAATCGCGCTTTTTCGGGAAATTCGCTTGTCGGCGTAAAGCCCCGCATGATAAAACGGTTTTTGCCCGCTGTTGGCCACGGGACTCTCGCTCACGCCGGTTCGCAACACTGCATTAAACGCAATGGGCTGCCGCACATGGGCCGTGAGCGAATCGCGCAGATAAGTCCGGCTTGGCTTAACGTTGTAATTTACGCCCACCTGAAACAAATAGCTGTTGATCCCACTGTTGGGCGATTTGATCCGCCCGTTGGAAAAATGCGTAAAAAGCAATCCGGCCTGAATGCCAAACCTGCCGATCCAATCGTCTTTTTTAAAGCCCAGCATAAAAATGTTGGCGCTCATAAAACGCGACCCAAATGCATTGTTCTTGTAATTGGTTTCCTTGTCGTACGGATTGGTCGCCATGGCCAAACCCTGCGAAATGCGCAAAAAAGCATGGCGGTTTAAAAAGTAAAAATTGTAGTGCGCGCTCAGGGCGTAGACGTCGCCAAGAACGGGATTCTGGTTGTCGTGAAACAAAAGTGAAAATCCGTAATCCGGATAATTAAAAGCCCGCTGCCACTCCTTTTCTCCGTAGGTCTTTTTGTTCCACGAAAGCATCACACCGCGCGGATGCCCTGCCATCAAATGCCCTACATACGGCGTGTGCTTTAAAACGTTACCCCTAAAAACCGAGATTTCAAGGTTGTCGGTAGGGCCGTGCTGCGCCAAAAGAGCGGCACAAAAAAACAAAAGCAACAGCGTAAAACGTTTTTGCATCACGCAAAGATATTCTTTTACGGCAAAGCGCCTGCACCACCGCTAAAAAACCTCCCGCGCCACCGCCTTGATCGCGTCGGGCTTGCCCATCGAATAATAATGCAAAACCGGAAATCCCGCGGCCACAAGTTCACGGCTTTGCGCAATACACCATTCAATCCCAACCTGCCGGACGGCGTCCTGAGTGTCACACCGAACAATCTCCCTAACCAGGTCATCGGGCAATGAAACGCTAAACCTATGCGGAACTTGATTGAGCTGCTTTTTGCCCGTAATAGGTTTAAGACCCGGGATGATTGGAACTAAAATACCCTCGCTTCGGCATTTGTCGACAAACGCAAAAAAACGCGCATTGTCAAAAAACATTTGCGTAATCACGTAATTTGCCCCGTTGGCTATCTTTTGTTTCAGATAATAAATATCACTGTCCATGCTGGGTGCTTCCAGGTGTTTTTCCGGATAGCCCGCAACCCCTATGCAAAAATCCGTTGCCGATGAATTTTCCAACCCATCATCCAAATAAATCCCGCGGTTCAAATTACTGATTTGCGCTACAAGCTCCGCCGCATATTCATTCCCGTCCTTTTCAGGCCTAAAATACGTCTCGCTCTTAACCGCGTCGCCACGCAAAGCCACCACGTTGTCAATGCCAAGAAAATCAAGGTCAATCAAGAAATTTTCAGTGTCCTCACGCGTAAATCCGCCACACAAAATATGCGGAATCGCATCAACGCCATACTTGTTCATCACGGCCGCACAAATCCCAACCGTACCCGGGCGCTTTTTCACCACCTGGCGCTTTAAAAGCCCGTTCCCAATGTCCTTGTAAAGATATTCCTCGCGGTGATACGTCACGTCAATAAATGGCGGACAAAACTCCATCAGCGGATCGATACTGTCAAAAATTGACTGGATATTCTGGCCTTTAAGCGGCGGTAAAATCTCAAAAGAAAACAGCGGCTTTCCCGCGGCATTCTCAAGGTGTTGAATAACTTTCATTTATTTTAAATTTTTAATTTGGGCGTGTCTGCGGCGTAAAGACCTCTGCAAACACAAAAAATCTCCGGCCGCACACCGCGCTATCCGCTGTAGTCCTCGTCCCGTAACCGGTCCTGCGGGCTGCCGCTGCTATCGCTCACGCGCCCCGCGGTTAATCGGCCATATTAGGACCCAGCCATTTACAGGCATCAAAAACCGCGATACCCCTGCGCCTGGCATAGTCGGCAGCTTGGTCAGGTTTGATTTTTCCCAAACCAAAATACCGGGCCTGCGGATGCGCAAAATAATATCCTGACACCGACGATGCCGGCCACATCGCCATGCTTTCGGTAAGGCGGACCCCAATGTTTTTTTCCACATCGAGCAACTTCCAGATCGTCGGTTTTTCCAAGTGATCAGGGCAGGCCGGATAACCCGGTGCCGGACGAATGCCGCGGTACCGCTCTGCTATCAGCTCCTGATTGTCCAATGACTCCGACGGCGCATAACCCCACAACTCGACCCGGACTTTTTCATGAAGGTACTCGGCAAAAGCCTCGGCCAGACGGTCGGCCAGGGCTTTGAGCATGATAGCGCCGTAATCGTCATGGGCTGCTTCCATTCCGGCCGCCCACTCCCCAACCCCAAATCCCGTCGACACGCAAAACACCCCGATGTAATCGGTTACGCCCGATTCGGTTGGCGCTACAAAGTCAGCCAATGCCAAATTGGGGGCGCCAGCCGTCTTTTTGGATTGCTGACGCAAGGTCAGGAAGGTTGCCGGTTGGTTATCGGTTGTCGGTTGTACCAATATGTCGTCGCAATTGATGGAGTTAGCCGGAAAAATTCCTACTACACCGCGGGCCTGCAGGCGTCTTTCCTCGACTATGGTTTGTAGCATCCGCTGCGCATCGGCAAAGACCGATTGGGCCTGATCACCCACAACCTCATCCTGCAAAATGGCGGGATATTTACCAAACAGCTGCCACGTTTGGAAAAACGGTGTCCAGTCAATATACCGCACGAGGTCGCGCAAATCAGCTTCGACGGTTTTTACCCCCAGGAATTTAGGAACCGGCGGTTGATAGGATGACCAGTCCAGTTGCAACCGGTTTTGGCGTGCCTGATCAAGGGTTAAATACTCTTTTTCCCGGGCGCGCCCCAGGTAACCCTCGCGCAATGTGTGGTATTCCTCACGTATTTGGCGGGCGTAATCCTCCCGGATTTGGGCGTTGAGCAAATTCCCCGCTACGGTCACGGCCCGCGAGGCGTCGTTTACGTGCACTACCGGCAGGCTGTACTGCGGGGCAATCTTAACGGCGGTGTGCGCCCGCGAGGTAGTTGCGCCACCAATCATCAGCGGGATGCGGGCGCCGGCTTTTTCCAGCTCGCTGGCCAGGTAGACCATCTCCTCCAGCGACGGTGTTATGAGTCCGCTGAGCCCAATGAGGTTTACTTTTTCCCGAAGGGCGGTTTCAATTATTGTCTCGGGCGGCACCATGACGCCCAAGTCGATAATCTCATAATTATTGCATCCCATCACCACCGACACTATATTTTTCCCAATGTCGTGAACATCACCTTTTACCGTAGCCAACAACACCTTGCCGGCGCTTCCGGCGCTTCCGTCCTTGGCTGCCTGGATATACGGGAGCAGATACGCCACCGCCTTTTTCATCACCCGGGCTGATTTGACCACCTGCGGAAGAAACATCTTACCGCTTCCGAACAAATCACCCACGACGTTCATTCCTGCCATCAGGTGTTGCTCGATGACGTGAATGGGACGTTCAACTGTCAGGCGGGCTTCTTCTACATCGGTCTCAATAAACTCATCGAGTCCTTTTACCAAGGCGTGTGTGATGCGCTCCTGAAGAGGCTGCAACCGCCACTCCTCAACAGCTTTTTGCGCCAATTTTGGATCAGTTTTGAGCGTTTCGGCAAATTCGAGCAGTCGCTCGGTGGCATCATCGCGACGGTCGAGCAGCACATCCTCGACGCGTTCCAGTAAATCCTTTGGGATTTCGTCATACACTTCCAGCATTTCGGGATTTACGATTCCCATGGTCATGCCGTGCTTAATGGCGTGATACAAAAACGCCGAATGCATGGCCTCCCGCACTTTGTCATGCCCCCTGAACGAAAACGAAACGTTGCTTACCCCACCTGAAACGTGAGCGTCCGGAAGGTTTTGGCGTATCCAGCGGGTGGCTTCAAAAAAATCAAGGGCGTTGCGGCGGTGCTCATCCATCCCGGTGGCAACCGGAAAAATGTTGGGATCAAAAATGATGTCCTGCGGCGGGAATTTTACCTTTTGTGTCAGCAGATTGTAGGCGCGTTTGCAAATCTCGATGCGCCTTGCGAGTGTATCGGCTTGCCCGGCTTCGTCAAAAGCCATGACAATGACCGCGGCGCCGTACCGCTTGATCAGCGAGGCCTGACGGATAAACTCCTGCTCGCCTTCTTTGAGTGAAATAGAATTGACAACACCCTTTCCCTGAACTACGCGCAATCCGGCCTCTATGATTTCCCATTTTGACGAGTCGATCATGATGGGCACCCGTGAGATATCGGGCTCTGAGGCGATAAGGTTTAAAAATCTGGTCATGGCCGCAACCCCGTCAAGCATGGCCTCGTCCATGTTAACATCAAGGATTTGCGCGCCACCTGCTACCTGACTGCGGGCAATTTCCAGCGCCTCGTCATATTTGTCCTCCCTGATAAGCCGCAGGAATTTTCGCGATCCCGTGACATTGGTGCGTTCGCCAATGTTTACGAAATTCGTTTCGGGAGTTACAATTAACGGCTCAAGTCCCGAGAGTTTTAAATGTTTGCTTTCCTTTTGCATTGTATCAGTTGAAAATAAAATGTCTCAACTACTCCATTTTTAAATTTTCAAATGGTCTCATTTTCAAATTCGTTTCTGGGAGAACACTCCCTGGCAACTTCCGCAATCAACCTGATATGCTCGGGCGTGGTTCCGCAACAACCACCCACAATGTCTACCAGGCCTTCGTGAAGGTATTCGCGGATAAGGGCCTGCATTTCCATTGGCGATTGGTCATACTCGCCAAACGCATTGGGCAATCCGGCGTTTGGATGCGCGGAAATCCTGAGTGATGTGGCGCGGCGCAGGCGTTTGAGGTAGGGCTTGAGTTGGTCGGCGCCCAATGCGCAGTTTAACCCAACCGAAAACAGTGGAATGTGCGATACCGAAATCAGAAAAGCCTCGACCGTTTGCCCGGAAAGTGTGCGGCCGGAAGCGTCGGTGATGGTTCCCGATACCATAACGGGTGTGTCGAGATTTCGGGCTGATTTGATTTCGTCGATGGCAAAAAGCGCCGCCTTGGCGTTGAGTGTGTCAAAAATGGTTTCTACCAGTAAAATGTCGACACCCCCGTCTAAAAGCGCCTCTACCTGTTGGGCGTATGCCTGCCTGAGCTCTTGAAAAGTAATGGCCCTGAACGCCGGATTGTTGACGTTGGGCGACAGGCTTGCCGTGCGGTTTGTAGGACCTATTGATCCTGCCACATACCGCGGTTTGTGCGGTTCTCTTGCAGTGAATTCACAGGCCACTTGGCGCGCAAGTTTTGCTGATTCAAAGTTGAGTTCGTAAACCAAGTCCTGCATGTGGTAATCAGCCATGCCTACTAAAGTTGAGGAAAAAGTGTTGGTTTCCACGATGTCGGCGCCCGCCTCGAAATACTGACGGTGAATGTCCCTAATGGCCTGCGGCTGTGTTAGCGACAGCAAATCATTGTTGCCCTTAAGCGGATGCGGAAAATCCTTGAATCGGTCTCCGCGAAAATCAGCCTCGGTAAATTGATGGCGCTGCAACATGGTTCCCATAGCCCCGTCGAGGACCAGGATTCTGGACGCGGAAGCATTAAGGATGGATTCAGGTTTGGCTGGCATAGGTTATTTATAATTTTGATTACAATTCAAATTGTTTCTTGTTGATTACCGCGCAAAACCTAGCCCCGATGGCAACGGCATCCTTTTTTTGTCGCGCTTTGTACGCGGCAAAAAAAGATACAGTGGACAGCGGGACGGCAGTTTCATTTGGAAACCGGGCGTTGTGCTCCTGATAAAAAAACGTTATGTGAAAGTGAGGGAATTGCTCAGGTTATCTGTCCGCGCGGGCGGTAGAATGTAGCACCTTCTTTACGGGGTAAAGGGTTGCTAAGGCGTCGCTGGGTCTAATCCCTCGGCCTTTCGTGATAACGGTCATCATGACAAAGAACTGGGCAAAGTAACGCGATTTGATTTTATTTTACAAGTGCGGATGGAATTTTTTTGATATAAAAAAAAGGCTCCGTGAGGAAGCCTTTTTAATATTGGTTTTTGTGGTTTAGCTCTTGATGAACTTTGACACGCCTTTACCCTGGGTGGTTTCGATCGTGATGGTGTAAACTCCCGATTGTAAAGAGGACACGGCAATCTGGGCCTGGGAAGCGGTTCCAAGATCAAGCGCTTTTACGACACGTCCGTTAAGATCGGCAATGGAAACTTTTACAAGTGACGATGCGTTGAGTACCGACAGGTTAAGTACGTCCTGGGCCGGATTTGGATACATGCTGATGTTGGCTTTGAAGAAATCAGATGTGCCGGCGGTTGGGCGGTTTACCGTTACCGCATCGATACCGATAAAGTTCGAGTTATTGCCTGACGGACCTGCCGAGGTTGGAACCGTGTAACGGAAAGCGAAACGCATCTCGGTTGGATTCTCGACACCGGTTATCGTATAGGTTTTTTCCGTCCACTCCTGTGGATATCCTGAAGCAAGCGGGAATACTTCATTGACCGTCAACGCCAGTGTGGTGTAGTCGCCAACGCCGGTTGGACCGGTAGGGTCGGCCGAGGCTGCCCCATTGGCACTAAGGCGAAGTTCCAGGTTATCGGCATAAATGGAGCCGGTGGCCGTGCGGGTGTAAAAAGAGATCACATCGCCGTTTTGCAGGGTCAATACCGGCGACATAAGCCAGGTACTGATGACGCCTACTCCGGCCGTACTGTTATAGTTTGCGCCGATGTATCCGGTTTGTCCGCCGTTGTATCCCGCAAAGGTTGTTCCCGCTCCGCCGCGAAACCAGGTTGTTGTCCCAACAGGCGCGCTCTGGTTTACGGCCGTCCAGCCGGTGGGCAATGTAATGGGATCGCCGAGAGTGTCAAAATTTTCCGTCAGCAGATTGGTTTGTGCCTGCGAGGTCATCGCCGCAAAAACAAAAGCAAAGAGTAATGTTTTTCTCATAATCAAAAGAGTTAAGTTGATTTTATCAAAAGTAAGAAGCCCTTTCCAGTAACAAAAATTTAAACCCATAAATTTTATCTGATTTGTTATATTTGCACCTGCTGTAGAGGACAGATTTGGACTGATTGCAACCTCTGGCGTTCAAGACGCTAAAAAATGCTAAAGCAGGATTTCTTCTTTAGTTTTCGCGTGGCTTCTCCAAATTTGTCACCCATCAGGTAGGTATTTGAGGTTTTCATAAAGTGAACCTTGAAATTGATAATTAAATTCATAATTTAAATATGGCTTATCTTTTTACGTCCGAGTCTGTAAGTGAAGGACACCCGGACAAGGTTGCGGACCAGATTTCGGACGCGCTGATCGACAATTTCCTGGCGTTTGACCCGGACTCAAAAGTAGCGTGCGAGACCTTGGTGACCACAGGCCAGGTGATCCTGGCGGGCGAGGTAAAATCAAAAACGTATCTGGATGTTCAGCAAATTGCACGCGATGTAATTGAACGCATTGGGTACACCAAAAGCGAGTACATGTTCGAGGCCAAATCGTGCGGCGTGCTGTCGGCCATTCACGAACAATCGTCGGACATCAACCAGGGCGTTGACCGCGCCAACAAGGAAGAGCAAGGCGCCGGCGATCAGGGAATGATGTTTGGTTACGCAACCAATGAGACGGAAGATTACATGCCGCTGGCGTTAGACCTGTCGCACAAACTGCTGCAGGAACTGGCTGCTTTGCGACGCGAAAACGACCAGATCAAATACCTGCGTCCCGATGCCAAAAGCCAGGTAACGCTGGAATATGACGACAACAACAAGCCAACGCGCATCGAGGCAATCGTCATATCGACGCAGCACGATGATTTTGACCAGGAAGCGGCCATGTTGCTTAAAATCCAGGAGGACATCAAGCACATCCTGATCCCGCGCATCATTGAAAAATATCCTCAGTACGCGCATTTGTTCAACGACCGCATTTTGTACCACATCAACCCTACCGGAAAGTTCGTCATTGGCGGACCGCACGGCGATACCGGACTTACGGGACGCAAAATCATCGTTGACACTTACGGCGGAAAAGGCGCGCACGGGGGTGGTGCTTTTTCAGGAAAAGATCCGAGCAAGGTTGACCGATCGGCGGCTTACGCAACGCGTCACATTGCCAAGAACCTCGTGGCCGCGGGTGTTGCCGACGAAATTCTGGTTCAGGTTTCGTATGCCATCGGCGTAGCCAAGCCCATGGGAATTTTTGTTGAGACGTACGGAACGTCAAAAGTGAAAATGACCAACGGCGAAATCGCAAAGAAAGTTGAAGAGATTTTTGACATGCGTCCTTACTTCATTGAAGAGCGTCTTAAACTGCGCAACCCGATGTACAGTGAAACTGCGGCGTACGGACACATGGGACGCAAACCCGAGACCGTAACCAAGGTTTTCAGGTCGCCGGACGGCAATGAAAAGCAAGTAACCGTTGAACTTTTCACTTGGGAGAAACTGGATTACGTTGATAAGGTAAAAGCGGCTTTTGGGCTATAGTTTATAGTGAATAGTGGCTAGTTTACAGAGTCCCGGATTCGAGAGCGTCCGGGATTTTTATTTTTAGGCGTAAGTGACGAGCCCTCAGCCTGTTTTAGCGATCTTGACTTTTTGAACCTTAAATCAGATATGATCAACCATTGACTCTTAAAATTCATTCCTAAACCGCAAACTTTCAAGCAATAACCAATCAAGCTGATAGTTAATTTCTGCTAGCTGCCAGTTAGAGATTATACTTTAGTGACAACATCAAATACCGCGGCATCACCACATAACGCGATGAACTTGCGCGAAACTGGCTAAAGTTGTCATCATTTAAGGAAGTCGTATTAAGCACGTTGGTACAACTTACTTTGTATTCCCACTTGCTGTCCTTTTTTTGGTAGATAAGGCTTGCGTTCAAAAAGTCATATTCGTTGTCCACCGGAAAGCTTTTGTCGTTGCTGGTGTAGTGGTAAAACTCATATTCGGCGACAAAAGAAAAAGCATCCAAAAAGTAATAATCTAGGTTGACAAAAGGACGCTCGGTATAAAACTTGGTGTCGTTGTAATCGTTGACGGACAGGTTGTAACCCACTTCCAGATTGGGCCAACCGCGAAACTGCGTCGAGGCGCGCACCGTATAATTTTGTGTGAAAGATTCAACTGTGTCCACAAATCCGGGGTTGTTGTCGGGGTTGTTGTCGCCGTCGGGAGCCACGCGCACATTATTAAACTTGCTCCAGTTAAGGCTTAATCCCACCGATGCTTTGTAGTGTTTGAGGAACGAACGGCCGTAGTTGGCATTTCCCGAAATGGTCTCATCAGCAAAGTTCGACGGCATGTTGGCCGCGCTCGACACCACGTTGTTGCCCAAAAACAAAGCCCGTGATTTGATGGCATCAACGCGGCGCGTATAGTTGATGTTGGCAAAAATATTCTCAAAATTAAACATGTTGTATTTAAAATACCGCAGCGAATGCGTCTGCATCAAGGCGTTTTCCAAATAACGGTTGCCGCGAAAAAGCGAGTTGTAGTCAGAAAAAGTCAGCCCCTCAACAAACCGGTTGATGTCGGTAAAATCCGTCGTCATGGCGTAATTGTACGTGAGCGTTTCAGCTTTTTTAAGTTGCCAAAGCGCGTAAAAATCAGGCAAAATCCTAAAAAAGTCATCGCGAACGCGGGTGTTAGCCTGATCGTTAAAGGTGTTGTAGGTGTGAACGGTGAATCCCGGATTAAAGGTAAATTTCCCCTTGATGAACTTGTAATGCAGGCCCACAAACGCATCATTGAAACTGTAGGTTACGTCGTTGGTCGTATTCGGGCTCAAGTTGTAGCGGTTGCCGCCATAATCATAACGGTC
>CAKUAD010000023.1 GCA_934636265.1 uncultured Flavobacterium sp.
ACGGGAGTTATCTCCGGAACACCGACCGTGGTTTCGGCCACTGCGGTTTACACCGTGACGGCGACAAACTCCGGCGGCTCGGTTTCGTTTGACATCGAGATTACCGTGAACGACATCGCGCCAAGCGGACTTTCCTACAGCACGCCCAATGTGTTTTACGTCAATTCAGGCATTGAGCCGCTAACGCCTGCTGTCGACGGCGAGAACTTGCTGTTCAGTGTTTGGCCAAGCCTGCCGGACGGATTGTCAATTGATCCGGCAACGGGCGTGATCACCGGAACGCCGACAACGCCGACAACGCTAACCGCATACACCGTGACGGTTTTAAATTCGGGCGGAAGCATCACCTTTGACGTTGTCATTACCGTCGAAGCCGAACTGGGCGTCGTAACACCAAACCAGGAATCGCTTGTGGTATATCCAAACCCATTCCGGGAGGTCATTTACATCGCCGGATGGACGGGCGGTAAGTTTACGTTGTTTGCAGCCGATGGACGACTGGTAAGACAGGGAGCGTTCACGAGCCAAATTACCGTAGATGAATTACCAGCCGGAATGTATTTCCTTAAACTCGAAGTTGACGGGCAAACCGCCATAAGAAAACTGATCAAAAACTAATGAGGAAGCCGCTGAAAAAAGCGGCTTTTTTTATGGATTGGCAAGCGCATCCTGCCAAGGGCGAATATCAAATCCAAAGACTTGCTTGAATTTGGTTTTGTCGAGAACGCTGTACTTTGGGCGCTTGGCGGGCGTGGGAAAATCGGCGGTTGTAATGGCGTTGAGCTTGACGTTGCAATCGTTAAGTTCAAAAATTCGGGCGGCAAATCCGTGCCAGGTCGTATGCCCCTCATTGGTAAAATGGTAAAGTCCAAATGCATCCTTGCCTGAATTGATGACCGCAATCAGCGCGCGCGCCAAATCCAGAGCATGCGTGGGCGATCCCGTTTGGTCGTTCACCACGCCTACCTGATCCCTTTCAGTGGCAAGCCTGAGCATCGTCTTCATAAAATTATGGCCAAAACCGGAATAAACCCAAGCTGTCCGAATGATGAAATGACTCGGCAAAATCCGGCGAATCTGCTCCTCGCCCTCCAGTTTGGTGCGGGCGTAAACGCCTTGCGGATTAGGCGTATCGTCTTCGCGGTACGGACGGTTGGATTGTCCGTCAAAGACAAAATCAGTCGAGATATGAATCAGTTTGACTTTGTGAGCCAGACAGGCTTCGGCCAGATTTTGGGCGCCGTGCACGTTGACTTCAAAAGCTTTTTCAGGCTCCGATTCGGCCCTGTCGACAGCAGTATAGGCGGCGGCGTTGATACAAAAATCCGGTTTGACCGCCCTAAAAAAAATTTCGAGGCTTTGTGCCGATGTGATATCAGCCTGAGATGAATCGGCAAAATACCACTTGAAACTGTCGCTTTTCCCGGCCAGATGACGCAGTGCCTGACCCAACTGACCCGATGCGCCGGTTACTGCGACTACCATACCGGTGTTGCCTGTGCAAGATTGGGAAGATTCTGGTCGCGCTCCGACACTAAAAGTTTGTGCGACAAAACAGGCCAATCAATTGCCAATTCGGGATCCCTGTAGGAAACGCCCGCCTCGGCAGTTTTATGAAAAAAATTGTCGCACTTATAGAAAAACGTCGCCGTATCGCTCAGTACGACAAAGCCATGGGCAAAACCCCGCGGAATGTAAAACTGCAACATGTTGTCGGCCGAGAGTTCCACACCGTAATACTGGCCGTATGTGGGCGATGCCGGACGTAAATCAACAGCGACGTCCCACACGGATCCGGTAAGTACCCGGATGAGTTTTGCCTGCGCATGCTCACCCGTTTGGTAATGCAATCCGCGCAACACATGACGCGATGAAAACGACTGATTGTCTTGTACAAAATGTGCCGAAATACCCGTGGCCTCGCGAAAAGTATTTTCGTTAAAGGTTTCGACAAAATATCCGCGATTATCTCGCAAGACGTTTGGCTCAAGAATAAAACAACCTTCGAGCGGCGTTTTGATGGCTTTCATCAGATTAGACTTAAAAGATGCGTTCCGTATCCGCTTTTTACCAGTGGTGTGGCAATTTTTTTCAGTTGATCGGCATCGATAAAGCCCATTTTGAAAGCGGCCTCCTCGATGGCGCCAATCTTAAGTCCCTGGCGCTCCTCGATAACCTGGACAAACTGCGAGGCCTGCATCAGAGAATTGAAAGTACCGGTGTCAAGCCAAGCGGTTCCGCGGTCCAGAATACTCACTTTTAGCTGTCCGCGACGCAGGTATTCCTTATTAACGTCGGTAATTTCCAGTTCACCGCGATGGCTGGGCTTGATATTGGCCGCAATGTCAACCACCGAGTTGTCGTAAAAATAAATTCCCGGAACGGCGTAATTTGATTTGGGCTGCGATGGTTTTTCCTCAATCGAGAGCACATTTCCATCGGCATCAAACTCCACCACACCATAACGTTCGGGATCGTGAACGTGATAGGCGTAAATGATGCCGCCCTGTGGGTCATTGTTTTTCTGGAGCAAATCTGACAGTCCTGTCCCGTAAAAAATATTGTCGCCCAAAATAAGGGCTACCTTGTCTTGCCTGATGAATTCACGACCAATGATAAACGCCTCGGCCAAACCGTTGGGATGTTCCTGAACGGCGTATTCAAACCTGCAGCCCAGGTGAGCGCCATCGCCCAAAAGCTGCTGAAACAACGGCAGGTCATGAGGCGTGGAGATGATCAGGATTTCACGGATACCTGACCAGATCAAAGTTGACAGCGGATAGTAAATCATCGGCTTGTCGTAAATCGGCATTAATTGTTTGCTAATCGCAAGGGTGAGCGGATGAAGTCTGGTGCCCGATCCGCCAGCTAGAATTATTCCTTTCATGCCTGTTCAAATTTGGCTTTTTGTCTTTGGTAAATCTTAACCATCAAGGCGCCCAAAATGAACAATCCGATAAAGATGATTGGCAACACAAACATCATGATGCCGTTAAGTCCGGAATCATCCTTGAGGTTTAACGTTGTGGCATTGCGTTTTACAATCTGATCCAGGCTCACCAAATCAATTCGCAGGCTGCCCTGTTCCCGAATCAGCTCGTCCTTGGTACGCAAGACGTCGTTAAGTTGGGTGTTGTCGTTGTAATAAACCAGGTTGGGCGTACTAGAGGCCGGTGCGGTCGACTTGCTGGCAAATCGGTCTAAAAGCCCGTTGATCTGGGCAATGGTTTGCTCGTTTTGCGCCAGCTTAATCATTACATTGTTCACGTATTCCTTTTGAACCTGTGCGTAAAATTGGCTATTGTTGAGATACTTGAGAATGGGTTCGATGGCGCCCCCATCGCTAACCGGCTTGCGCGTATGCAAGGTGATGAGATGGCGAGGATAGTTCTTGCTCGTGGCGGGATCCTGAATGATTTTTTTTACATCGCCATCCTCTACCATCAACTTGAGCATCTCAAAATTCTGGGTGTTGTTTTGGACAAACTGGTAAACGTCATTTATAGGCGTTACCAATATTTTGTTGAGCGATTTTGGATTATTAATCCCAATCCCCTTCAAGAATGCCGTGTCGCGCGACTTGATTTTTGACTGAAGCAACGCAACCTTGTCATACATGTAATCAGTAGAGCCAAAGTGCGGCATAACGATTATTTGTGACTGGTAGGTCCGGGAACGATCGGCCAGATAGCCCAAAACACCGCCTGCAACAAAAAGAGCTCCTACAATCAGGATGTTTCGGCGCAAAAACCTCAACAACCTGAAAAAGGAATGGTTGGTGCTGCTCAGGGCACGGTTTACGCCTCGTCCGATGGATTTCAGGTCAATTTCCTGATCGGCATTATTGGGATTTTGTGACATGGTTGTCAGATTAGGTTAAAGATTTGTTCCAGAATGCGTTGGGTAATCAGATAGGTGGGTTTTACACCGGTGGTTCCAAGTCCGCCCGATGCCAGCGTGCTTCCGGTTTCCAGCGGGTTATCCGACGCGTAATACGCATAGCGGACTTTGACATCCGGACTGATGCTCTTGCGGATCTTTGATGCCGATTGTATCGCTTTCTGATAGTAGGCGCCTTCCATTTCCAGTCCGATAACGCCCCAGGTAGATTTGTTAAAAAACGTGAGCAGGTCCTTGTTTTGCAGCGACGTCCCCAATACGGTAACCATCGGGCCTGCGTACACCGGAATGCCGTGGCCTTCAAACAAATCAACGGTTAGTTGGTTGTCAAACGGATAATTGTCGCCGGTTCCCTCGTTGATATGTGCCGATGGGATCATGATATCGCCTTTTCCGCCTTCGAGAATTCCGGCCTTGCCCATGATGGATACTGATTCGACATTTAAAAACGTCTTCTTTCCAGCTTCCTGATACGGCTTGAGCAATTCGTCGATCGTCTCATAAGCCTGCTCGCCAAAAGCGTAGTCCATTACGATAAGCACCGGCATGTTGTCATTGCGCTTGACGGCCTTAAACGCCGAGTTTTTCCACTCGATCTTAGCGGTGTCAAAAACCTGAACATCGATGTTGGTTCCTGAGGTATCCGGAAGAAACTGCATGCCGTACTTTTGCGCGAACTCATCAACCTTTTTGCGCAAATCGTGCGCACCGGGCATGCTCAACGCCTCAAAAATGACATATTGGTCCTGATCCTTGAATTTGTTTTTAAGCACATGCGTGGCAAAAAGCGAGTTCATCACCGAGTGCATGTTGGCGCTGATGATGTGGATCGGTCTGTTTAGAAGCCCACTTTCCTTGAGCACGCGCTTGATGTTCGTAGCCCAGATCTCACCGTGGATGTGATGGCCCAAACGCTCGCGAAGCACCGGACTGAAAGTAATCGTACGCTTGTTGCTGTCCAGGATTTCCTCGATGGCCAGCTTGCCCAGCCAGTAAATCACATGTAAAAAACGATCCGGTTTTTCCGGCGTGCCAAAGCTGTCGTAAATGTCTGAAACCTCAGCAAAGGTGCGACCCAAAATATTGGCCGCGTGCGATATGGCGATTTCGCGGGCCTGTAGCGTTAGTTTTCCCGGCTGCTGAACCGCCTGCTCCAGTTTGTGCCAATCGCGGGATACCTCGCCGCTTTCGTCAAGCAGCACGCGATCCTTGATTTTATGCGATTCGATAAAGATAAACGTCAGGTGCGTCAAAATATCGTAAATATCCGATCGGCCGCGGGTGATTTCAACGTTCATCTGTTCGGCATCGATGCGGTAACAATTGCGGCGGCGCTTTGGCGGAATGATGGCCTTGAAGTGTGATTTTGAATAGCCTTCGTCAGATGTCAGGTTGATAAACCTACACTCCTCGATGCCCACCGGAAGCCTTTCGATGACGTACAACAATCCGTTGAGTTCTACTTTTTCATCAGCAATGCTGCCATAAATCTCCGGCCGAAGCTGCAAAAGGGCCTCCCTGAGGGTTTCGCCCGATACGCCCATCGGCTTGTAAAACCCTCGGTTAAACAAGTGGCGCATGGTGATGTATAATTTTTCGACGGCGCTGGAAGATTCCTGTGCCCGCGACCGTACGATTACTTTAGTTTCTTTCATTCAATTCTTTATCTAACCCGCAAAGGTAAAATTTTTAGCTAAACCAGTGGCAGAACGTCGGCGATACTGCGGTCATTGCTCAAACGCGGCAGTTTGTTTTGCCCGCCCAGGCGTCCCACCGATTTCATATAATGTGTAAATCCGCTCCGTGCAACCCGCGTCACCACAGCCGTGCGCAAGACATTTCCGGCAATCAGATCGTCGTAATAGATATTCTGTTTTCGCATCGCTTGGTCCAGAGCCAGTGAGAAAGCTTCAAGATCATGGGGTTCACTTTCAAACTCAATAAACCATTCGTGATACGGCAAACCTTGTAGCGGTGCAATCTGCGGTGCGACGGTAAACTCGGTCACCAGCGCGCCCGACCGTTCCAATGCTTCCTGTAGCGCCATCTCGACCTCTTTGCCAATTACGTGTTCGCCAAACGCGGAAATGTAATGTTTGATGCGTCCGGTGACCACCACGCGGTAAGGAGAGGTTGAAGTAAACATCACGGTATCACCAATGTTGTAGGCCCACAATCCGGCGTTGGTCGAGAGGATCAAAACATAATTCACTCCAACTTCAACCTCGCTTATGGTAAGTCGGCGGGGATTCTCGTTAAAAAACTCATCGGCCTTTACAAACTCGTAAAAAATACCGGAATCCAGCAGCAGTAGCATGCCTTTTTCCGTTTGCGAATCCTGATAGGCAAAAAATCCTTCGCTGGCCGGAAACAATTCTATGCTGTCAACCTTGCGCCCGATTAGGCTTTCAAACTTGGCGCGATACGGTTCGAAGTTAACGCCGCCGTAAATAAACAGGTTAAAATTCCTGAAAATTTCGCCCACCGGCTTTTGGCCTCTTTCCACCAGTTTTTCAAAATACATTTGCACCCACGACGGGATTCCGGAAATCACCGTCATGTTTTCAGCAAGGGTTTCGGCTACGATCGCATCAACCTTGGTTTCCCAGTCGTCGATGCAATTGGTTTCCCACGATGGCATCCGGTTTTTTTGCAGATAGGCCGGAACGTAGTGCGCCACAATGCCCGAAAGTCGGCCCAGTTTGATGCCGTTCTTTTCATCGAGGACAGGACTCCCTTGTAAAAAGATCATTTTCCCGTCGACGAAATCAGCCTTACCCGTCTGATCGATGTAATGCAAAATCGCATCGCGCGCAGCCTGAACGTGATAAGGCATGGATTCGCGCGTGAGCGGGATGTACTTGGCGCCCGATGTGGTTCCGGAAGTCTTGGCAAAATAGATAGGTTTGCCGGGCCAAAGAACGTCCGGCTCGCCTGACACCACGCGGTCAACGTAGCCTTTGAGCCCTTCATAATCGCGGATGGGCACTTTTTGGGCAAAATCCTCTGGCGTTGCAATGGATGAAAACCCGTGATCCCGGCCAAACTGCGTAGCGGCAGCTTTTGCGATCAATTGTTTAAAGACGCGTTGCTGCGCCGCCACCGGGTTTGATGACCACTTGCGGGTGCGCGACACCACCCACCGGGCAAAAATCTTGGCAGCTATTGATTTTATAGACATCAGGAAAAGTTCTTTTTAAGCGCGAGTTCGGTGGCGATTAAAATGTAGGCAGCCGCGCCAAAAAGTATGGCAAAACCAATGGCGAGTTCCGCAGCCACCTGACCTTTTACGATGGTTCCGACTAACGACAATATGGTCATGCCTATTCCGGCCACAAACATGCGTCGGGTTGAATATTTTTGGGCAAAATCCCAGCGTTCCTTGGATTTCATAGACGACGGCGTGCGATAACCGTAAATCGCATTGATGGATTTTGGCGGAAACGCTGCGGTTATGGCCGAAACAACCATAAAAATAACGCCGCAAATAAAGGGCATCTCCAAAACGTATTTAAAAATCATGTCCATCATTCAAACGAAATAAACTTTTGCGGATCAATGGGGTGGCCGTCTTTCCAGAGTTCAAAATGCAGGTGGACTCCGGTAGATTCTGATCCGCCTGAACCGGCTACTCCAATGGCCTCGCCCGTCCGTACGGTATCACCGGCGCCAACGTTGATAGAGGCCGCATGTTTGTATATGCTAAGGAATCCGTCGGCGTGGCGTAAAATGACTACATAGCCGGTTGTGGGTGTCCAGTCGGCAAAAATGACCGTCCCGCCAAGCGCAGCCTTGATGGGTGTATTTTTAGGAAGGGCGACATCGACGGCATAATGGCGGGTGCGGGCGTTGTATTTATCGGTTATCATGCCTTTTACCGGCGGGAAAAACACCACCTGGGTTTTGGGCTTGGCGTTTTCCAGAACGTTGTATTTGTCTTCTTTTTGAACCTGTTGTCGCAGTTCCAGCTCCTCGGCCGTTGGCGCCGTATAGTCGGGATCTGGGTGTTTGAGTTCGAGCGCGGTGATCGAGTCTTTGCTTAGTTTGGCTATGTCAAGATTGCCGGTGAGCACTTTTTTGATCGACGCCAGGTAAGCCTCATTTTGTTTAAGGGCCAGGGTAAGCGAATCTGATTTGAGCGCAAGGTTGGTGGCGTCGCGCTTGAGCTGGGTTGAAGCATATCCCGGAATGTACTCCCTAAGCGGCGTAAACGCAATAATGTACGTGGTTACCGATATGAGCAGGACGGCACCCAGAACAGCCACCACAAAAACGTTCATCAGGGTAAGGCGCAACGAAAAAATTTCTTCAAACGAGTCCTCATTGAGAATGACCAGCCTGTTCTTGGTGAACAGCCGTTTTTTAAGCACGCGTCGTTTTTGTCTTTTTGCTGACATTTTTGCTCCTTGGGTTTACAAATATAACAATTAACGGCGGGCGGGCTTTACCGGCCAAAGCTTTAGAATTGTAAGCCAAAATGTATAGCGGGCTTAATTTATTGCTATCTTTGCGGCAATAATTAAATGCTTAGGCGTAAACACTGTGTTATGGGAGGTTTAGGTTTTAAAGAGATTCTTTTGATCGTGGTGATCATCCTGCTGCTTTTTGGTGGTAAAAAGATCCCTGAACTGATGAAAGGCCTGGGATCAGGTGTCAAAGAGTTCAAGAATGCCGCTAAAGACGATCAGCCGGCAAACGCTAAAAAAGACGACGAGAACAAGGCATAAATTTGCCGCATGCTTATCATAATTCCAAATTCCAGTACTTTATGAGTATTGGTTTTTGGGATTTTTTTTTGTTGATTGGGCTGCGTGAGGGATGGAAGCGGCATCCTTGCCAAAGCCTAAAGATTTTTCTTTTGGATTTGGCAAGATACAGCGTACAGCCCGACGGCCCATTTTTTACCAACACGCTTGTAACGGATCAACCGTCAATGAAAGACGGAACGGCCGGCACGCCCTAAAAAACCATCGACAGCTGGATGCGTTTGCGCGTGGAGTCAACCTCCAGCACTTTTACCTGAACGTGTTGGTGAAGCTTGACCACGTCATTGACATCCTTTACAAATCCGTCGCGAAGTTGAGAGATATGCACCAGGCCACTTTCCTTGATGCCGATGTCGACAAAACAACCAAAAGCCGTAATGTTGTTGATTATTCCAGGTAAAATCATTCCGGGGCGCAAGTCGTCAAGGGTGCGGACCGATCGGTCAAATTCAAAGACAGCGGCGGCCTTTCTGGGATCGAGCCCGGGTTTTTCAAGTTCCTTTAAAATGTCCTTGAGTGCAAGGATTCCTACGGTTGGCGTGACAAATTGCTGCGGATCGATTTTGGAAATCTGTTCTTTGTTGCCGATAAGATCAGCCACCGATAACTGTAAGGATTTGGCCATGCTCTGTACAATTGCGTAGGCTTCCGGATGGACTGCGGAGTTGTCCAGCGGATTTAACGCGCCTGAAATCCGGATAAACGCCGCACTCTGTTGATAGGCCTTGTCGCCCAGACGCGGTACTTTTTTAAGATCTGAGCGCGACTTAAAAGGCCCGTTTGCCGATCGATAGGCGACGATGTTCTCGGCCAGTTTTTCACCAATTCCTGAAACGTATCCCAAAAGGTTTTTACTGGCGGTGTTAACGTTGATGCCCACGGCGTTGACGCATCGCACCACTACGGCGTCCAGTTCGTCGCGCAGCAGGTTTTGATCGACATCGTGTTGGTATTGGCCTACGCCGATGGCCTTTGGATCGATTTTGACGAGTTCGGCCAGCGGATCTGACAGTCGTCGCCCGATGGAAACCGCGCCGCGAACCGTAACGTCGTAGTTGGGAAATTCATCGCGCGCAATTTTAGACGCCGAATACACCGAGGCTCCGGCTTCGCTGACAACAAAAACCTGCACCGGTTGGTCAAAGGCAATCTGTTTGATAAAATCCTCGGTCTCGCGTGAGGCGGTTCCGTTGCCAATGGCGATAGCTTCAACTTTATAGGCGTTGGCCATTGAACGCACTTTTTTAAGTGCCATGGCCGTTTCCCGTTGGGGCGCATGCGGAAAAATCGTTTCGTTGTAGAGCAAATCGCCTTTTTGATCCAGACAAACCACTTTACAACCACTTTTGTATCCGGGATCGATGGCCATGATGCGTTTTTCGCCCAGCGGCGGCGCCATGAGAAGTTGTGAGAGGTTGGCGGCAAAAACCTTGATCGAGGCGGCATCGGCCTTGGCTTTGGCTTCCTGAAGCAATTCGTTGCCCAGCGCGGGTAAAAGCAGGCGTTTGTAGCTGTCGGCGGCGGCCTGGCTGATGTGTGTGGCCATGGCTGACGGATGTTTGATGACGGCGCGCTCGATTATGTCCAGCGCCTGGTCATCGTTGGCGGATAGTTTTATTTTGACGACGCCCTCGTTCTCAGCCCGAAGCATAGCCATAAGCCTGTGGGGCGGGGCTTTGTATAAACTTTCAGACCAATCAAAATACTGCGAGAATTTTTGCGCGGCTTCATGGGTTTCCTTGCCTTTTACAACCTTGGTGCCCACTTGCAGTTCCCGCTGAAAGCTGCGTCGGAGTTGGCGGCGCACAAAAATGTTCTCATTGATCCACTCGGCAATGATGTCGCGGGCGCCCTGAAGCGCGGCCTCTTCGGTGGGAACCTCATCGGTCAAAAACCTATACAGATTGTCCAGACCGGCGTTGTTTTGCGACATGATGATTTTGGCCAGTGGTTCCAGGCCGCGTTCACGGGCTACGTCGGCACGGGTTTTCTTTTTCTTTTTATAAGGCAGATAAAGATCCTCCAGTTCGGCCAGGTCAAAGGACGATGTTATTTTTTGCTGCAGATCAGCCGTAAGCGAATTTTGCTCGGCAATGACTTTCAGGATGGTTTCCTTGCGCTTGAGGATTTCGTCATACTGACGGTGGAGCTTGTCGATTTGTGCAATCGCAACTTCGTCGAGGTTTCCGGTAAAATCCTTTCGGTAACGGGAGATAAACGGAATGGTGCAATCATCCAGCAAAAGTGCCAGGGTGTTGTCAACCTGTTTGGCGGGAACTCCACTGTTCTGGCCGATGTATTGGGTTTTGGTCATAGGCAAATATTAACGCACAAATCTAATCCAATTAGGGTAAAAAAGGCGTTCGGGATTTTTATTAACACCCATGGCGGCGCGAATGGCGTAGATTTTTGACCCTAAATACATCAGTCCGTAAATCAAGAAAAAGTAACTTGAATACTCGTAATGCATCAGTTTGCAATAAACGCCTATAAAGAGAAAGATGTTGCTGACAATGACGTACAGTATCTGGAAGTTGAGTATGTTTTTACCGTGCTCGTCGGCCATGACAATCTGATGTTTCTTGTTGAGCCAAAGAACCAGCGGAAGAATGATGCTTCCCAATGGAATGAAAAACTCAGCCAGTACGCCAAGATGCAGAAAAACCAAATCCTGACGGCTCTCAAACTTTCCGTAATCCATAAGGTTTTCCACCTCAAGATCGAGTACTGCGCAAAGGGATTTTAAGGTGTGTCCGTGCGGGTGCGATGCCGACTTTTCAATCCGTTGCAGCGTTCTTAAACTGATTCCGGCCTGGCTGGCGAGTTCTTCCTGTGAGAAACCTTTGTTTTTCCTGGTTTGAAGAATTTTGCTACCTATAGTCATGATGATTGCTTTTTACGCCTGCAAAACTATCCGGAAAACCTTAGGGTTGATGCGTCATAGGGATGACATTTAGGTGACATTTTTGTCGAAAGCGTTAAAATAGCGGCGTTTTATAGCTATCGACACGAAATCTTGTCGAGGCGGTTTTGGTGGCGGCCACCTTCAAAGGCTGTCGATAAAAACGTCTCGGCCATCTCAACCGCTTGCGGAATGGCTGTAAATCGGGCCGGAATGCTAATGATGTTAGCGTCGTTGTGCAAACGGGCGAGTGCGGCAATTTCCTTGTTCCAGCAAAGTGCGGCGCGAATACCCTGGTGTTTATTAACCGTCATGTTGATGCCGTTGCCGCTTCCGCAGATGACGATGCCAAAATCGGCGCGGCCTTCCTGTACGTCGAGCGCCACGGGATGCCCAAAATCTGGATAGTCAACACTGTCAGATGAGTCGGTTCCGTGGTTGATGACCTGGTGGCCGGCTTTTGTAAGCATGTCAACAATGGCGTGTTTGTAATCCGGTCCGGCGTGGTCGTTTCCTATTGATACTTTCATGTTGCGTGTTTTGCCAAAGATACGACAGAATTTCAGGGTATGAATGGCATCAATTTATAGGATAATCCTTCAAAATGGCAGGTTGTTGATAAATATCAAAAAGCCTTGATTTACAAGTGGTGAATTTTGGCAGCAACTTGTTAATAAATAGTCGATACAAAATGGCAAATAAATTTGGTGTATCAACTTAGGCTTTGCATGCAAAAATTGAGGTGAAAAATGCAAGAAAAGTTTGGGGAACTTTCTTAAAAGTTATGAGCATTTTTACCTGCGTTTTTAACATGAATTTTTATTTTATTTATCAGTCATCTCCCTACAAAAATCAAAATCAACAATTGTTAAAAACATTGGTCTTTGTACTTGTATTTAAGGTTTTAGAAGTCCATACTAATGTTAATAAATTGTTACAAAAAGGTAAAAATGCAAATCCAATAGCCCCGTCAAAAAATTATTCGGCCTATGAACACTACATCATTATAATCATAAATTCAATTTTAAATTTTAAAAATATATTATTGTATATAATGATTGTTGACAATGGCTTTTGATGAAAACCGCCTTTTTGCGTTAATATTTGTATAAGCTTGTAGAGCCGTCTACTGAAACCGAGGCTGGATTTTGTACTTTTATTCCCGAATGCATAAAAAACCAATGAAGAAACACCGCAAACACGATAAGAAAACCCCTAAGGACTTCGCGTCAAAAATTCTAAAAATACTTTCAAAGCACGCCAACAAAGCTTACACTTACAAACAATTGGCGGCCAAAATGGAACTGGACGATACCCACAGCCGCAATGAGATCATCAAAAACCTCAAGTTGCTGGCTTCAAAAAAGCAAATAATTGAAACTGAAGCCGGGCATTACATGATGGAAATGTCCAAGCAGGATTACTACGAGGGAACCATTGACATGACCAGCCGCCGGACTGCTTACTTTGTGAGTCCGGAACTGGAAGAAGACGTTTTTATCCCCACCAATAACCTGAACCACGCCCTTGATGGCGACACGGTAAAGGTATACCTCTACAACCGTCGCAGTGGCAAGCGCCCTGAAGCTGAAGTGGTTGAAATCGTCAAGCGCGCCAAAACTGACTTTGTGGGCGTGATTGACATCCAGAAAAACTTTGCGTTTGTCTCTACGGCCAACGCCAAAATGTACACGGATATTTTTATCCCTAAAGACAAGTATAACGCTGCGCAAAACGGTGATGTGGTGCTCGTGCGGATTGAAGACTGGCCAGCCAAGGCTGACAGCCCGTTTGGTGCGGTGATTGAAGTTTTGGGTAAACCGGGCGAACACGATACCGAGATTCACGCCATCCTGGCCGAATATGGTTTGCCGTATGAGTTTCCGCCCGAGGTTGAAGCCTATGCCGAACAGCTGGACACCTCAATCCATCCGGATGAGATTGCCCGCCGCAGGGATATGCGCGACACCCTCACATTTACCATTGATCCTAAAGATGCCAAGGATTTTGACGATGCGCTTTCCTTTAAAGAACTCGACAACGGGAATTACGAGATTGGGATTCACATTGCCGACGTTTCACATTATGTGCGTCCCGGAACCTTATTGGATGATGAAGCCTACAACCGTGCCACGTCGGTTTATCTGGTAGATCGGGTTGTGCCGATGCTTCCGGAAGTCTTGTCAAATTTTGCCTGTTCACTGCGACCCAATGAGGAAAAATATACGTTCTCGGCGGTTTTTGAAATGACACCGTCGGCGCAATTGGTTAACCAATGGTTTGGTCGGACGGTAATTTACTCGGATCAGCGTTTTGCCTATGAAGAGGCCCAGCAAATAATTGAAACCAAAAAGCCGGTTATTCCAGCCGACGTTTCCATTACCGGCGAGCAATATTCGGTATCAGATGAAATCCTGAAAGCCACGCTCAAACTGGACGAACTGGCCAAGATCTTGCGCAGAAACCGGATGAAGGCGGGCGCTATCTCCTTTGACAAGGTAGAGGTGAAGTTTAACCTGGATGAAAACGCCGAACCGGTTGGGGTTTACTTCAAAATCGCCAAGGACGCCAATCACCTCATTGAGGAATTCATGCTTTTGGCCAACCGGAAAGTGGCGGAATACATCGGCAAACAAAAAAAGACTTTTATTTACAGGATCCACGACGAACCTAACGAGGACAAGCTGATCAATCTGCAAACGGTGGTCTCTAAGTTTGGATACAGCCTGAATTTCAAATCAAAAAAAGACATTTCAAAGTCACTCAGCAACCTCATGGAAAGTGTGGTTGGTAAAAAGGAGCAAAACCTTATCGACACGCTGGCCATCCGCAGCATGAGCAAGGCCAAATATTCAACCGAGAACATTGGCCATTACGGGCTTGCGTTTGATTATTATTCGCATTTTACATCGCCCATCCGCCGCTATCCGGATGTGATGGTCCACAGGTTGTTGCAGGATTATCTGGACGGAGCCGCATCGGCGAGCGCCACGGTTTATGAGGAAAAGTGTGAACACTCATCAAATATGGAGGGCTTGGCTACCAATGCCGAGCGCGATTCGGTCAAGTACATGCAGGTAAAATACATGCAGGACCACAAGGATCAGGAGTTCCTTGGAGTAATATCGGGCGTGACTGAATGGGGTATTTACGTAGAAATCATCGAGAACAAATGCGAGGGCATGTGCCGCATCCGTGAAATAAAGGACGATTATTATACGTTTGACGAAAAACAATATGCATTGGTGGGCGAAGTTTCAAAGAAGCTGTTGCAACTGGGCGACGAAGTGTTTGTTAAAGTGAAAAACGCCGACCTGGTTAAAAAGCAGCTCGACTTTCATTTTATCCGAAAAAACGAATAGTATGAAATCATTATTTTTTCTTTTGCTGTGCAGTGCATCGCTCATGGCACAAATCACCAAAGATCCAGGTGATTTTAATCAACTCAGGGTATTTGACCAGATTCAGGCCGAGCTGGTAAAATCGGACGTTAACCGCGTTGAGATTACCGGAAGGCGATCGCAGGAAGTGGAAGTGGTTAACAACAACGGACAGCTTAAAATCAGGATGAAACTCTCCAAGCTTTTGGACGGAGACGATGTTCAGGTGCGCATTTTTTACAAGCAACTCAACTCGATTGATGCGTCCGAGGGGTCTTATATTGGTTCGGCCGATGTGATCAGACAAGGTTTTATTGAACTTCAGGTTAAGGAAGGCGCGCAAATCAAATTGCAGCTCGAAGTAGAAAAAGCCGAACTCCGATCAGTAACCGGCGGTCTCCTGAAACTTTCAGGCACGGCTGACGTGGTCAACGCCCGCATGGGAACCGGCGGGATTCTTGAAGCTAAAAAACTTGAAACCCGCCAGACGGACATTGACCTGAAGGCCGGCGGAGAAGCCGAAGTTTTTGCCACACAGTTTGTCAATGCCAGGGTGAGCGGCGGCGGAACAGTAGACGTTTACGGCAATCCAAAACAGGTAAACCAAAAAACTGCACTGGGCGGGAGCGTCAATGTACACTAGTTTGGTGATAATTTGTTAATTTTGGATTAACACAGCCAAACATGATCCAGGATATTTTAACGGCCATACCGCTGGGCATTTTATTAAGCTTTATGGTAGGGCCGGTTTTTTTTGTGCTTCTTGAAACAGCCGCCGTCAAAGGCTTCCGGGCTGCCATGGCGTTTGATTTAGGCGTCATCGTAGCCGACATCATCTTTATCCTGGTAGCATACGGCAGCAGTTACCGGCTTATTTTGAGCATCAGGAATGATCCGGGGATTTTTATTTTTGGCGGTGTGATCATGATTTCATACGGACTTATTTCCTACTTCAAACTTCGCAAAGTGGGCAAGCGTTTGCGTATTGAAGAACCGGACGCCACGGTTGAACTGATCAAGAAAAATTATGGAAACCTCTTTATGAAGGGATTCCTGCTGAATTTCATCAACGTTGGTGTGCTGTTTTTCTGGTTTTTGATTTTGATTTCCGTTGGGCCAAAATTGGAAATGCAAACCGGACGGATCGTCACATTTTTCGGATCGGTGTTGGGCAGTTATTTAGTGATTGATATCTTTAAGGTGCTGGCCGCTAAGCAACTTAAAAGCAAGCTGACACCCATCAACATTTTAAAAATCAAACGCGGAATCTCTATTATGCTGGTTATTTTTGGGCTGGCGATAGTCTCGCAGGCATGGTTCCCAAGTGATCAGAAACTGGTAAAGAGGGCGTTGGAGAAAATGGAATAGCTGTTTTGACTGCTTGGTTTTTCCCACCCCTGATGCCAATGAAACCTGTTAAGAAAAGTAGTTATAATTTTGATTCCGGATTCATAAATTAAAATAAATTCGTTAAGTTTGCCGTCCGTTATGGCGTCGTGGCCGAGTGGCTAGGCAGAGCTCTGCAAAAGCTCGTACAGCGGTTCGAATCCGCTCGATGCCTCCAAATGTAAAAAACCCTTCTTCGCGGAGGGTTTTTTATTTTCAGGAGTTTTTAAATTTTGGTCTAGGAACGGTATTCTTCCATCTCGACCGCCACACTTTCTACATCGCCGCCAATGGGAGGATTTATTTTGGCTACCGATATCAGAATTCTCGAAACCTGCGGCAGCTCATCAAAAATCCGTACTACAATCCGGTGTGCCACGTGTTCCAGCAGGTTTGACCGTTTTGCCATCTCTTCCTTTACCACGCGGTTTAGGTAGACGTAATCCACAGTGTCGGCCAGGTTGTCGCTTGTGGCTGATTTGCGTAAATCAGTTTTAATTTCCAGATTGATCAAGTAATCCGATCCTATCTTACTCTCTTCGGCCAGGCATCCGTGATAGGAAAATGTGCGGATGTTGTGTAATCTTATCGTTCCCATAAGTAGTGGTTTGAAAAGGATCGTCGTTAAGCCAAACAATCTTTATCTTTGTTCAAAATTACGCTTTTCATGTCAGAAGAAAAATCACTGAATTTCATCGAGCAAATCATAGAAGACGATTTAAAGAACGGTCTTCCGCACCATAAACTGCGGTTTAGGTTTCCGCCCGAACCCAACGGCTATCTTCACATTGGTCACGCCAGTGCCATCGCGCTTAATTTTGGTCTTGGGATTGACTACAATGCGCCGGTAAATCTGCGTTTTGACGACACCAATCCGGCCAAGGAAGAGCAGGAATTTGTTGATGCCATCAAGCGCGACGTCCAGTGGCTGGGCTATCAATGGGCCGAGGAACGATACGCCTCCGACTATTTCCAGCAGCTTTACAACTGGGCCGTCGAACTAATCAAAAAAGGAAAGGCTTATGTTGATAGTCAAACTTCGGAAGCAATGGCCGCCCAAAAAGGAACGCCTATCACGCCCGGTGTGAACAGTCCGTTCCGCGACCGGTCAGTTGATGAGAACCTGGACCTTTTTGCCCGGATGAAAAACGGTGAATTCCCGGAGGGCAGTCATATTCTGCGTGCAAAAATTGACATGTCGTCGCCCAATATGCTGATGCGCGATCCGATTATGTACCGTATTTTGCACAAACATCACCACCGCACGGGCAATGATTGGTGTATTTACCCAATGTACGATTGGGCCCACGGTGAGAGCGATTACCTTGAGGGTATTTCACATTCGTTTTGCACACTCGAGTTTTTGCCGCACCGCGAACTTTACGACTGGTTTTTGGATCAGATATATGACCCGACAAAGGTTCGTCCAAAACAGCGCGAGTTTGCCCGTCGCAACCTGAGCCATACGGTGGTTTCCAAGCGAAAACTGCTTAAATTGGTCGAGGAAGGCCACGTTGACGGATGGGATGATCCGCGTATGTCGACCATATCCGGTATGCGCCGACGCGGCTATACGGCTGCATCGCTGCGTAATTTTGCCAACACTATCGGCATCGCCAAACGCGACAACCTGATCAATGTATCGCTTTTGGAACATTGCGTTCGCGAAGATCTTAATAAGATTGCACCGCGCGTTATGGCGGTCCTGGATCCGGTAAAACTGATCATCACCAATTATCCGCAAGACGGTGAGGAATGGCTGGATGCCGAAAACAATCCGGAAGACGGCACGCAAGGATTCCGCAAGGTTCCGTTTACGCGCGAGCTGTACATTGAGCGGGAGGATTTTATGGAGAATGCGCCTTCAAAATTCTTTAGGTTGAGCATTGGCCGCGAGGTCCGGCTAAAAAACGCCTACATCATTAAAGGTGAAAATGTGGTGAAAGACGCCGCGGGATTGATAACCGAGATTCACGCTACCTACGATCCTGAAAGTTTAAGCGGAAGCGGCTCCGAGGCTAGCCTGCGCAAGGTTTCGGGCACGTTACATTGGGTGTCGGTGGCGCACGCCAAGGAGGCCCAGGTTCGCCTGTATGACCGATTGTTCCTGGATGAGGCGCCGGATTCACACAAGGAGAAGGACTTTTTGGAGTTCGTCAATCCCGATTCGCTAAAAATTGTTACCGGTTACGTCGAGCCAAGCCTGGTAAATGTGGTTCCGGAAGAAAAGTTTCAGTTTCAGCGACTGGGCTATTTTGTGGCCGACAAGGATTCGCGTCCGGGCAAACCGGTGTTTAACAGGACCGTGACCCTCAAGGATTCATGGGAAGAAAAAGGTAAAAAGGAAGAGAACGCCATCAACAACGCGCTCAAGGAAATCAACCGTTACTTTAAAGCCGACGATCATGAAAGCCGCGATGCCATTGAAGAATCGGTGTCAGAGCAAATCAAATCGGTGCAAGGTTATACGCTGTTGCAGCAATCGTTTGCAAAAAATGTCAACAACACTAAAAGTTCCCTTTTATTCGCCAACTGGTTGCTCAAGTATTCGTCACTCAGGTTCGATCAAGTTGAAAAGGAAGTGTTGCACAAATTTTATCAGCTTTCACTTAAGAGTGAATCCGAGTTTGTGCGAAGCGCCGTGATGAAAAATCTTGATAACGATCCTGAATCACGGGCACAGTTCATCGCCTAACAGAAATTTATTCTATCTATCAAGTCCGGTTTTTTAATCGGACTTTTTTATTATTTTTAAAAACTATCAATTTTTAAATTTTAATAAATTTAAACTCTAGAAATCAACTTCCATATCTTTGATTACAGACGCAAAAAACTTTTTTACAGCTTGTGGTATGTCGGCGCGTGCGATTTGCGTTTTAATTCGCTTAAATCAATTTTTTGCAATTTTTGTCTTTAACGACGCCTTAACAGTGCCGTTTTTAATAATTGGTTATTTTTAGGAGAACCAAAAATCAAAAAATATGTCACGTAATTCAGATATTGGCATCGCACTGCTTGTTGGTGTTGCCGTAGGCGCAGGATTGGGTATTTTGCTCGCTCCCGACAAAGGATCCAAAACCCGCGAAAAAATAAAAGAAGGTTTGGGTGAGGCCAAACAAAAAGTTAAGGACAAGTATGACGAGGTAAAAGAAAAGGTTTCCAACATCAACCCTGAACAGGCCTATGACGATTTGGTATCCAATATTTCCGGTAAGTCAGAGGATGTCATTAAATTTATGGAAGACAAGCTGGCGCGCCTTAAACAAGAGGCTGCCAAATATCAATAAAAAAGGGGCAATCGCCCCTCTTTTTATGCTTCGTCTTCCGATGTTTCCGGTTGGCTTAACCTTGGCGGTTCATAATCAGTTTTCATTTTTTTCGACTTTTTCATCGCCTCGCCTACCTGGTTTGATGCCGCAAAAGACACCACCATGTTGTTGAGCATGTCGTTGGCGGCCTGCGGAGAGTTAGGCAACAAAATCAGGTTAGAATTGGTGTCGCTACCGATGGATTGCAGCGTATCATAGTGCTGCGTCACCACAATAAGCGCCGAAGCTTCCTGCGAGTTGATCCCCACTTTGTTCAAAACCTCAACACTTTCAACCAGGCCGCGGGCAATTTCGCGACGTTGGTCGGCAATACCCTGACCCTGAAGGCGCTTGCTTTCGGCTTCGGCTTTGGCTTTAGCGACGATGCGGATTCGGGCTGATTCAGCTTCAAACTCGGTTGCAGTTTTTTCGCGGTCGGCGGCGTTAATGCGGTTCATGGCATTTTTTACCTGAATGTCCGGATCGATATCGGTCACTAACGTATTGATGATGTCATATCCGTAAGTTGTCATCGCCTCGTTGAGTTCGCGTTTTACGGCAATCGCGATATCATCCTTGCGTTCAAAAACATCGTCGAGCTTTAGTTTGGGAACTTCGGCGCGAACCACGTCAAAAACGTACGCAGTAATCTGATCGTGAGGATATTCCAGTTTGTAGAACGCGTCATAGACTTTTTCCTTGATCACCATAAACTGAACCGATACCTTGAGCTTGACAAACACGTTGTCCTTGGTCTTGGTTTCGATCACAACGTCCAGTTGCTGGATTTTAAGGTTGATCTTTCCCGCAATTTTGTCGATTACCGGAATCTTGATCTGAAGCCCTGAATGACGGATGGAATGATAGCGGCCGAATCTTTCAATAATCGCGGCCGATTGTTGTTTGACGGTAAAGAAGGCCGATAGTAGAACAAGCAGCCCTACGACCAAAACGATAATGGTAGAAATGTCCATGGTAAGGATTTAAAATTAAATTCGGGTTAATGTACAAAAAATCTTTACGTTTGCACCTAATCCTGCACGATGAAGAAGACGCTGTTTGCATTTTTATTCCTGAGCCTGACATTTTTGGCAAGTGCCCAAATGCGGTATCGCGACTCCAACCGAATCGGAATTTCGCTGGGAATCAATCAGTTTACGCTCAATACCGACAACTTTGATGCCTCGCCCGGAACGGGATGGTCGGGCGGACTATCAGTGCGCGGAAATTTCTACAATGATTTTTCCATGATTTACAGCATCCAGTTTAGTGAAAATAACTTTAGCGTTAAAACTGCTAACGGTCTGGTTGAGGAAGACGTCAAGTTTAAACTCCCATCGGCACAAATTTCACTTTTGCTCAGCTACAACATTATCGAACACCACCTTAGTGTCGAAGTAGGACCTATGTTTCAGGTAAATGGCAAGATGAAAATTGACGAACAGGACGAGGAAAACCAAGTGACCCAAACCATGACGGCCAAAGACCTGACCGACGTTTCAAAGTTCAGTTTTTACCCAACTGTCGGACTTACCGGCGGACTTAAACACGTCCGATTCAACGTCACCTATCAATACGGCGTAACCAACCTGCTGGGTAATCTTAACGGTAAAGACTTTGGCGACAATTTTAAAGGCCACGCCGGAATCCTTACCGGATCCATTCTGTTTTACCTTTAAGAAAGTGTTTCGATCGCTTTTTCGATTCGGCGGATGGCTTCCTCGCGGCCAATCATGGATAGAATCTCAAACAAATCCGGGCCTTTTAACGCGCCAACCACACTCAGGCGAAGCGGCTGCATAATTTTACCCATGCTAATTTCGTGTTTCGCCATCCAGTCTTTTAAATGGGTTTCAACCGATTTTGCTTCAAAAGCCGATACCGATTCCAATTCCGGAATCACGCGGCGCATTAAATCAGGCGTGTCTTCTTTCCAGTTTTTGGACGCTTTTTCATCGTAAACCGATGGCGCCGTAAAGAAATAGTCAG
>CAKUAD010000024.1 GCA_934636265.1 uncultured Flavobacterium sp.
CTGCGACGCCCCTGTCGTGGCCCCAAAAACCTGCGGCATCCACTCCGGGTTGCTTCAAAACACACGGCGGGCCGGCGATGCGCTCAGCATGAGACGGGCCGCAAGGAAACGCCATGAGAAAGTCAATTGTTAGTCAAACCTGATGGCTTTTACCGGCGAGATACGCGTGATGATGTACGAGGGTATCAACAAAGTTACCAAACAAACGATCACAGTTCCGGCATTGAGCGCCAGCACGTACATCCAATTGATAAGGACGGGAGCCTCGTTTACGTAATAATTTTCCGGATTAAGTTTGATGACACCGGTGTACTTTTGAATCAGCAACAGGCCTATTCCCACCGCATTTCCCCAAAACAAACCGCGGACAATGAGATGAAGCGCATTGTACAAAAACACTTTTCGGACGGTAAGGTTATCGGCGCCCATAGCTTTTAGGATTCCTATCATTTGCGTGCGTTCCAGGATCAAAACCAAAAGCGCCACCACCATATTAATGGTCGCCACCAGAATCATGATACCCAGGATCACCACAATATTAAAGTCGAACAGCTTGAGCCAGTCAAAAATGTACGCATATTTTGCCGTGATGGCCCGGGTATCTAAAGTGGATGGCGTTTGATCGTATACTTCACGGGCTTTGGGGGCAATCGCATCAAAATCGTCAACAAACACCTCGAAAGCGCCAACCTCATTCTCGACCCATTTGTTCATGTGCTGTACATGGCGGATGTCGCCCAGAATATGGGTGGCGTCAAACTCCTGAAATCCGGAATCATAAATCCCGGAAACGGTGAAATTTCGGGCATACGGCAATTGATTCCCGGTGGTTTTGGTGAAAAAAGTGTTGAACCTGTCGCCCACCTTTAACTGCAATCGGTTGGCCAGATAACGCGACATCAAAATCTCGTTGGAGACCGCGTTTTTCACATTGGGCACCTTACCATCGGCAATGTACTCTCTGACGTAAGTCCAGTCATAATCCGGACCGATGCCTTTAAAGATGATGCCTTCAAACGCGGTTTCGGTTCGGATGATGCCCGCCTTAGAAGCCACTGCCTGAATATGTCGGATTCCGGGAACCGATGTGAATTTTGGATAAAAATCCTGCTTTTTTGAAATCGGTATTACGGATACTTCAGATTGGTTGTCGTCGAAGGTGGAGATAATAATGTGCCCGTTGAAGGCTGAAACCTTTTCGCGGATTTTTTGCTGAAGCCCGATTCCGGTAGCCAATGAAATCAGCATCATCGCCATACCAATGCCCACTGCCCACACGGCAATTTTTATAATTGGGGCCGATATACTACTTTTATATTTTTTATCTGAAACAAGCCTTCGGGCGATAAAATACGCTACATTCAAACCGGTTCGCTTTTTAGCAAAGATACTAAAGTGGCAACCTTTTTCCCGTTATGAAAACAACATCCATAATATTTACGGCGCTTTGGTTGATGTCAACCTCATGCCATTCGCAACAAGCGACCAAACCATCGGGCAGCCAAAACGTAAAAGTAGGCGCCACGACGAAATCGGGTATTGAAGAAAATCGCATTCTCACCGGAGCCGAAAATACCGAGGCCTACCTCAAATTGCTTCAAGGCAAGCGCGTGGGAATCGTAACCAACCAAACCGGCATCCTGGGCGGAAACGGAAATGACAAAGCTACATCCCATTTGGTGGATGCGCTCTTGGAACGCAAGATTGACCTGGTTAAAATTTACGCCCCCGAACACGGTTTTCGCGGTACTGCGGATGCGGGTGAACTCATCAAGGACGGCAAGGACTCCAAAACCGGGTTGTCCATCATATCGCTTTACGGCGACAACAAGAAACCAAAACCCGAGCAACTCAAAGGTATTGACATCATGGTGTTTGACCTTCAGGACGTGGGAGCGCGTTTTTACACCTACATCTCATCACTCCATTATGTGATGGAGGCTTGCGCCGAACAGAAAATCCCGCTTGTGATACTCGACCGGCCAAACCCAAATGGCGACACGGTTGACGGACCAATTCTGGAAACAGAGCACGCAAGTTTTGTAGGAATGCATCCTGTTCCGGTTTTGCATGGAATGACCATCGGCGAATACGGAAAGATGATCAACGGGGAGCGATGGTTGAAGAACGGCGTGCAATGTGAACTTATCGTAATCCCTTGCCTTAACTATAAAAAAGACATGGCCTATTCCTTGCCGGTGCGCCCATCTCCTAATCTCCCAAACGATCAGTCCATCAACCTCTATGCGAGCCTTTGCTTTTTTGAAGGCACTAACGTAAGCGTGGGCCGCGGAACGGAGAAACAATTCCAGATTTATGGCTCGCCGTTTTTGTCCGGTTTTGATTTCAGCTTTGTTCCAAAACCCAATCTGGGCGCTAAAGACCCTATGCATAATGGCAAAACTTGTTATGGCGAAGATTTGTCGCAGATCACCAAAATCGACCGATTAGAACTCAAATGGCTTATACGGGCTTACCGATCGACTTCCGACCAATCAAAATTTTTCAATTCATTTTTTACGAAACTGGCCGGAACCAAGATTCTCCAACAGCAAATTGAAACTGGGTTGGATGAGAAAGAAATCCGAAAAACCTGGGCGGACGGACTGGAGCACTTTAAAAAAATAAGAAAAGTTTATGAAATCTACTGATTTCTCATTGCTTGAAACAGCGTATTTTAGTGAAAATTACTAATGAATTATGCTATGAAAACTGCCGAAATCTTACTTCGTTTTATGGATCGTGTTCAGGCCTTGGTTGAAACTATCAACGGATACATAGAACGCGGCCTCGAATTTTTTCGCGAAGCAAAAGTCTGGATCCAAAAAATCATCGATTACCTGGAAAGTGCCATCGAGGCTTTGGTTGAATCACTGGGTGGCCGACCAAGCACCATGGCACACATGCAGGAAGAATATATGTTTGTGTGATCTAGCTTTTCAATATAAGATCAGCTTGCCCCTTAAACCTTTCGAATCCAATCAATTCCGGAATTTTGGCCTCAATCGCCTCGACCCCGGAATTGTTTTTTCGGGCCACGAGATACGCCAAGAAGTAGTAGTAATTGCGATTGGCATCAAACATCTTGTCGGGCGAAAATTTGGCCAGTCGCTTTTCAACCTTATCAACTTGGTTGGCATAGGCCATACCGCAAATTTCGAGCATTGACAATTTCTCGCGCTTCTCGGCGCCCTGAGTATCAGACTTTCCGATCCTTTTTTTGGCATCTGAAAGATAATCGCGCGCAACTGCCATGAGCGCCCCCTTTACCGAAGCATCGGCCACCAGCGCAAACTCGAAATATTTTTGTGCAAGTTCGGCAGCCGATTCAAACCCGGGTTCCTTTTTACAATTAATCAACTCATTGGCGATGGGTTCGGTTGAAACTGCAAAGCGTTCGATTTCCTTGATGACGCCCGAGGCATTTCGATAGCCGTCAAAACTTGACACCACTTTTCCGTTGGCGTCGATAATCATCACAAAAGGGATGGCCTTCACGCCGTACTTTTCAGCCAGTGCACGTTCATTGTCGATATTAATTTTAAGCGATACAAAACCGGTGTTCATCAACTCTTTGACTTGGGGAGCCGCCCAGGCATCAACATCCATTTTTTTGCAGGGTCCGCACCAGGAAGCCCAGAAATCAACTACAATAAAACGGTTGGTTGAAAGGGCCATGCGTTGAGCCTCCTCCAACGAATAAAGCCACGCAGCGTTTGAAACCTGCGACCCCATAACAAATAAAAACAGGAATAATGTTCTCATAGGATAAAGATTTATCCAAATGTACCAAGAATTACGTCCCGCCGGTTACAGAAAATCTATACCAAATGTTAAAGAGGCAGACGGCGCTTCATTTCCTCGACGACAGCAAAAGCCGCCGGACAAATAGCCGTGTTTTTTAAGGTGATATCGGTGATTTGATGGAACTTGCGCCTATCGGTATGCGGATACTCACGACATGCCTTGGGCCGCACATCATATATAAGACAGTAATTGTCGGCGTCCAGAAACTGACACGGCACCTGCTGCAAAACGTGATCACCGTCTTCATCGACACGCAAATATTTAGAAACAAACTGCTGTGGCTTCATGCGCAGATGGCCTGAAATACGCTCGATATCGGCAGCGGTAAATAGCGGACCAGTAGTTTTACAACAGTTGGCGCATGACAGGCAATCGGTTTTGGAAAAAACTTCTTCATGGATATCGACCATGACATAATCCAACTGCTTTGGCGGCTTTCTTTTTAGCTTGTCAAAGTACTTTTTGCTTTCGGCATGCTTATCTTTGGCAAGCTCAGGAAGATTTTTCAATGCATTTTCCATCGGCGCAAATGTAATGCTAATTCACATGAATCCGGACCTGTTTGGCAAGGCAATAAACGATTGGTATAAAGGATCGGGCAAACAAATGCTCACCGAAACCACATGGACTGAGGCTGAAGAATTACCGCTTTCCTACCTTTTCAGAAGTTTTCAGGAAATGCCGGAAATTGAGCGTCGGGCGTTGGAACTTTGCAAAGGCAAGACCTTGGACGTCGGGGCAGGCGCGGGATCGCACTCGCTATACTTGCAGGAAAAAGGGATTGATGTAACAGCGATCGATCAGTCGGCGGCGGCTATAGAAACATGTATGGCACGTGGTGTCAGGCAGACAGTACTGGTCGATATTTTTGAATTCACCGGCAAATTTGATACAATTTTACTGCTGATGAACGGCACCGGACTGGCGGGCACGCTCAACCGATTGCCCGGATTATTGAGTCACTTGAAGAGCTTATTGGCACCGGGCGGCCAAATATTAATCGACAGTTCGGATCTGATTTATTTATTTGAGGATGAATCCGGAGCTTATCACATTCCGGCCGAGGGTTATTACGGAGAGGTTGATTTCACCATGCATTATGACGGGCAGACGCATACTCTTCCGTGGCTTTACGTTTCCTTTGATTTACTGCGACAAGCGGCCGCACAGGTTGGGCTTGTGGCGCGCAAAGTGAGGGATGGCGAACATTACGATTACCTTGCACGGCTTACTCCATAAAAAAATCCCGGAATTACCCGGGATTTAATAGGTGCCTTAAATTGTTACTGCATGTATTTCATCATCATACCCTGGAGTCCCTGCGCCCACTCCATTGAAGCGGCCTGTGACTTCTCGGCCAGTTCACCAGCCTTGGCATTGATTTTCTTACCAACCGGGCTTTCGTAAAAAGCGAGCATGGCTTTGATGTCTTCTTTTGTGTACGTCTCAGCGTAAACAGCGGCAAGCTTGTCGTAAAGTGCAGGCATGCTGGCATCAAACTCAACCAGGAAAGCGGCTTGTTTGTCTTCCGGGATCATTTTTAGGATCTGATCTTTGGCCAGCTTCATCTGCGCGGCCGAGCCACTCACTTCAATCACTTTAAGGATGTCTTTCTTAAATGCTTCATCCTGTGCCAATGCTGCGTTAGCGGTTAAGATGAGTGCGAAAGTCAGCAATAATTTTCTCATTTGAAATATTTTTAGTTTGGTTAAAATTAAATAAAATGTCGACGCTACCGCGTTAAATGCTTATTTTTTTACGGTATGTTGAGATATTTGTGGGTTTGGAGCGAGATGCGCCACTTGGGATTCCGCATCACATAATCTATAATTAACGGCGTTACCGATTCACGTCTGCTCCACTCGGGTTGCAAAAACAAAACGGCTTCGGGATTGACCTTGGCGGCTTGCTCTTCTGCAAAAATAAAGTCGTGTTTGTTGTAGATGATAACCTTGAGTTCATCAGCCTTGGCGTAAACCGATGGCGTTGGCAGCATCGTCTTTTTGGGCGAAAGGCAAATCCAATCCCATACTCCGGTTAACGGATAGGCGCCTGAAGTTTCAATATGCACCTTCATCCCGTTTGTCCGCAATCCGATAGTAAGCGCATCCATGTTCCAGGTGAGCGGCTCACCACCGGTAATAACAACAGTCCCCGGATACTGCGACGCATGCCCAACGATCACCTCAACCGGCGTTGGCGGATGGAGGTTTGCATCCCAGCTTTCTTTGACATCACACCAGTGGCAACCCACATCGCATCCGCCCAAACGGATAAAGTACGCAGCGGTTCCTGTGTGAAAGCCCTCACCCTGTATGGTATAAAATTCCTCCATAAGCGGAAGCATCAGTCCCTGGGCAACGGCGGTATCTAATTCAAGTTGATTCATCAGTATTAAAACAAGGGGGCAAAGATACGCAGGAATTTCAAAAGGCGTATCGCATACGGAGTAAGGAGTTCATAAAAAAACCGGTAGAAAAACTACCGGCCTTTTTGTCATTTCAGTACTTTAATGGATGAACTCGCATATTCATTTGCAGGATCCAGAGCCAGGGTTTTGTTAAAATATTCAATTGCCTTGGCTTTATCGCTGTTGGCGTAGTGGGCTCCGATGTTGTTGTAAGCCTCGATAAATTTAGCTTTAGCCTTGGCGATTTCCTCTTCGCCTTTGGCCGTAACGGTCTTCATATAGTTCTCGTACTCCTGTGCCATAATTTCATCCTTGCCTACCAATCGGCTAAGACGGGCCTTGTGGTAGTAGGCATCTTGGTATTCAGGGTATTTTTGGATAATAAGATCCAACCCGGCTATTGCCTTCTCTACCGATGCGGCGTCAACCTTGTCGGCTTCGAGCGAGCGGTTGACCGTGTGAACGGTGATGGCGTAATACAAAATATCTTCAGTATAATTGCGCGATTCCGGATTGCTGATCGCGATTCCAAAAACCTTTGATGATTCAAGATACTTTTTGTCCGAGAACAGCTTTTTACCAACCTCCGACAATTCATTGGTCATGGTAATCTCCATGTCGACCGCCTTTTGAATATCGGCAATTCCCTGTGAAAACAACGCTTCGTCGATACTACCATCTTCTTTGTTGGCCACTTTAAGTTTAGCGAGCCCCAGATACATATGATCACGGGCAATTACCTTGTTAGACGGGTTACCCATAAACTCATTGAGTGATTCGATGGCAACCTGTGCATTTCCGTTTTCATACGCTGAATAGCCCAGATAACGCAAAATCCTTGGGTTGACTTTGTCCAACTGACGCATCTTTTCGGCCTCAACTTCCAGTGCCTTGTAGTCTTTGGCAAGGATCAAAAAGTCGGCATGACGCATACGCGAAGCCAATGAGTAATCAGTCATGTTCATGTATTGCTCGTAATAATCAAGCGCTTTGCGGATATGTTCGTTGTACTTGCGCGGTTCGTGAACGCCCCACAGATAGTAGGTTTCAGCAAGTTCGCGGTAAACCGGACCGTATGAAGGATTCGACGCTTTTACACCTTCAAGTGTTTTGACGGCTTCGGCATGAGCACGCGCCCCTTTTAGCAGAACACCTTGCTGGACCTTGGCGCGAACCAGTGTCGGATCAATTCCCAACGCCGCGCGATAAGCCGCATAGGCCTCGTTCTGGTTTTTGTCACCGTAATGGGCATCACCCAGTGCTAGCAAAACCTGTGCATCATTTGGATTGTTGGTTTTGGCTTTGTTTAGTGCGGCAATCGCAGCCTTGTAGTCTGGCTTGTCGGCGCTCATGTAGGCACGGGCAACAGCAATGAGTTGCTCGGTGTCTTTTTTGCGCATGTCCTTTGTCGCCAGATCAAAGTTTGCGCGGGCAGCCGAAGCATTCCCATTGTCCAGATCAATTTGACCTAGTCCGATATAGTTGAGCTTTCCATTTTCCGGAGCGGCCAAACCTTTTTGGTAGTAGAATTTAGCCGAATCGGTTACGTTTTGCTTCATGTAGATATTACCCAGCAAAAATGCGACGCGTCCGTCAGGCTTGGTTTCCCAGATTGATTGCAGGGTCTTTTTGGCTTTATCGTATTGTTCAGCGTCGATCGCTTTGCGGGCTTCGGCAATATCCTGCGCTTGGACAAATCCGGCGGCCAGAAGTGCGACGCTAAGTGCTTTAAACTTTCTCATAGTCAACTTTTAAATTAAACTTATTCAACGGTATTACGAATGATAATGTTGCGGCTTGGCATCCTGACGGGCAACAATCCCGATTTCAGAATAATGCGTTGTCCGCGCTCGCCAGCGATAAAAGAAGCGAATCCCATTCCCGGGCCTTCTTTACCCTGACAATTGATCAAAAACAAATTTCTTGCCAGAGGGTAATTACCAAGGCCAAGGTTTTCCTGAGTGGGCGAAAAATATCCTTCTTTTGATCCTTTTACGCTCAAAACTGACAACTGCTTGACTACCGATTCCATTCCCGGCGCGGGTTGTGTCAACCAATTGTATCCTATTACCCCTACCATGCCGTCGTTTTCAGAAACATATTTTATAGCCTCGGCATTGCTGGCAAAGGAATATACACCTTGTGATGGAACTGTCTTAAGCCCCGCCAACTGGGCGATAGCACGGTACGTTCCGGAGTTGAGATTATCAAAAACCAACCCCTTGATTCCAGGAACTTGTTTGCCGTTTGCAAATGCGATAACATCCTCCAGGCGAATTAACGTATCTGTCCCTTTTTTCCGGATAAACGCAATGGCATCAGTAGCAAAGTGGGTGCGCTTTGGGTAAATTTTCCTTTGCTCAAAATGGGCTACTTCATCGCCCGACAAATCACGTGACAAAATGGCCACTTGTCCGGGCTTTTCAAGAATTGTCTTAACCACTTCAGCCTCCGACATGGATTTCAGATTGATCCGCGCGCGGTAATCGCTTTCAAAAACGGTAATCTGATCTTCCATGATGGGCGTTAGTGTTTCGTCGCAAAGCAAGTCAACAGTACCTTCAATAATGGTCTCTTTGGGCTTGTCACTGCAACTCCAACCAATCAATGCGGCTATCGCCAATAGTAAAACTTTACGCATTCAATTTTCTCTGATGAGCCTCAGGAACCGGATGATTGCATACACAATCAACACTACGCCCAGAGCAACCCGATATCTGAATTCCATTTCAAGCGGAAGGCTCTTCCAGAAAATGATCATCAATCCCAAAAAGAGATAGACCAAAAAGAAGAGAATTCCAATAACAAGAAGAAATCGCTGTTTTGGCGATTTCTTCTGTAGGGTTTCATGTGTTTCGTCGCTCATTATTCGGCAACCTGAACCTTGATTGGCATACTAAAGAGCATCCGCACTTTCTTGCCGTTTTGTTCACCTGGAGTCCACCGTGTCTTGATCGATTTCAATACGCGGATGGCCTCGGCACCGGTACCTGAACCAACGTCTCGGATAACCTTGATGTCGGACATTGTTCCGTCTTTCTCGACTACGAACGATACGAACACGTTACCACCGCGGGTCAAATCTTCCGGAACGCGGTAATTGTTGGCTACAAACTGACGAAATTTATCAACGCCACCGGGAAATTCGGCCTTTACCTCAATACCCGCCATGTTATAGATGGTGTTGTCTTCTTCGATCACATCGCCAGGACCATTGCCCACAGGTTCGACAGTCAGTGGAGCATCCGGATCGCCCTTTATGGTCTCGGCACCTAGTTTCTTGTCGACGATTTCCTTGATTTTTGGTGGTTCTTCAACTACCTCTTCCGCTTTGGCCACTACAGGCTTAACAAACTTTACCTGATCCACTTTTGGCGGTGGCGGTGGTGGAGGCGGAAGGTCTTTTGGAATCTCCTTTTTAGGTGGAAGCTTGACTGTTACGATTTTCTTGTCGATGGTCGTGTCTTCATTAGATGATTCAGGAAGCATGTCCGCAATAAGCGGGATACTGATCATGAGTGCAAAAACTGCGGCCCCAATAAGGAATGCACGTGTGGTCGTCTTGGAATTATCCTTGCGCAGCTCGTAGGCACCGTAACCTTTGTTTCGGCCCTCAAAAACGATGTCCAGCCATTTACCGGCTAATAAATCTACTTTCATAATACTACGAGTTAAGGAGTTGGTGAGGCTGCGGCCTTACCTTCCAGGATTTGACTTTCCTCCGGCGTTATATCAACGATTGCATAAGTCGGCACATCTGTTATGGCCATCTCATCCAACGCATCAATAAGGTTGCGGTAGTTTGATTTCTTGCTCGGTTTGATGATGACGATCAAACCCTTATCCTTATTCCCTGTATATTCCAACACCGATTTCTTGCGCTTGATAATCTCGGCGCGAATGCCGGCTTTACCGTACGCAATCTCTTTGGGAGCCATCGGGGTGTTAAGGATTCCCATGTAATACATCATTTTATTGTTGTCGCCCAGCAACAAAGTCATCGTGCGGTTTTCATCAACCTTGACGTCTTTGTTTTTTGACGGATCCTCATCCTTGTCAGGAAGGCCAAGGTCCATCGACTGTGGCTTGGACAATGAGGTGGTAAGCATAAAGAAGGTAATCAGCAGAAACGCCAAATCCACCATTGCCGTAAGGTCAACCTTTGAATTCAGTTTTTTACTCCTGACTTTCTTACTGCCTTTCTTGCCACCGGCATCGCCGGTATTTAATTCAGCCATTTTGTGTTCTTTACATTAAAAGTCGGCACCTCTTAAACCAGTGACGAGGTTAAAACTGTTGATTTTTTGATTCTGCAAAATATCCATCACTTTCTTGATTTCAGGATATTCCTCTTTAGCATCACCCTTGATGGCAATGTTGAGCTCCTTATTGGCTACATCAATAGTAGCACGACGCGAAAATTGGATCCAGTCGGCCAATTGGTTGTCGGTTGAATCCTTTGGGATCCCCGGCTGCAAGTTTGGCTTGTTCCGATCGGCACCGCTCATGGCGATGATTTCGCTCAGGTTTTGAACCGGCACCCCAAACTCATCAATCAGGGCAAAGCGCTCAACCTCCTCGGGCGTAAACGTAACATTATACTTTTGAGCCATCATCTCGAGGGCCTGTTTGCGAACCTCTTTGCCGGTAACGCCAAAAAATACTTTTCCGTTACCTATGGTGATGGTGGCCAAATCGCTTTCCGGCAACTTAGTTTGCACGGTTGATGAAGGCGTATCGACAGGAAGTGGTTCCGGTTGCTTGGCCGTTGCTGTCAGGATGAAGAACGTAAGCAAAAGGAAGGCCACGTCGCACATAGCGGTCATGTCGATCGACGTCATCTTCTTTTGTGATTTTACTTTAGCCATTTTTAATTTTTAGATGATTAAAACTTTAATAAGGTTGGTTTTAATCCAAAATTATTTTGCAGCTCCGCGAAAACGACGGTAAGTATTCACAATTGTTGACGCAGCCTCGTCGATCGAGTAAGTCAACGTATCGATTTTTGCAGTAAAATAGTTATACGTTACAATCGCCAGCGCTGAAGTTGCAATTCCTGTAGCGGTATTGATAAGCGCCTCCGAGATACCGTTTGCAAGCATCGCCTGATCAGGAGTACCAGAGGTAGCAAGAGCACCAAAAGCCTTGATCATACCGGTTACTGTCCCCAAAAGACCTGCCAGCGTACCCAAAGAAACCAGCGTTGAAAGAACCGTCATGTGCTTTTCAAGCATCGGCATTTCCAAAGCGGTAGCCTCTTCAATTTCCTTGTGGATAGTTTCGGCAGCCTCTTCACTGTTCAATCCTTCCGCTTTTACTTCCTGGTATTTAACCAGGGCTGAACGGATAGCATTTGCCACCGATCCTTGTTGCTTGTCGCATGAAGCAATTGCCGCATCGATTTCGCCTTTCTTTACATGTGACTGCACATTATCCATAAATGAGTCCAGGTTTCCTTTTCCTGCAGCCTTCCCGATAACCATGAAACGCTCGATAGAGAAAACAACCACCATCAGGAACAGCCCCATCAACACAGGAACTACTGCCCCACCTTTGTAAACCATCGCAAGGTAATTTCCTGGTAGCGGATGCCCGTCCGGATCATTACCTTCAAAGTTAGCAGGGTTACCCATGATGAACTTCCACACCAGTACTCCCACCACAATACATGCAATGATTGCGATTAAGGAAAATACGTTTCCTCCGTTTGAACTGCTTTGTTTTTTAGCGTTTGCCATTGGTCAAAAAAATTAAGTTTGAAATTTAGATTTTAAAGGTTTAAAAATTGAGCGTTTTTTGGCCCGATTTTGTTAATAGAATAGCGGCAAATTTATATTTTTAGTTTAAATAAACAAACTTTTTTTAATATAATTGGGAAATGGTAACATAGGCAAAAACCCGTTACCAGCTTGACAAAATCGGCAGTTGCCGGACCGGTAAAAATCAAGGTTTTTTGAATCAATCATTTATCCGGAAGACGGAATCTAAAACGGGCAAATTTTAGTTGTAGTATCGTTTTCACATTAATTTATAACTTGCGTCTTATAACTCTTACAAACGATGGAAAATAAAGAGAAATTCATTAGCCAGATCACCTCAGGATATTCACCCAAAGCCGGCTATATCAATCTGGGGGCGGCCATGCTAGACGGACACCCGGTAAGTGAAGCCCAGGTAAAAATTCCGCTTAAAACCCTTAACCGCCACGGACTTATTGCGGGCGCTACCGGAACTGGTAAAACAAAAACCATCCAGGTGCTTTGCGAACAGCTCTCACTGGCGGGGATCCCAAGCCTGATGATGGATATCAAGGGCGATTTTTCAGGCATTGCGCAGCCCGGCGAGGAAAAAGGATTTATCACAGAGCGCCATCAAAAAATAGGCATCCCTTATTCAACTTCCGGATTCCCAGTCGAGCTTTTGACACTTTCTGAACAAGGCGGTGTGCGGCTCCGGGCGACGGTTTCAGAATTTGGTCCGGTACTTTTTTCCCGAATCCTCGACCTCAACGATACACAGGCCGGCGTGGTGTCGGTTATCTTTAAGTTTTGCGACGACCACAAAATGGCGCTGCTCGATCTTAAAGACATGAAAAAGGCCATCAACTACATTACCGAGGAAGGCAAGGACGAACTTGAAACTTCATACGGACGAATCTCAACTTCGACGACAGGCATTATCCTTAGAAAAATCCTGGAACTGGAGCAACAGGGCGGTGACCGTTTTTTTGGGGAACTTTCCTTTGATATTGATGATCTGATGCGACTTGATCAAAACGGGCGCGGCTACGTCAATATCCTGAGGCTTAACGACATTCAGGACAAGCCCAAGCTGTTTTCTACTTTTATGCTGAGTTTATTAGCCGAAATCTATCAGCAGATGCCGGAACAGGGCGACTCCGGTCAACCTGAACTCGTAATATTTATCGATGAGGCGCACTTGATTTTTAATGAAGCGAGCAGCGCGCTGTTGCAGCAGATCGAGACGATTGTCAAGTTGATCCGCTCCAAAGGCATCGGTGTTTATTTTATTACGCAAAACCCAATGGACGTTCCGTCGGGCGTATTGGCGCAACTTGGTCTTAAAATCCAGCATGCTCTCCGGGCTTTCACGGCCAATGACCGGAAGGCAATCAAAATGACGGCTGAAAACTATCCGCTGTCAGATTTTTACAAAACCGACGAACTCATTACCAGTCTTGGAATTGGCGAGGCGCTGGTGACGGCACTTGACGAAAAAGGTATCCCGACGCCCCTGGCCGCTACGATGATGCGGTCGCCGATGAGCCGTATGGACGTGCTGACGCAGGGCGAGATCGATCAGATCAACGCCTCGTCAAAACTGGTAAGAAAATACAGCGAACTCATCGACCGCGAAAGTGCTTATGAGATTCTGACGCGCAAAATTGAATTGGCCGAACAACAGGCCACCCTCCAGAAACGGCAGGCTGAAGAAGCCAAAACCGAATCCAGGAAATCCACCGAACCCATGAGTCAGACCACAAAATCAGTGGTCAAAGTTCTGACTAGCGCAACTTTTATCCGCGGAGCATTTGGCGTGTTGAGCAAGTTGCTGAAAGGAAAGTAGGGAAATTTGGAAATGATGGGTTCAGGGCGCAAGACAGGTTCAAAAAACGTTCAAATTTCAAGGTCGGGTGCACGTCCTTTACCATTTAGCTTTGTAGAGTTTGGCTGTGCTATGTATTCCGGCCGATAATTAACATTGCATCCCATTCATCATTCGCAGAGAGATTTTTAACAATTTCGGCAACAAAACTGTAACGCCGTTTGCGATTTTTTTTTGTGGGAATGAATCCCATTACCCCCTTCCCATTCAGTGGCAACTTACACAAAATCCCGCTTGGTTGTGTTGCAGAATTTCTGCCAAAAATGTTAAGTTTTTAAATCCTGATTCCTGGTATACTCAGAGCTATCGCATTCTGGCAGTATCAGTTTCATCCGCCAAACTGTTAATTGTTAAACTGATAATTGTTAACGCCGCCGCGCCTTTGCCCTTTATTGGGTAATTTTATCCATCAAACTTTTATTATGAGTTCCAGAAAGCGCATTGTCATAGTAGGTGCCGGATTTGGAGGCCTGAGGTTGGCACAGGATTTAAAAAAATCTGATTTTGACATCATTTTACTTGACCGAAACAATTATCACCAATTTCAACCGCTGATGTATCAGGTGGCCACCGCCCGCCTTGAACCGGCCAGCATTTCCTTTCCGCTTCGAAAAGTCTTTCAGCATTCAAAAAACGTCCGCATACGGATTGCCGATGTTAAAGCCATTGACGCTGGCCAAAAATGCCTGAAGACGGATATCGGCAATATCAAATATGATTTTCTGGTATTGGCCCAGGGATGCACCACGAATTATTTTGGAAATGAGCTTTTAGAGAGGTCGGCCTTCCCGATGAAATCCGTTCCGGAGGCCATCCAATTGCGAAACCGCATTCTCCAGACTTTTGAGGATGCCGTCATCACCAAGCCTGAAGACCTTCAGTCGCTATTGAATTTTGTTATTGTAGGCGGCGGACCCACCGGCGTTGAACTGGCCGGCGCACTGATCGAGATGAAGACCAATGTACTGCCAAAGGACTATCCGGACAAAGACTTTTCCAACCTCACCATTTACCTTTTAGAAGGATCGCCCAACGTGTTGAATGCCATGAGCGAGGTTTCGCGCAAAGTTTCCCGGGAATATCTTGAAAAGATGGGTGTGATTGTCAGAACCAGTACCGTGGTTAAAAATTACGACGGCCTTACCGTTACCTTACAGGATGGCAGCACCATCCAGGCCAAAAACCTCATCTGGGCGGCAGGAATTACAGGAAACTCGATTGAAGGAATTCCTGCCGAGGCCATGACACGCGGAAACCGGATTATCGTCAACCGGTTTAATCAGGTCAATCAAATGGATGACGTTTACGCCATCGGCGACATTGCTTATATGGAAACGCCAAAGTATCCAAAAGGACATCCGCAAGTAGCCAGTGTAGCCATCGAACAGGCACGGGTTTTGGCCAAGAACCTGAAACTGCTGTCAAAGGGTCGGCAGCCCAACGAATACGAATACCACAATAAGGGATCGATGGCTACCATTGGGAAACGCAAGGCCGTGGTTGACCTTCCCGGATTTAGTTTTCAGGGCAGGATAGCCTGGTTTACCTGGATGTTTGTACACCTGATGCTGATTCTCGGCGTCAAGAAAAAATTACTGGTATTTATCAACTGGGCGTACAGCTACTTTAACAACGACAGCACCCTGCGCGTTCTTATTAAACCAGTAAACCGGCGCGTTGACTAAAGCGGCCGTTCGAGCAAATCGAGAATTTGGTTTTCAATCTGTACACTGTCCCAAAGGTTTTCGATGCCGGGTGTGGCCATCACCTGGTCCATAATTTCCTTTTGGCGGTCGCCGATGGCCAGCGCTTCACTGTAAGAGCGCTCGCTAAAGGTGACACGACTGTACAAAGGCATCCATTTTTCAGGGTATTTTTCTGAAAACCGCTTTTCGATTTTCTTTTGAAGCAAAAATTTTTCGTCGGCGGTCTTGGCGCTCATTTCCTCAAAATTCCGACGTGAAAGCTCGGCGATGGCATCGGCGTTTGGCTTGCGCGACACCTGATACTCCTGAAATATGCGTTCCCAGTTGTCGCCGTACTGATCGATCATTTCACTTAAAACGGTTATGTCTTCAAAACCTGCATTCATACCGTGCCCGTAAAATGGTACGATGGCGTGCGCCGAATCGCCTATAAGCGCCACCTTGTCCTTGTAAGTCCACGGATAGCATTTCATCATCACCAGATAGCTGGTAGGATTTTTAAAGAAGTCTTCCACCAGGTCAGGAATAACCAATTCAGTGTCAGGAAAGTGTTCGGCAAAAAAGGCAACGAGTTTGTCTTTTGTGTCGAGTTGCTCAAACGAATTCTCACCTTCAAACGGCATAAACAGCGTGCAGGTAAAACTGCCGTCCAGGTTGGCAAGCGCCATCAGCATAAACTCGCCGCGGGGCCAAATATGCAGAGAATTCTTATCAATTTTATGCGTGCCATCAGGGTTGGCAGGAATATGAAGTTCCTTGTAACCGATTTTCATGAATTCCTGCGAATAGTCAAACATGCTCTGGCGTTGCATCCGGTGACGTATTCTGGAAAACGCCCCGTCGGCTCCAAAAACCTTGTCGTATCGGATGTCGGTCCATTCACTGCGCTCTGATTCCCCTATGTGCAGCGTAGCATCGGCCAGGGTGACGTCCCAGACTTTTTGTTCAAAAAAGAATTTTACGCCCGCAGCCTCGGCCAGGGCAATCATTTTTCTGTTTAAAACTCCGCGTGACAACGAGAAAATCGCCTCTCCTTCCTTGCCGTAAAACTGATAGTTGAGTTTGCCGTCTTTAAGGTGGATGGCGCGTTTGTCAACCGGAATTCCTATGCTGCGGATTTCATCGTCCAAACCCACATCCTTAAGCGCCCGCCATCCGCGATCAGACATGACCAAGTTGATGGAACGGCCCGAAAATTCAACCGTACGGATGTCCGGACTGCGGTCAAAAACATGTACTTCATGCCCTTTTTTGGTTAGATAAATGGCAAGCAGCGTGCCCACAAGGCCCGAGCCCACCACCGCTATTTTTTGAGGAGTTTGCATTAAGTGAGGGTTAGGATACAAAAGTAACGATTAACAGGCTTAAAACCTGATTTTATCACCCGTTTCGAGCCCGTTGTTGCTGGCCAGCATGCCGCACAGGTGAAACAACATGCGCGCGCCAACGTTTCCGTCCCAGTCGTCCTCGCCGGGGGCAACCTCGACCAGGTCAAAGCCCAGAATATTTTTCCCGCTTTGCGCCAGACGACTCAACAAATAAGTTGCTTGTTCAAACGACAGTCCTCCGGGAACCGGCGTTCCGGTGTTGGGGCAGTACCAGGCCAATAGCGCATCAATATCGACGCTGACCACCACATCCTGCGGGAGTTGCTCCAAAATGGCATCGCACTGATTTTTCCATGTCATTCCCCCAAATCCGGCGGCTTTCAAATCAGCGTCGGTGTATACTTTTACCGGGTGCGATTTTACAACGTCGACTTCCTGCTGACAAAAATCGCGGATGCCTACCTGTACGATCTTTTTAACCTGTGGCAACTGAAGGGCGTTGTACATAATGGACGCATGCGAATAGGTAAACCCTTCATAAGCGATGCGCAAATCCATGTGCGCGTCCAAATGCAGAATGCCAAAGGAATCGTGCCGCGAGGCGATGGCTTCATAATAACCCAGCGGGGTTGAATGGTCGCCGCCTAAAAGCGCTACTTTTTTACCGCGGTCCATCCAGTAAAGCGCACGGTCGCGCAGGTCGCGGTTCATTTGGGCGCATTTTTCGTTTATTTTTTCAAGGTTTGCAGACAACGCCGGCATAGTCGACACATCTTCGCCATTTTCCAGCGCCTCGATGATGATCTGGGCCAACTCCTTGTATTTTTTGCTGTCGCGATCCCACTTTTCAGTATGGTCGCTCAGGTCGAGGTGGATGCCGAGCTTCCAGAGTTCAGGGAATTCCTGATGGTGAAGATCCACCTGAAAAGAAGCGTCCAGAATGGCTGCAGGACCTTGCGATGCACCCGCGCCATAACTTACCGTAACCTCCCACGGAACCGGGATGATGACGATTTCACTTTCGTCGGCGGTAAAGGGAAGGCCGTAAATGCTTTGGGTGGCAAGTCCGGGCTGCGAAGGATCAAAAGAGGCTATTTTTTCTTGTTTAGTCATAAGACAATGATTTATTTATTTCAGGATCCCGTTTTTAAGGATTTGGCCAAATTCATACATATCCTCAAACGAGGTGTACAGCGGAACGGGCGCCAAGCGGATAACATTGGGTTCGCGCCAGTCGGTGATGACACCGCTTTGCATCAGGTAGTCAAAAAGGCTGCGACCTTGGCCGTGTAAAAACACCGACAGTTGGCAGGCGCGCTCGGCTGTGTTTGACGGTGTGATGATTTCGAACTCGCTGGGAACTTCTCGGTCAATTTCGCGCAGGACGAATTCCAGGTAGGAGGTGATCCGGTCGCGCTTTTCGATCAGAGCATCCATGCCAACCTCATCAAATATCTCCAGCGATGCCAGATACGGCGCCAGCGACAAAATCGGGAGGTTGGACACCTGCCAGCCGTTAGCTCCGCAAATTGGATCAAACTCGGGCTCCATTAAAAAGCGGCGCTCCTTGTTGTGTCCCCACCAGCCTGCAAAACGCGGAAGGCTTGTATCGGTGTGGTGCATTTGGTGCACAAAGTAACCCGAGGCGTTGCCGGGTCCGGAATTCATGTATTTGTAACTGCACCACGCGGCAAAATCGACATTCCAGTCGTGGAGTTCGAGTTTGATGTTGCCGGCCGCATGTGCCAGATCCCAACCTACATAAGCGCCGGCATCGTGTGCGGCCTGGGTGATGGTCGCCATGTCAAAGACCTGACCGGTGTAGTAATTCACACCTCCGATAAGCACCAAAGCCAACTCGTCGCCAACCTGCGCAATGGTTGAGAGGACGTCCTCCAGCCTGATGTTGTGTTCGCCGTCGCGTCGTTTGATTTCGACAATGGCGTCCTGGGGGTTGTAGCCGTGAAATTTAACCTGGCTCTGAATCATGTACTGATCGCTGGGAAAGGCTTTTTCTTCACAGATGATTTTGTAGCGACGACTCGTTGGACGGTAAAACGATACCATCAGCAGGTGAAGGTTGACGGTAAGCGTGTTCATGACGCCTACCTCGCTTGGTAGCGCACCCACAATTTTACTCAGTGGGTTGGCAAAGCGTTCGTGATAATCCCACCAGGGCTTTTTGGCGTAAAAATGTCCTTCGACCGCCAGTTTGGCCCAGTCGTCCATAACCTCATCGACGTACTTTTTGGCGCGACGGGGTTGAAGCCCAAGGGAGTTTCCGGTAAAATAGATGACCTCCCGGCCGTTGATTTTTGGAAAGATAAACTCCTTGCGGTAGTCGCGAAGGCTATCCTGACTGTCGAGGAATTGGGCAAACTCGCGGGTATTTTTAAACTCCATTGTTCTTGGCTTTTTATGGCGGGTAAAGTTACAAAGACCCGTTGATTAGAGCCTCATGTAATAGGAAAACTTGACGCGGAAACTGATGCCTAGCCCCGATGGAAGCGGCATCCTTTTGCGGCGCGGCGCAGCAGCCGTAAAAGATATAGCGGACAGCGGGAAATTGCTCCAAAAAAAATGAGGCCTAAGCCCCAGATTTTTGTTTTAAATGATTAGCATGGCGTCACCGTACGAGTAAAAGCGGTACTTTTCCTTGATGGCCTCGTCGTACGCTTTTTTGAGCAGATCGTGGCCGGCAAAGGCCGAAACCATCATGAGCAGCGTTGATTTTGGCGTGTGGAAATTGGTGATCATGCAGTTGGCTACGCTAAAATCATATGGCGGAAAGATGAATTTGTTGGTCCAGCCGTCATACGGATTGAGCGATCGGTTGCTGGACACCGAACTTTCGATGGCGCGCATTGAGGTGGTTCCGACCGCGCAGATGCGTTTGCGTTTGGCTATGCCGTCGTTGACGATGTCGCAGGCTTCTTGCGTGATCCGTAATTCCTCTGAATCCATTTTGTGTTTGGAAAGATCCTCGACCTCGACCGGGTTAAAGGTTCCAAGGCCTACGTGCAGCGTGATTTCGGCAAAGTTCACACCCTTGATTTCCAGACGCTTCATCAGGTGACGTGAAAAGTGGAGTCCGGCGGTTGGGGCCGCAACGGCACCCTCTTCCTTGGCGTAGATGGTTTGGTAGCGCTCGGCATCCTCTTCTGTTACCTCGCGGGTAATGTATTTTGGGATAGGCGTCTCACCCAGCTCGGTGAGTTTATTGCGGAACTCGGCATATGAACCGTCGTATAAAAAGCGAAGGGTGCGGCCGCGCGATGTGGTGTTGTCGATGACCTCGGCCACGAGCGAATCGTCGTCGCCAAAGTACAGCTTGTTGCCAATGCGGATTTTACGCGCCGGATCAACCAGTACGTCCCAAAGGCGCTGCTCTGAATTTAACTCACGCAACAAAAAGACCTCGATGCGGGCACCTGTTTTTTCCTTGTTGCCGTAAAGTCGGGCCGGGAAAACCTTGGTGTTGTTGACGATCAGAACGTCGCCGTCGTCAAAATAGTCGATCAGGTCGCGGAACATTTTATGCTCTATGGTCTTGTTGGCGCGGTCGATAACCATCAGGCGCGATTCGTCGCGGTTTTCAGCCGGTGTTTCGGCTAACAACTCCTTTGGAAGGTTGAAGTTGAAATGGGATAATTTCATGTTGCGTTACTGTCTTTTTTTACGGCCTTGGCCAAGTTGATGAAAACAAGCACCATTGCAGGTTTTCTGGAAAGTGCGCAAATATACGACCGCGAAAAAGGGAAAGTCAAGGAAAACCTTGAAAATATGAAACTGCGGCAGCTACGGGTCGGCTGCAAAATAGGTTTTTACCAACGCCTTGGCAAAGAATATCAGTTTTGACCGTACCGAAACCTGGCAATTGCGCGCCAGGCAATGTTTTTGGGTTTGTGGATTGTCCGTTTATCGGCCGTTGCGTAATCTTTTAACATTTCAGGCAATTTTTCTATACTCATGGCAGTGAGAAAAAGACTACTTTCTGCCATGGGAAGGGGGAAGGCATGGGAATTTCCCCTTACAAAAAAATGCCCCGGGCCGGTTACAGATTCCC
>CAKUAD010000025.1 GCA_934636265.1 uncultured Flavobacterium sp.
TTTCTTGCCTTTGTGACGGAACATTTCTTAAGGGGGCTAGATGTCTTTGATATAATCTTCAAATTCATAAAAAAACAACTCGAACTGCGTCATATTTTGAGCAAAAAAGTCAAAAATAGTTGGCCAGTGTGCGCGGTTGTTTATGCTGAAACCGTTGAATTCCACCCAAACTTTACTGATCACCTTGTTTTCCAGATAAACGTCTTTTTCGAGTAACGCGTCGGGGAGATAATCTTGTTTGAGCAGTGTTTGAAGCGACAGCATCTTGTCAAAATAGGCGTACCGGCGGTCGTCGTCGCGTGATTCAATCGTTAGCATTACCTGCGCCTGTTTTCCTTGCGCATGGAATTTGAGTGAAACATCCTTGATTTTTGTGTCGTAAAGCAACCACTTTTGCGGATAGGCATCGGCAAACGCGGTCCAGAATTCGCGCTTGAGCTGTTGCATTTCGGCTTTGCTGTACATAGTTGTAGCGGGCGTTTGTTGCGTGGCCGGATAAGTTGAAGTACCTTTACACTATGGAGTTCGAGAATTTCCTAAGCCTGATTCCAAAGATAAAAAACCTTTCGCTACCGGGCGAGGATGCGCACGCTAAAATGGCGCCGCCTGAACGTGCAGATTTGATCCGCAACATCGATTGGGCAACATTAAACCCTCGCAGGGCAGCTGTTTTGATGTTGGTTTATCCCAATAACGGAATCGCCAGCCTTGCCTTAATCCAGCGAAATGAATACAAAGGCGTCCACTCCTCACAAATAGCATTTCCGGGCGGGAAAATTGAACCTGCCGATCCATCGCCTCTGCACACCGCCATTCGCGAAACCCACGAGGAAATTGGTGTCGCACCCAGTGAGGTAGTGGTTGCGCGCCCATTTAGCAGGGTTTACATTCCGCCGAGTAATTTTGAGGTGTCGCCTTTTTTGGCCTATGTCGAATATGCTCCGGTTTTTGATCCGGATCCGCGCGAGGTGGCTCAAATCGTTTCCTTTGGTTTTGATGCATTTTTAGATGATTCAAACATCGTCATCAACCAAATGGCCACGTCGTACTCCCAAAGGGTTGATGTTCCAGCTTTTAGAGCGGGCGATAAAATTATTTGGGGAGCCACCGCAATGATGCTCAGCGAGTTGAAAGAAGTTGTAAAAACAGCCGCTCAGCCCGGCTTGATTTTGTAAATTTGTTCCCTGTATGGGCTTATTTAAACGCAACCCGTTCGGGCATATTCTTTTTTTAAAAAGGTGGATGATTCTGGGCTTTGGAATCCTTACGCACCGCAGGTATCGCGGATTTAACGAACTTCAGATTGACGGTTCCGAAATCATTCGCGATTTGCCTGAAACCAATGTACTTTTTATCGCCAACCACCAAACGTATTTTGCCGATGTTGTGGCGATGTTCCACGTGTTCAACGCCAGTTTGAAAGGCCGTGTCGACAACATCAGGAATGTAGGCGGATATTTGTGGAAACCAAAACTCAACATTTATTACGTGGCGGCCAAGGAAACCATGCGCGAGGGTCTGTTACCCAAAATTTTGGCTTATGCGGGCGCCATTACCGTCGAGCGTACATGGCGGGAAAAAGGGAAGGACATTCAGCGCGAAGTTAATTTAAATGATACCGAGAACATCAAGGTTGCATTGAACGACGGATGGGTCATCACGTTTCCGCAAGGCACCACCAAAAGCTTTAAACCGGTCCGTAAAGGAACCGCACACATTATCCTTCAGCATCGGCCGATTGTCGTGCCCATCGTAATCGACGGCTTTCGCAGGTCGTTTGACAAAAAAGGCCTCCGTCCCAAGAAAAAAGGGATCTTGCAATCGTTCATCATCAAGCCACCGCTGGAAATCGATTACGATAACGATACGGTAGAACAAGTGGTCGAAAAAATCGAATACGCCATCGAACAACACCCGTCATTCCTTAAAGTGATTCCTGCCGAAGAGCGCGAAGCAGCTGAGAAACTCAATGAAAAAAGGCGGTGGGATTACTGATTCCCCACAACTTCAACCACATAACCCGCCTTGCGCAGCAAATTGATGACGCCATTGGGTCCGCCCAGGTGAGCCGCGCCGACTGCAAAAAATGAAGGCTGCTTTTGGAGCTGGGTTTCGATGACCGGAATCCAGGATTTGTTTCGTTTGTCGAGCAGCACATCGTCGTATTCAGAAGTAAGTTTGTTTTGCGATTCGGTGGCGAGTTTATACATCAATTCAACGTCCTGTGTGGCATAGGATTCGTAAAGTTTGGCGGTTTCGGCCTTATCGTTTACAAAATCGTTTTTGACTGATTTGATCAGTTCTTCCAGTTGCACCTCATACGGAATGGCGTCAAAAATGGCGAGCTGATCCGTAACGGTTTCCAGTCCGAGGATTTCCTTTTGGCTTTGCGCACTCAATTTCATCAGTTCCTGCTCGACCGACTGCATAGGGCATTCAATCATTTTTGGGTAAAACATAGCCGAAATCATAAACGGCTTTACCGTATTGACCAGCACGGCCGACATCCCAAGATTGCGCTTCATATAATTGTCCAAAAGCTTGAAATCTCCTTCTGACAACAGACTTTTAAGCGTTTTTCCGCCCGACATTCGCATGTGTTGCATCATCGTCATCTGCAGCGCTGGGTCGTCCATGTCGAGCTCCAGAAAGAGCTTTTCAGTTTCCGACAGTGCTTTTTTAGTGGCCTCGGCTAAACTGGCGTCGCACGTGATGTGAATCGTTCCGTACAGATAGGACGGTTTTTCAAACTTGGGTGATGTGATTTTCCACAAAAGGCCTTTCGGTTGGGCCGATGCCATCAGTCCCAGGAATGACAGGCATAAAATCAATAATTTTTTCATCAGTCAAAATCAATTTTTTTCAGTTCGCGATAATTTGCCAAAAGCCGGCGCATCAAGGTACCGTAAATCAGGCGGTAAATTACCCAAACCAATCCAACGGACAAGCACAACACCACAAAAAGAAGGGCAACGGTTTTGGTGAGCGCCCAGTTGTCGTGGGTAATGACGTCTTTTAGTCCTGCCACCTGCGGGCTGCAAACAATTGCGATGACAAAGCCCACCGCCATGCTCAGTCCAATCATCGCCAAGTTGTACCAGACATAATATTGCACGGTACGGCGGGTACGCAAAATGTCTTTCATCAGCGTGCGGGTGTCGGCGATCGTGGAGATCTGTACGTAGTTTCTGTAGAATAGGTAAATAAAGCCAATCACTACGGCGTAGTTGACATACGTCAGTACCGACAATCCAATCCGGAACGCCTCATTGTCCATGCCATCGAGGTATTCATCGGTTCCCGCGACCATGCCAATGGCGGTCCAGAAAACAAGCTCCACAATACTGATGATCAATATCCATCTCACCAACGACGACGAACTTTTGTGTATCATCTTATAAATATCCGGCTCGGATACCTGCTCAAACGCATTTTCCCGCCGCTTCCAGTCTTTTTTTAACAAATCCAGTTCTTCCATAGCTACGGATTCAAAATTTTTCTCAATTTTCCTTTGATGCGATTCATTTTTACCCTTGCATTAACCTCGGTGATGCCCAGGGTTTCTGAAATTTCGGCGTAATCCTTGTCTTCCAAATACATGAAAACCAGCGCCTTTTCAATGTCATTAAGCTGATAGACGGCCTGGTAGAGCAATTTGATCTGTTCCTCTTCCTCATAATTGTAATCCTCCTGTCTGATAAAAGTGCGTTCGGCTTCAAACGATTGTGTCGCCACCGACCGCGTGCTTTTGCGGTAAAGGGTAATGGCCGTATTAAGCGCCACCCGATACGCCCAGGTTGAAAATTTTGAATCGCCTCTAAACTTGGGATACGCCTTCCAAAGTTGGATGGTAATTTCCTGAAACAGGTCTTTGTGGGCATCCTCGCCCCGGGTGTAAAGCCTGCAGATCTTGTGAATGATGTTCTGATTCTGCTTGAGCTGTTTTACAAATGACTGTTCGAGTTCGTCGCTCATGCCGGGTTAGTATGTCTCGTGAGGATTTGGTTACAATATAGCAAAGATTTTTGCCAGACGGTTCAAACCGCGATTGATTCCAGGTGCGCGTCGATTTTACCCATGGCGATTTTGCGATGCGAAAGACCCCATGAAACCATGACGTCCAAAACTTCCTTGAACGATTCGCCCGACGGTGTAAGCTGATACTCCACGGTCACCGGTGTGGTGTCGAGCACTGTGCGGGATACGATTCCGTTTGCCTCAAGGTCTTTGAGTTCCTTTGACAGCATTCTGGGCGTAATCTTGGGAATCTCCCGCTCCATTTCCTTAAATCGCTTTTTACCGTACATCAGACATCCCAAAATTGGGAGTTTCCATTTGCCGCTCATCACATTCATCGTATCGTTCACCGCCAAAACATACGTCGCCGAACATCTACGCACTTTATCCAATTGAATCGTATCGCACATAATCTCTCGCTTTATCGCTATACTCCGGCATACTGATATACTTTAGTATAGTACTTACTTTTGTATAGCAAACATACAATATTTTTGTAAGCGAAAAAAGTTAGAAATTTAAAGTTAAATATTTAAAAGAGTAAACTTCATCTAACCCAGGGCGCTGTCAACCCGGTTAAACCTCCTAGCACACATAATCTTATATTAATTATTTAATCATAGAGAAAGTATGACCTTACTCGAAGCTCTCAATTGGCGTTACGCGACCAAAAAAATGAACGGCCAACCTGTGCCGCAGGAAAAAGTAGATCAAATACTAAAGGCGGCGATGTTGGCGCCCACTTCATCCGGACTTCAGCCGTTTCGCATCCTCGTTATCACCAACCAAAAGTTAAAGGAGCAAATCCGTGAGTTGGCTTATAACCAGTCACAAGTAACCGACGGTTCGCATTTGCTGGTATTTGCGGCCTGGGACAATTATACGAAAGAGCGCATTTCAGATGTTTTTGCATACACGGCCAAAGTACGCCAACTTCCCGCTGATACTTTTGAAGATTATAAACAGCGGTTGTTCAGCATCTATCTTGACCGGCCGGCGCAGGTTAATTTCGAGCACGCCGCCCGTCAGGCGTACATCGGTTTTGGGATGGCCATCGCCGCCGCCGCCAATCTTAAAGTCGATGCAACGCCGATGGAGGGTTTTGACAACGAAAAGCTGGACACACTGCTCGGCCTGAAATCGCAAGGCTTAAAGAGCGTTACACTATTGCCGTTGGGCTATCGCGACGAATCACAGGATTGGCTTGTCAACCAAAAAAAGGTACGCGTTCCTAAAGAAGAATTCGTGATAACAATCAATTAAGTTCAGGCTCGGGATTCCGGGCCTTTTCATTTGGTCGCGGGCTCGTAAGCGATCGAATGTGCCTTCCGGATTCCAACTCGGGTTTCTTGGTAAACATTATTGCAGTAATCATCCCCAAAGCCGGAGCGCGCCCAAAAGGTTAGCATTGAAATCTGAAAGAAATTAAATACTTGCCGTAGCGACTATTGGGTGGTCACAAAGGACGATCTTTAAAATAATGTACCATAAGATCGACAAACCGGCTGTAACTTTCAAGGCCTTCCTGTTGGTTTAGCTTTAAAAAATTGTCGTAAAACCATTTGAATCCGTCTTCGATAAATGTTTCATGCGCCTGCCAGAACTCCCGGCTCTCGCGATAATTATCAAGGATTCCGGGGTTTATTTGTTTGATGAGTTGCTCGTAAATTTCCGGATGGCGCACTTCCCACTGCCCAAGGCAATACACCAGCGCCGTGGCATATCCCGAGTATCGGTATTTTGCGTCCGGATGATGCGTGGCAGCCAGAAATCCGATAAAATTTGCCTCGCTCTCCGATGCGTAACCCAACTGGTGCGCCATCTCGTGACAACCAATCATGGGCAACTGATACCGCGGCCCCAGAACATTGGATTGCGCCTCGCCCGTAAAAGGGTTAAGGTAGCCGGAAAAACCCATGTAGGTTAACGGAAGGCTGAGCAAAGAGGCTTTGACACTGGGCGTTTCATAGCGCAGGAAATCAAATTTTTGGGCCAGTTTCTCGTAACCTTTTGCATTTGATTGCAGCACTTGGTCCCAGCTTTCGTCAAAAACTACTTTACGGGTTGGGTCGCCGGTGGCTTCAAGGTGCTGTGCATTGATCTTTTGGATGAGTTTCACCGTAAAATCCATCAACTCGGCATCGGTATAGGCCAAGGTGTCAGCAGTATCGCCATAATGCTGCAAGCCAAGTTTGACACCCAGATTCTCCCGATGATAGTTAAGCCCCCAAAGAAGGTTAAAAAAAAGGTACCCAACAGATACAAATCCCACGAGTTGCAAAGCATTGTCCCGCCATTGACTTTTCCAGGTTTGACGACGCTTGATAAACCATCTTACAAGCAGTACGATCAAGATCAAATACACCACATCGCCCACCGAGAACGGAATCCATCCGAGTAAAAACCGCCAGAACTTGGCCATGACCGGATACACACCATTGCTGTAAAACTGTTCCACAGCATGCGGGAACCACGAAAGAATCTGCAAAACAATAAGTTGCAAAATCAGCATTAGCGTCAAGTGATATTTGGGATGTGGCCGCATACGTCAAATATAGCAACGATTGCCATTTTTGCGCTGCAAACTTGTAACTTTGAGCGTTAATACAATGTTATGAGTGATATCCGAAACCTGGAGCCAAAAGCGCTCTGGAACAAATTTGCCGACCTGAACGCCGTGCCGCGGCCGTCAAAAAAAGAAGAAAAAGTAATCGAGTTCATGAAGTCATTTGGCCAAAATCTGGGCCTAGAGACTTTTGAAGACGAAATCCGAAACGTGATCATCCGCAAGCCGGCCACACCGGGAATGGAAAACCGCAAGCCCATTGTGATGCAGGCCCACCTGGACATGGTGCACCAAAAAAACAACGACACTGAATTTGACTTTGATACACAGGGAATCGATATGTATGTCGATGGCGACTGGGTTAGGGCGCGCGGGACCACTTTAGGCGCCGACAACGGCCTTGGCGTGGCCACCATCATGGCAATTCTGGAAAGCACCGACATTCCGCATCCGGCCATTGAAGCGCTTTTTACGGTTGATGAAGAAACCGGGATGACGGGCGCACTCAACCTTAAGGGCGGAATCCTTCAGGGTGAAATTCTGCTCAACCTGGATACTGAAGAGGACGACGAAATCGACATCGGATGCGCGGGTGGCGTAGATGTTACGGCGACCCGTAATTATAATGAAGAAGACGTGCCGGAAGGTTCAAGCGGCTATATCATCACCGTGAAAGGTTTAAATGGCGGTCATTCGGGCATGCAGATTCACGAAGGATTGGGTAACGCCAATAAAATCATGAACCGCCTGTTGTTTGACGGATTCGAGAATTTTGGCCTGCAGATCAGCGAGATTACCGGCGGAAGCCTGCGCAATGCCATCCCGCGTGAAAGTGTGGCCAAAGTGATCATCGCCTCTATGTACGACGAGGCTTTTGTGTTTGACATGCAGGAAATCATCGGCGACATCAAGGCCGAATACAAAACCACCGAACCCAACCTGACCATCGAGATCACAAAGTCAAGCCTGCCGCAAAATGTAATGGATCTGGGCGTGCAGGAAGGAATTCTCAGGGCGATTTATGCGGCGCACAACGGCGTTTACCGGATGAGTGCCGATATGCCTGATCTGGTCGAGACGTCCAACAACATCGCAAAAGTGCGGATTGGCGGCGGAAACATCGAGGTGGCCTGCCTGACGCGGTCGTCGGTTGAATCGTCAAAGTTTGATTTGGCCAATGCGCTGCGATCGGCGTTTGAACTTACGGGATGCGAGGTGGAATTCTCCGGATCCTATCCCGGATGGACGCCAAACGTCAACTCTGAAATCCTTAAGGTTCTGGTAGACATCTACCAAAAGCAGAACGGATCTGAGCCGCGGGTTGTAGCTTGTCACGCCGGGCTGGAGTGCGGCATTCTTGGAACGAATTATCCCAAGATGGACATGATCTCATTTGGTCCGACGATTCTGGGCGCACACTCACCGGATGAACGCGCCAGCATCTCATCGGCACAAAAATACTGGAAGTTTGTGCTGGAAGTTCTGAGCAACATTCCGCAAAAAACATAACAAAAAAGGCTGCCTCCCGGTAGCCTTTTCTTTTTTTTGTTATTGAAACCTGTAGGTCAGGTTGGCCAGGAACTGCGTTGGGGCCATCGGGTTTACGCTGTAGTTTTCGTGCACCACATAATTGAGCGTGTTGGTGAGGTTTGAAACCTTGCACAAAATCGAGAACTTTTTCCAGGCGTATCCGGCCGAAAGGTCCAGTGTCACGTAGCCGTCCAGCGGAACCTCGCGGTCATTCACCGTAACGGCACCGCTTGTGGGATTCACTACAATATTGTTGTTCCATCCGCCCAAGCGATCCCCAATGTAATTGGCCAGGGCGCCAACCTGAAGGCCTTTTAATTTTCCTTGCTGCAGCGTATAGAAAAAGCTTGCGTTGGCCGTGTGGGCAGGTGTCCGGACAACGCGATCACCCTCTATAAAACTGCCGTTGGTTTTGGCGGTTTTGGTGTAGCGCATGTCGTTGTAGCTGTAACCGGCGGCAATGTTAAGTCCGTCCAGGGGCGATCCCATGATGTCGATTTCGACGCCGTTGCTGGTGGTTTCGCCACTCAAAACGCGGATGTTGGTATCGGTGTTGGGCGTTCCGTCGGCGCGGAATTCAGCCGTTTGCGACAGGTTGCTGTTGACAATCCGGTAGACCGTCAAGTTGGTGGTCAGGCGTCCAGCGTACCATTCCTTTTTGATACCAGCTTCAACTTGATCGATCAATGAAGCTTCAAGCGGCTCGCCATCAACGGTCACTCCGCTGTTGGGCGTAAAGGAATTGGCGTAGCTGGTAAATAATGACAGAGAGTTGGTGGGTTGGAATACCAGTCCAACTTTTGGCGTAAAAGCTTTGTCGATCCTTTTGGTGCCGGGAGCCGAGGTATTATCCGCAATATTGTATGTAGTAGGCGACGCTTCCTGCCAGGACCAGCGCAATCCGGCCAGAACCTTCCACTTTTCAGTAAATGAAATCAAGTCCTGAAAGTAAATGCCAAAGCGATCAGTATCCGTCTTGACGATTCGCGTCAGGTTGCCACTTGGAATTCCGGTCCCTTGGTCAAAATTGTCAAAATCAAAGATATTGCCTGAACCGTAAGTGTTGGGACTAAAAGAATAGGTATAAGCCTCGGTAAATGAATTTTCATAGTCCACGCCGGTAAAAATCTGATGGCGGATGCTTCCAGTTTTAAAGATTCCCTGTAGGCTCAACTGCTGACCAAGAATCTGTTCGGTGTTTTTAACCTGCGCAAGCGGACGGCTCCAGTCACCGTTGGCCGCGGGCTGGATGCGTTCGGTTCCTTTCCAGCGACGGTCAAAATCCTGGAACGAGCTGTTGAAGTTGATTTTCCAGTTGCTGTTGAACTCATGGTCGAGCAAAAGCGAAACGCTTGATTGTACCGTGTTACCGTTTGACCAGCGCGCGCCCAAATAAAGGTTTCGCGGCAAATCGATGATTTCTTTTCCTATGATGGCCGTTCCAAAATCAGGCGTCCAGTCGGCGTTTAGATAATCCGCCTGCAGCACCAGGTTGGTTTTGGGCGACATTTTAAACGCAAGCGATGGGTTGACGTAGAGGCGTTCGTTTTTGACCACATCGCGGAAGCTTTCAGAATTTTCATATGATCCAGCAAAACGGTAGGCGATAGAGGAGGATAACGGCCCGTATACATCTACTGACGGACGGTAAAAAGAATAGCTACCGGCCTGCATGGAAATTTCCCCGCCGCGCGTAAATTTAGGCGTTTTGGTCACCATGTTCAGGATGCCACCCGGAGCGACGTTCCCGTAAAGCAGGGCGGCGCTTCCCTTGAGGACTTCCACGCGCTCAAGCGATGAAACTTCAGGCATGGATCCGCTGTTCATCCGGAAACCGTTTTTAAACATGTTGTTGGCCGACATGTCGTAACCGCGAGAAAAAAGCGATTCCTGCGCACCACCCCGGGCCGAGGAAACATAAACTCCGTTGGCATTTTTTACCACTTCACTCAGGCGTACGATTTGCTGTTGGCTGATAAGATCGGACGAGAAAACCTGGATGCTTTGCGGCAAGTCCAGCGGCTTGATGGCTGCCCTGGCTACCTGCGGCGGCCGGCTGGGCTGCGTGATGACAATTTCCTGGAGTTGGCCACCTGCCTTTTTAAGGGTATCGTTGTAAAATTCGGCGTAAGGGTCTTGATCGGCGGAGGTTTGGGCATACGAACCGCATGAAAGGCAGAGCGCTACCACGATTGAACGTGTCATTTATTTAGAATAATTAAAAATAATGACGCAAAAGTAATATCACCAATCTGACTTAGCAAATTTATTTAGAATAAATCTTAATAATAAATCAAAGCCTATTGTTTATCAGGAAGTTTCGGCGAATTATTTTCTTTATGGCGTCACCAAGCAGATTACGAATTCCGTTTTGCCCCCGCGCGGAACGTAATTAAGGTAGCCGCCATGGGCTTCGACAATGTTTTTAGACAGCGTCAGGCCAATGCCCGCACCGTCTTTGCGCGTGGTAAAGAATGGCAGGAAAATCTTGTCGCGGATTTTACCGTCCTTAAACTAAACACCGTCCTTAGAAGTGCTCTAAAAGCTAAGCTGAACGGCTGTTTGATGGAGTGTTGATTTCGACAAATTAAATTGATACGGGCAAAAGTCCGGTGGACGGCATTTTATGTAAAATCCCTACCGCAATTTCCATTTCACAAAATCAAGCTAACCGCCAACTACTTCTTCTTAAACGAAAACACCTCCTCGGCTGCCTTTCCCTGCTGGGTGCCGGAAATGGTGGCGACGATGGAGTCTTGGGTGATGCGGCGGTAGCGGATGACGCGCGGGTAATCGTGTTTTGGGTTTTCAAATACAAGCAAGCTGTCGGTTTGGCTGGTGAGGGCAAAGGCTACGGCTGATCCATCGTTTTGGTCAGGGACGGTTACGATATACTGCAGGATTCCGTCGACTTCCTTAAGGCTGACCTGTTCGCGGAAGAGCGTGTCCTTTCCTTTAAAAAAGTAAGCTTCGCCGTGAAGGACACTGTCGTTTGCCTTTGTCCACGTCTCCTGAAGGATGCCTTGAGCTGACGTGTCGGCCCAATGACCGATCAGCCACGAGGCCTTTTCTACCGCGTAGGATTTGTGTTCCTTTTTGGATTGGCAGGACGCCACAACCAGCGCCAGGATCATCAGGTAACGCATACTTTTTTTGGTAAAGATAGCAAAACTCATCGTTTTCGGTCGGTGGGTTCATCTTCCTCCTCGTTGGATGGCGCGTCGCGGTTAAGGAAATCCTCGTATGATTTGCGGTCCGGCAGGTTGCGCCTGACCATCCAGACAATCAACAGAACGAGGGCAATGGCAAAGGCCATGAGAATATAGGCCATGATTTTTTACCTAAAAATATGGATATTTTACAACCTGCGGATTATCAAATCGTTAAGTCGGTTTTAAAAAGTCAAACGCACCATGTCTCAAATTGATGCCGTGTTCCATCCAAGCCTTAAGGCACGCCAGGAAATTGGCCCACCCCTCGGTGTTGCCGGCCAGCCACTTTAGCCCTTGTTCGTCGCACGGCATTGCGCCTTCGGTCACGGTTATGAGGGTCCCGTTGTCAAAAGGCTCAAAGCGGATGCTGACCTTGGTTTCGCGCTCGCCGTTTTGCCAGGTAAAAGAAATCCTTTCATTTTTGCAAACCTCGTTGATGCGTATCGTACCGGTCTCATCAAATTCAGGCCATTTCCAGAGGAGCGTGGCACCGGGCGTTATCCCATCGCTGCTGCTTTCCAAAAAAAATGGCGTCAGGCCGTCCCTTTGAACGATGGCGGCAAAAATTTCGGCAACCGGCTTTTGGATGCCGATCTTGCAGGTAATCAACAGATCTTTTGCGGTGTCCATGGTAAATATTTAACTCAAATATAGCGATTGGTCCCGTGAAGGCACGTTGCGACGGCCACAAAATTTTGTACTTTTGCGCTCCAATTATTACCGTATGATCGACAGATTGCAATATGTAAAACAGCGTTTTGACGAAGTGTCTGACCTGATTATCCAGCCCGATGTCATTGCCGACCAAAAACGGTGGGTGGCACTCAACAAGGAGTACAAGGATTTAAAGGCCATGGTCGACAAGCGCGAGGAATACATCAACCTAACGGGCAACATTGCCGAGGCTAAGGAAATCATTGCCGACGGCGGCGATCCGGAAATGGTGGAAATGGCCAAAATGCAGCTTGACGAGGCCAGCGCCCGACTGCCGCAACTGGAAGAGGAAATCAAGTTTATGCTGATCCCAAAAGATCCGGAAGACGCCAAGAACGTCATGGTCGAGATCCGCGCCGGTACCGGTGGCGATGAGGCCTCGATTTTTGCCGGCGATTTGTACCGGATGTACACCAAATACTGCGAGAGCCGCGGCTGGAGAACATCAGTCGTGGATATGAACGAAGGGACTGCAGGCGGATTCAAGGAAATTATCTTTGAAGTTACCGGCGAGGACGTTTACGGAACACTCAAGTTTGAAGCCGGTGTTCACCGTGTGCAGCGCGTTCCGCAAACTGAGACCCAGGGCCGCGTACACACTTCGGCGGCTACCGTCATGGTGTTGCCTGAGGCCGAAGAATTTGACGTTCACATCGATATGAACGATGTCCGAATCGACTTGTTCTGTTCATCAGGACCCGGCGGGCAATCGGTCAACACTACCAAATCGGCCGTGCGCATGACCCACATCCCAACAGGACTTGTCGCGCAGTGTCAGGACGAGAAATCCCAGCACAAAAACAAGGATAAAGCCCTGGCCGTACTCAGATCGCGTCTGTATGAAATGGAACTGGCCAAAAAACAGGAAGAAGACGCCGCCAAGCGCTCATCGCAGGTTTCCAGCGGCGACCGTTCGGCCAAGATCCGGACTTACAACTACCCGCAAGGCCGCGTGACCGACCACCGCATCAACATGAACATCTATGACCTGCCTAACTTTATGAACGGCGACATCCAGAAAATGATCGACGAGATCCAGTTAGTGAATAATACCGAGAAGCTCAAGGAAGCGAGTGAGGTGATTTAAAGGCAAAGCCGACGGGAAGGAGCGACGCGGATTAAAAATTTGAAAATGATCCTCTTAGGAATGAATGGGTTAGAATCACCAGATTAAGATAATGAAGACAGGGCGGGAGTTCTGTCTTTTTTTTGTCGCGGGAGCAAGGCGGCTCACCCCGGCGTCTTTAATCCCGAATTCTAAAATCCGAAAATTCAACGCCCGTAGTGCGCGGGACAGCCATCGACTGGCAACCATCAAAAAAAACGCAGGTCTCTCAACCTGCGCTTTTCGTTCTTAGGGAAGTATCTTAGCCTTCCAGGGTGTCTTTGCGGGCCTGAACCGCAGCGATGAATTCGTCAACTTCTTCGAGTTGTTGGATCACCAATCCCAGGTCCATTTCTTTTTCGAGCAAGGCCACGGTACCGTAAGCTTCGCGTCGATTTTCGAGCAGGAATTTTTTGTATTCCAGCCTGACCTTTTTTTCAATCGCATCTTCCTTTGTAGGCCCTTCAGGCAAAGCCGGGATGATGGTCTCGAGCGCGGCCAGTTCAGCAAGCACGCCTTGCAGTGCGACATCCAGCTCCTGTGCGTTCTCGGCATAGCGAACTGTTAAACGTTCTTCTGAAAGCTTTTTGAAGTTCAAATCAGCTTTCTCTCTTGCGGCCCAGTTTAAAAGGGCTTCGCAGTCGGCAACCTGTGTCAGGTTTAAAACAGAATAATTCATGATAAAAAAATTTAATTGGTTACTGTTTTGCCGATTTTCGAATTTTGTGCCTTAACTTTTGACAATCCGTCATTTTAAATGTTAATTAACTAAACCCGTTGTGCGGTTTAATTTCCCAAGGCATGCTTCAGATGATTTAATGGTTTTCCATTGAGGAAGTTGATGTATTGTAAAACTGCCACGCTACTTATTTTGGTACACATCCTTGCAAATAAACCGTTCAACGTTTTCGCATAATTCCGTTTCAGAGATAACTGATCACACATTTGAGAGAACAAGGTTTCGATTCTTTTTCGGACATATCTGTAATTTGGGTTCCATGTGGTTTCACGCCGCTTCATATTAGCCCTTAGTGGTGTGACAAGTCGTATCCTGTCGTTTTCAAAAAGAGAAGTCTGATAGCCTAAAGAAAGGTATCCTTTGTTCGCAATTATCTCTGAATCAGATAGTTTGTCTTTTTCCAAATGTTGAAGGTACTGGATATCATGCACGTTTGCAGAAGTCATTCCCAAAGAAATGGGCACTCCTTTTTTAGATATGACCAACTGCATTTTAAAACCGTAGTAATGTGATTTGTGCGACGCATGATAACTTCTCCTGGGCATTACTTCCGGGTCGTCCTTACATATTTTTGAACGCGATATTCTCGGGTTTGCGCAAATGGGAACCGGGATCGAATCCAAAATGAATTGATTCTCATCGGGAGAAATTGTCTTGGCTATTGAATCGGAAATCCACACCAAATAATCCTGAAGACGTTTTCTTCTACGGTTATAATTTGAGCGGTCGGGCAACCTGGGAAAATCCGATAGAAATTCGCTTCGCAGCTTTGAAAACAGCAGATTCTCCGAATCGATTCCTAAAGATTCCGCTGTGAGTGCCAAAGCAACTATTTCAATATCAGACATTTTAGGCTTGTTCTTGTAGTTGAAAAAATTATCGTCTTCAAGTAAAACATCGCCCAGCATTGCTTTGGCAATACCAATAATTTTATCGAAATTCGTTTTCAGGTTGTGCGTATAAATAAAACTCAGAATCTTATTTAATATACTGAATTTCAGTATTATGCACAACTTTTTTATTGTGTTTTATTGCTTAAATCAAACCGCACAACGGGTATAAAATAACCATTATGAAAAAAATTATTTACTTTTTTACATTAGTTATTTCCATAACTAGCTTTTCACAAGCTCCAACTTTTTCATGGGGGAAAATTAATCACTCAGGATTAAACGATTCTGGTAATGGGGTTGCTGTCGACCAAGTAGGAAATGTAATTGAAATTGGAACTACAAGAGGGTATCAAGGATTAGAATTTAATCTTCAAGGCAATATACTACCTCAATCTCCGCCTGCAGCAGAATATGGTGGTTACACGCCAGATTATGGATGGTCTGATTCTTATATTGCAAAATACAGTTCTTCAGGTACGCTATTGTGGTACTTAAAAACATCCGGCGGCTATTTTGAAAATATACAATCGGTAGATACCGATAGTCAAAATAATATCATACTCGTAATTAGTACTAGATCTTATGATGCTATGTTAGGAAGTATTCCTCTTCCACACCCAATAGGTCAATTTCCAAACAGAGCTAAAGGATTTGTAGTAAAACTAAATCCTAATGGGCAACATATATGGACTAAACCTATCGATGTTAATTTAGGGACTTATCCATTAAATATTGGTCCAAACGGTATTACTATGCGTCAAGTAAAAGTAGATCATTTGGACAATATTTATTGTTTAGGTTTTTTCTTTGGAGAAACAATGTTTGTAGATAATTTTTCAGTAACGGGTAGTGGTGTCTTCAATACCAATCAATATAAAGAAGACTACTTTATGTTAAAATTAAATCCTTCCGGAGATGTAGCATGGCTGTCAGGTTTAAAAAGTTTTGATACTAAGAGTTATTCAAAATTTAACATCAATGAAAATAATGTTATTGCAATTGCTGGTACTGCTAGAGCAGCGACTGTTAATATTGGTAATTTTGTTTTCAATAATCCAATTAACTTAGAAGCCCAGCCTGGATTTTTAGCCAAAATTGATGCCAATACCGGTAATGGAATTTGGGCAACTACACTAAGTACATATTCAGGAATAGATATTGGTTTTGATTATTATGTTTCATTAGGTGTTAGTGAGTCGTTAATTGATAATCAAGGTAATATTTATATTTGTGGTGCAATTCCTGGCTTATGGGAAACTTTTCAAAACTTTAACTTAAGCTTTGGTAGTTCAACTATATTTGCTCCTTATGTTGTTGACCCTAATGGAGGAAATAGTCAAAATTACCGCAGAGACTCATTTATGTTTTTGGCTAAATTTGATAGTGTGGGAAATAGATTATGGTTAAAAACATCTAATGATTTGTATAATTATTCAATTGGCATGAATGATATAGCTTTTGACACTAATGGTAATATTATCGGTTTAGGATCTTATATACAACCTGTTGAAATTGCTAATGGAGTAATACTTCCAAATTCTGATTGTGAAGCCGAAACAAATGGTTGTATCACACAAAATGCTAGAAAATCATTTTTTGTAAAGTTTGATACAACTTCCAATAATTTTGTTTGGTCAAGACAAGCTGGAAGTACATTCAGAATGTCACCCGTGAATATGGATTTATCCAACAATGATGATATTGTTTTTGGTGGTACTCTAATTCAAGATAATATTAATTTTGACGGAAACATTGTAAATGGTTATCCAGTAGTTGGAGGCTTTACAGACGCATTTATTGCCAAATTTAATAATTCTACACTAGGACTTGACGAGAATAACAACATGACTTTTATTGATATTTTTCCTAATCCGACAAGTGGAGAATTTAATTTTTCGGGAGATATTGAAAATATTAAGAAAATTGAACTCTACGACTATACTGGTAAAATGATAAAGTCTTTAGAAGAAAACAATATAAATCAAGTAGATATTAGTCATCTTCCTGTCGGGCTATATCTTGTCAAAATAATAGACAAATCAGATAACATTTCTACTAAAAAAATAATAAAAAAATAAAAGAATGAAAATACTAAAAAAAAACCGTTGTGCGGTTTGATTTCCCAAGGCATGCTTCAGATGATTTAATGGTTTTCCATTGAGGAAGTTGATGTTTAAAACTACCACACTACTTATTTTGGTACACATCCTTGCAAATAAACCATTCAACGTTTTCGCATAATTCCGTTTCAGATATAACTGATCACACATTTGAGAGAACAAGGTTTCGATTCTTTTTCGGACATATCTGTAATTTGGGTTCCATGTGGTTTCACGCCGCTTCATATTAGCCCTTAGTGGTGTGACAAGTCGTATCCTGTCGTTTTCAAAAAGAGAAGTCTGATAGCCTAAAGAAAGGTATCCTTTGTTCGCAATTATCTCTGAATCAGATAGTTTGTCTTTTTCCAAATGTTGAAGGTACTGGATATCATGCACGTTTGCAGAAGTCATTCCCAAAGAAATGGGCACTCCTTTTTTAGATATGACCAACTGCATTTTAAAACCGTAGTAATGTGATTTGTGCGACGCATGATAACTTCTCCTGGGCATTACTTCCGGGTCGTCCTTACATATTTTTGAACGCGATATTCTCGGGTTTGCGCAAATGGGAACCGGGATCGAATCCAAAATGAATTGATTCTCATCGGGAGAAATTGTCTTGGCTATTGAATCGGAAATCCACACCAAATAATCCTGAAGACGTTTTCTTCTACGGTTATAATTTGAGCGGTCGGGCAACCTGGGAAAATCCGATAGAAATTCGCTTCGCAGCTTTGAAAACAGCAGATTCTCCGAATCGATTCCTAAAGATTCCGCTGTGAGTGCCAAAGCAACTATTTCAATATCAGACATTTTAGGCTTGTTCTTGTAGTTGAAAAAATTATCGTCTTCAAGTAAAACATCGCCCAGCATTGCTTTGGCAATACCAATAATTTTATCGAAATTCGTTTTCAGGTTGTGCGTATAAATAAAACTCAGAATCTTATTTAATATACTGAATTTCAGTATTATGCACAACTTTTTTATTGTGTTTTATTGCTTAAATCAAACCGCACAACGGGTAAATTAGATAAATTTACACAAGTGTTGCGCTGGAAACTTGAAACCGCCTAAAACAATCAGGAGTTGATTCCTGATTGTATTTAAGATTTATTCCGTAACATTGTTTTCATAAATTCATCAGATTCTAAAAAAATGGTCGAAAAAAAAACAATCATTCGCTTATAAGTCCGATGATATATTGAAAAGACATGGGATTGTAGAGCGGACGTTTTTACTTCATAAAACAGCAGTCAACTTTAGAAAGTCTGGAAGAATAACCGACATAGTCTAACTTCCTTTTATATTGCGTCGGTAATATTCAATCAAAGATTATCTTAGTGAGCGGAAACGAAAGCCCTTAACTAAGGAAAATATAATTCGCATGAAGGAATCAGAAGAAATAATTGCAGCACTCCTAAAGTTCCGCAATGAAAGGGACTGGGAGCAATTTCACAATCCAAAGGATTTGGCACTTGCCATAAATGTGGAAGCGGGTGAATTGCTTGAATTATTCCTATGGAAACGTCCGGAAGACGCGAACCTAGATAAAGTAAAAGAGGAGTTAGCCGATATATTTGCCTATTCATTTTTGCTTGCTGAAAAGTATCAATTTGATGTAAGGGAGATTGTACTCGAGAAGGTAAAGCGAAACGGAGAGAAATATCCGGTAGACAAATCAAAGGGCAATGCCAAAAAGTATAACGAATTATGAGTTCTACCTTTGAGTTATCAATCGAAGTTTCAGAACAATACCCTTTCCAAAAGACCTCACTCAGCAAAATCGAGCAGAATCCTTGGGTAAAGAACCAATGGCCGTTGGTCTATTTTATCCAAAATGATCGATTTAAGATGGCGTATGTTGGAGAGTCAACTAATGCGTTAAGCCGCATTAAAAATCATTTGGGGAATCCCGAACGTTGCAAACTCGATACAATCTCAATTATAGGTTCAGATAAGTTCAACAAATCTGCAACCCTAGACATAGAATCCAACTTAATTCAATACATAACCGCTGAGGGGACTTACACCCTACAGAACGGCAATTACGGGTTAGTTAATCATAAATATTACCAGCAAGATCTTTACAAAAATCTTTTTAAGGAAGTTTGGAACAAACTCATCGAGCGAAAGATTGTCACCAAGTCCTTAACCGAAATTGAAAACTCAGAATTATTCAAATACTCACCCTATAAAGCACTCAACGAAGACCGATACAAATCGGTACTGGAAATTTTGGAGGGTCTGACCACGCGACAATCTAACCGGATTTTTGTAAGCGGAAGTGCAGGTACCGGCAAAACTATCCTCGCTACTTAATTGATCAAACTCTTGAAATCTGATATTGATTCTTTACAATCCGAGGATTACAATGAGGATGAATTGAGGGAAATTAAATTCGTAAGGGAATTTCAGTCAAAGTATCCCAATGCAAAGATTGGATTAGTAGTGGCCATGACTTCCCTTAGAGAATCGCTCGAGAATGTGTTCAGGAAAATACCGGGATTAAAATCGACTATGGTGATTAATCCTTCGGACACATTTAAATTAAACCAAAAGTATGATCTTCTGATAGTGGATGAAGCCCACAGACTCCGACAGTACAGAAATATTAGTTGGATGGGGGCATTTAAAAAAACAACCAAAAGTTGGGTCTGGGTGATGAGGGTACTGAACTAGACTGGATCGTTGCCAACAGCAAAAACCAAATATTTTTTTATGATTCTGCTC
>CAKUAD010000026.1 GCA_934636265.1 uncultured Flavobacterium sp.
GACTCATGGTTCCATTCCTTCCCCGTCGAACTTTTCTAATCTGGGAATAAGTGGTTGGAACTTTAACAATTTTTACAGATTATCTGTAGCCAACCTAATGTTATTTTTCGTTCGGGAAAATCCATTGTTCCCCTACCCATTGGCACGAAGTTATGGGATTTACGCACAAGTCAGGTATATAAAAACTGCCGGAAAAGTTAAAAAGGTTCTCACTAAAGCCGTGCTTGCCGGAGTGTTCAGGCTGTTATTTGTTCCGATTCAGACTCATGGTTCCATTCCTTCCCCGTCGAACTTTTCTAATCTGGGAATAAGTGGTTGGAACTTTAACAATTTTTACAATAAATCTGTATCCATACCAGCGCAGGATTTTGTAGGGATAAACCCGAATTTCCCCTACCCAATGGTACGAAGTTATCAGTTTTATCCCAATCCCCATTACAGAAAAACCGCCCAAAAAGTTAAAAGTGGTCAGCCCTAAATGCCAATGGTCAATTGCTGGCTTTTCAAATACGCCAACGCATGCCGACCTTCATTAAACAAAAGATCCAGAATGCTGAGGTTGTTTAAAAAGCCGTGACGGTCGTCAAAAACCTGTTTGTAGGGTTCAAATTCGTTGGGATCGTTCTTGGCTTTGGCCCAGTGGCGGATGTCTGTGAAATCTGGCTGGTCGTGAAAATATTCGGTGGTTTTTTCAAACGTCGGGTTAAACTGCAGGCATTTTGACGTCAGCATAAACGCCTCGATGTTCAAATCCATCAAAAACTTATGGCGCTTGGTAAAGACGGGCTGGAACACATCTTCAAAATATTCAAAAAACGGCGACGACCTGTAGGCCGCTTCCAGCGATTTGAAATGCAGTTTCTGCCAATCAAAATTGTCCTCGATCTTAATGTCTTTGGCTTTTTGATGTCCGGCGCGCGAGTGTTTTACCGGAACATTCAAAAGCTGGACACCGTTTGGGCTGTACACATACATCCGATTGCGCAGCGTCTGTTTCTGAAAGTGGTCTTCAACCTCAAACGTAATCCGTCCGGCCTGCACCATGGCCACAAAATGACTTATGGGCGCAAAATAAGTAGGGTAGAGCAATAAATTCACCGCCTAAAAAATTAAGGATTTTGCTCTTTTTCGCGTCTGCGTTTCTTCAGATACCATTCGGTACCAAAGTAAACAGCCAGCAAAATCGGGAACACCCAAAGGTAGGAAACAGGCTTTCCGTCGCCGCCAACCGTCGTAAAGAAGCGCTCCCATCTAAACTTGGCCATGCCGCCTTTTGACGGATCAATGCTCATCCAGATAAACACCGGCTTGCCAACAATGTGCGTCTCCGGAACATAACCCCAGTAACGGCTGTCCTCGGAGTTGTGGCGGTTGTCGCCCATCATCCAGTAGTAATTCTGGGCAAAAGTATATTGCGTGGCCACCTTGCCGTCAATCCGGATTTCGTCGCCCGTGATTTTCAGGTCGTGTCCTTCGTAATCGGTAATGATGCGCTTGTAGAACTTAATCGACTCCTTGTCAAGCGTCACCGTCTTGCCTTTTTCAGGAATATAGATCGGACCGTAATTGTCCCCGTTCCAGTTGTTACCGCCCGGAAAGCAGCCGTCCCAACCCTTGGTCACATTGCGCTTTACCAGCAATACACCCGGCATCGATTTCAATCGTTCGGCAGTTTCGGCCGTCATGGCGCGAATCGTCAGCGTATCGCCCGCATTTTGGCGGTATCCGGCACCATCGGTCAAATCAAGCTCGCGGTACAAATAATCCAGTGTAGGTGCTTTTTGCGGGTCGAGCAAAACGGAATAAGAGTACTGTGGACGCGCCCGGTCGGAAAGTTTAAGTTCCTGCCCGTTGATAAACACCACGCCGTCGCGGATAGAAAGCGAATCGCCCGGCGTACCCACGCAACGCTTTACATAGTTAGATTTCTTATCTACCGGCTTGCGGATGCGTTCGGTAGGCGCTTTAAAAAACTGCTGAACCGTATCAACCGGCCAGTTAAACACCACGATGTCGTTCTTTTCAACCTCTTCAAAGCCCGGAAGCCTAAAATACGGAAGCTGCGGCCATTTGGCGTAAGAGCGCACCCCCGCCACCGGAATCGTATCGTGAACCATGGGTGCGGCCACCGTCGTCATAGGCGTACGCGCTCCGTAGTGAAACTTGCTCACAAACAGAAAATCGCCCACCAAAAGCGTTTTTTCCAAAGACGATGTCGGAATGGTAAATGGCTGCATCACATAGGTATGAACCACCGTGGCCACCACAATGGCAAACAGCAGCGAACTGATGGTGTCCCCCGTCTTGGTACGCGCCACCAGACTTCGGTCGGTGACATGATTAAGCGGCTGGGTGTAGTTGATGTAAAAAAGGTAAAAGCCAAGCGTCGCCAGCACCAAAAGCGTATCAAATGTCGAGTTGCGTCCAAAACTTCGCAGCGTTTCCACCCAAACCACCGGAATCATGATCAGGTTTACCACCGGAACAAAAAGCAATACCGTCCACCAAGCAGGGCGGTTGATAATCTTCATCAGCACAACGGCGTTGTAAACCGGCACAATCGCCTCCCAACGCTTGCGCCCGGCCGCTTCATACATTTTCCAGGTGCCCGCAAAGTGCACCACTTGAACAATCAGGAAAAACACAAACCATTCAATCCAGGTCATATTATTTTGTTTTTAGTCAAAAATAATGGTCATTTTTTTGGCGTTGCGGCGGTCAGGCATTTCAGTAAACGTTGCCGTTAAAGCCGCCGCCGGGCTTTCGGCACTCGCTCCCGGGCCGCAAAATCCTCATCGAGGGTCAACCGTCGGGGAGCTCAAACAAAGCCTCAATCCCTAACGCACCTCGCGGTTTAAACCCAGCACATCCTTCATTGAAAAGACACCCGTCTTCCCAACAATCCATTCGGCCGCCAACACTGCGCCTTGGGCAAAACCCTCACGCGAGTGCGCTGTATGCGTAATCTCAATCGTATCAATCGGACATTCGTAATACACCGTATGCGTTCCGGGTACACTATCAATCCTTTCAGCCGTAATGGGAATCTCGTCGGCTGCGCCATCGTTCAATCCCCATCCGGAATAATCGCTGTGGTCAATGATATCCCGCGCCAACGAAATGGCAGTTCCGCTTGGCGCATCCAGTTTTTGGGTGTGGTGAATTTCAGTCATCCGCACTTTGTACTGATTAAAACCCCGCATCATTTTGGCCAGAAAGACATTGAGTTCAAAAAACAGGTTGACACCCAGACTAAAGTTCGATCCGTATAAAAATGCACCTTGACGCTCCTGGCACAAACGCGTCATTTTTTCATAATCGCCCAACCAACCCGTAGTCCCGGAAATCACCGGAATTCCCGCTTCGAGCGCTGCCGTGATGTTTTCTACCGCCGCCGACGGAATGCTAAAGTCAATCGCCACATCGGCGGCCGTCAATCCGTCAAAAAACTGTCCGGATGTCTTGCGCAACACAATCTCGTGCCCGCGAGAAAGGGCAACCTGCTCAATGGCTTTTCCCATTTTCCCGTAACCCAAAAGTGCTATCTTCATTGGAGTTTGATGTTTAACGTTAACCCTATGTTTGGTCGTTGGTTAAGCTCATTGGGATACACCTTGGGATTGACCGACAGGTTGTCGTTGACGTTAAACTGTAAAAGGTGCGCGTCAACGTTGGCATCCACAATGTTCAAGATATAAAAAAGTCCGGTAATCAGCATCGACAAATCGCGGTTCCGCTGGTAAAAACGCTGCGCCTGAATGAGGCGTCCGTTATCCAGGTAAGAAAATTCATCATCGGTAAAGCCCGCCAGACGCCGCTTATAAGCATCGCGGTAACGGTGGTATTTTTTGTTGTTGTCCAAGTAAAAGTAAATACTGGTTCCCATCGCACCGTAAACAATAGGAATTTTCCAGTATTTTTTGTTGTACGCCTGACCCAATCCCGGCAAAATCGCCGAATAAAACGCAGCTTTTGACGGCGCCAGCATGTCAATTTCCTTTATTGACGGCGGCTTGATGGTGTCGCGCTCACGCAATAGCGAGAGTTCGCCCTGGGTTTGCGCGCCGGCCTGCACCACAAGCGTCAAGAGCAGTATGGCCCAAAGCCTACTCACCCTGAATCAGTTTAATGATGCGCTGCAAATCATCTTCTGACTTAAACGGAATGGTAATTTTCCCCTTTCCGTTGGCGGCCATTTTTACATCGGCCTTAACGCCCAGAAGTCCTGACAACGCCTTTTTTTGCGCGTCGAGTGCGGTGGTTGCGGGTTTGCCCTTTTTGGCAGCGGGCTTCCCCTCCTGATATTCTTTGACAAGCGCTTCGGTTTCGCGCACCGACAGGTTTTTGCTGACGATTTTGTGGTAGATATCGGCCTGTGCGTCCTGATTGTCAATGTTGATGATGGCGCGTCCGTGTCCCATGGTGATAAAACCGTCGCGGATGCCTGTCTGAATTACCGGGTCGAGTTTGAGCAATCGCAAATAATTGGCAATCGTCGAACGCTTTTTGCCCACGCGCTCGCTCATTTGTTCCTGCGTCAGTTGGATTTCGTCAATCAAGCGCTGATAGGAAAGCGCAATCTCGATAGGGTCAAGGTCGTGCCGCTGAATGTTCTCGACCAGCGCCATTGTAAGTGATTCGTGGTCGTCGGCAATCCTGATATACGACGGAATCGTTTTAAGTCCCGCCAGTTTTGAAGCGCGCAGACGCCGCTCACCCGAGATGAGCTGATATTTGTTAAAATCAGATTTTCTGACGGTGATAGGCTGGATAACACCAAGTTCGCGGATGGACGAGGCCAATTCCTGCAAGGTGTCCTCATTAAAATAGGTACGCGGCTGAAACGGGTTGATCTCAATCGCATCAAGGTCCAGTTCGACAATGCTACCCACTACTTTGTCGGCGTTTTTGTCGGCAACTGATTTGATATCGTTTTCCGGATCTTTAAGCAGCGCCGATAGCCCTCGTCCCAACGCCTGTTTCTTTATCGCTTTTGCCATGTCAGTTGCTGTTTTTCATGATGATTTCCTGGGCCAGGCTCAGGTAGTTGGTCGCGCCTTTGCTGGTCGCGTCAAAGTTGATGATGCTCTCCCCAAAACTTGGCGCCTCACTTAGCTTAACGTTACGCTGGATGATGGTGTTGAATACCATGTTGTGAAAGTGCTTCTGGACTTCCTCGACCACCTGGTTGGAAAGGCGCAGGCGCGAATCATACATGGTGAGCAGCAAACCCTCGATGTCGAGCGCCGGATTGTGTATTTTTTGTACGCTCTTGATGGTGTTGAGCAACTTGCCCAAACCTTCAAGCGCAAAGTATTCGCATTGTATCGGGATAATTACCGAGTCGGCGGCCGTCAGCGCGTTCAGCGTTAAAAGTCCCAACGATGGCGCGCAGTCGATCAGGACGTAATCATATTGATTGCGGATTCCCTCGAGCGCTTGTTTAAGCATGTACTCGCGATTTTCCTTGTCAACCAGTTCAATTTCAATGGCTACCAGGTCAATGTGAGCCGGAATGATGTCCACGTTGGGCGCGTTGCATTTCAGGATGGCTTCCTGTGGCGTAGCGCTGTGTTCCAGAATCTGGTAAGTTCCAATCTCGACGCCCTCAACATCGATACCCAAACCGGAACTGGCGTTAGCCTGCGGATCAGCATCGATGAGTAGCACTTTCTTTTCCAGAACGCCCAGTGACGCCGCCAGATTCACCGATGTTGTTGTTTTTCCTACGCCGCCTTTTTGATTGGCAACAGCAATGATTTTGCCCATGAAAGCCTGTAAATTTTGAGCGGTAAAAATACAATAAATTGGTCTTAGTTCAAGACGATTTTGTTAACAATAGGCAGGTTTGCAGCCTCGGTTTTTTGGCCCCTGACCGCGAAGGCAAACTTTGTAATATTGACTGAAACACCACTTTCAATAAACGGTTAGCGATGAACAAATTAAAGCAGTGGGCAAGGTGGGGAATTTTGAGGGAAGAGTTTTACGAATTTGATATGCCTTTTGACCGCTTGCGTGGGCGTTGTTTATAATTGCCTGTTATGCCTATCGATTAAATATCCCGGTAAGAGCACCGAATAATTTAAACCCGGACACCATGACTATTAACTTTTTTGGCAGAAAATCTGTACCGGACCCATTGGAAATTTCGGTAACTTCGTACCAATGGGTAGGGGAACAATGGATTCTCCCAAACAAAAAAAAACATCTGTTTGGATACAGATTATCTGTAAAAAATGTTAAAATTTTTATGGAATCAGATAGGTCGCCCGTAATTTTTGATTGATGTCCCTACGCCATCAGCCGCGCTTTTTAATCATCATCTCCAACATATCCCACATTTCATCCGGAACCGCCTCGAGCAAGTTAAACTGACCAGCGCCCTTTAGCCATTCACCGCCGTCGATTGTAATGACTTCGCCGTTGATGTAGGCCGAAAAATCAGATACCAGATAAGCAGCCAGATTGGCGAGTTCCTGATGGTTGCCCACGCGGTTAAGCGGAACTTTTTTGGACAGATCGAATTTCTCCTTTAAATCGCCGGGGAGCAACCTGTCCCAGGCGCCCTTAGTCGGGAACGGTCCGGGTGCAATCGCGTTGCTGCGGATGCCGTACTTGGCCCATTCGACCGCAAGACTACGCGTCATGGCCAAAACGCCCGCTTTTGCCGTCGCACTTGGCACCACATACGCCGATCCCGTCCAGGCATACGTTGTGACGATGTTCAAAATCACCGATGAAGGTTGCTTGGCGTCAATCCAGTGTTTCCCAAAAGCCAGGGTGCAATTCTTGGACCCTTTGAGCACAATGTCGATGATGGTGTCAAAGGCGTTAGCCGACAGTCGCTCGGTTGGCGAAATAAAATTTCCGGCGGCATTGTTAAGCAAAACATCAACACGGCCATAGTGATCCAAAACGCCCTTGAGCATGGTCTCCACTTGTTCGTAACTGCGGACATCACACGCCAGCGGCAGACATTTTCCGCCCGTTTCAGCTTCGAGCTCCTGTGCGGTGGTGCGCAATTTTTCAATATCGCGTGAGGTGATGGCCACTTTTGCGCCCAACTCCATAAAGTAGCGCGTCATGGATTTGCCCAGTCCGCTTCCGCCACCGGTCACTACAATTACTTTATCGTCAAGCGCATCGTCGCGCAACATTTTCTTTGAAAAGTCCATAGTCATTTTTCCGGGTAAGATAGTAAACTTATTTTGTTCCTACGATCAGAATTTAAGCAGATCACCTGCTTTTTCCAGCGTCTGGTCATCCTTGGCAAAGCAAAACCGGATGAGCTTGTCATCGCGCCCGGATTGATTAAAAACTGACAGCGGGATTGCGGCAACACCCTTGGTCGACACCAGCCAGCGCGCAAAATCCACATCGGGACTGCTGCTGATATCCGCGTACGAAGCCACCTGAAAGTACGTTCCCTGACAAGGAAGCGCGGTAAATCTCGTGCCGTGCAAAAGTTGCCGGAACTTGTCGCGCTTGACCCGGTAAAAGGTCTTGAGCTCCTTAAAATCTACAACGTTAAGATATTCGGCCAGGGCCGCCTGCGCCACGCTATTGACGCTAAACACCATAAACTGATGGACGTTTTTGATCGGTTGTATCAAATGATCCGGCGCAACAAGATAACCCACTTTCCAGCCGGTGATGTGCAGCGATTTTCCAAACGATGAAATTACGACACTCCGCTCCAGCAGTTTCTCCCGTTGATGAACGGATTGGTGGTGCGGCTCAAAAGCAATGAATTCATAAACTTCGTCCGATAGCACGACCAGGTTGGGATAATCCGCGCACAGATTTTCGAGGGCTTCAAAGTCGGCGTTTTGCCATACCGTCCCAGAAGGATTATGCGGATTGTTAATGATGATCAGCCGGGTTTTTCCCGTCATTTTACTTTGGATGGCATTCCAATCGGGCAAAAAGCCTGCGCCCAAAGGAACGTGGATGGCACGGGCTCCAACCAAGTTAACAGGAGTGTCGTAGCAGTCGTAGGCGGGATCAAGAATAATGACTTCGTCGCCCGGTTTTACAAGCGCTTGTATGGCTGTGTAGATGGCTTGCGTGGCGCCTGCAGTAATCAGGATTTCTCCCCTGTTGGCGGACCGATTGTAATAGGTTTGCAACAAGGCTGCAATTTGGTCAATCAGCGGGACAAACCCTGATGAAGGCATGTATTGATGGACCGAATCCGCGGCAATTCTGGAAGTTATTTCAAGCAGGCGTTTGTCCGGTTCAAAGTTCGGGAATCCCTGCGCGAGGTTGATGGCCTGATGCTCGCGCGCCAATTGCGTCATTACGGTAAAAATGCTCGTCATGTAACAAATGTAGCAAACTCAGGCTAACCTCTGGAAAACCGTCGCATCGGTTTTATTTGACCATCTTGAGGGCGAATGGAGTTCCGTCAGAATCGCGTCCTTTAAGGGTGAAAACGCCATTTGGCAAGTGGGACACATCAGCATTGTCGCCATCCATCGTCAATCTGATCGCCTTTCCGTCGATGCTGAACGCCGAAACCTCAAATACGGGTTTTGAGAATGTGATTGAATTCTGCGCCGGATTAGGGTAGAATGTGAGTGCTTTCTTTTCAAACTCCGGGTTGCTGAGTGCTACGCCGTATCCAAATTGGTGGGACGCCGACTGTCCGCCCAACGAGAAAGTGACCGTCCAGATTCCGGTTTGGTTGAGGATTGTAGTGTTGAATGACCAATACCAATAGGAAGCTGTAAACAATGCCGAAGCGGTTGCCCAATTGTTATAGGCCAGGGTGCCGTCGGGTCGGTACAGATGGATGAAAGCCTGGGCACCCGTGTTCTGATCGGCAAAATATCCTGCGCAATAAACGGTTTCACCAACCTCAAATTCATTTTTTAGATTTGGCGTTTCAATTTGGGGACAGTTTGGAAAAACGGGCGGCGTGTGATGGGTGAAAGCCGCGTTCACTTTAGGGTCGATGTACGGTTTCTGCGTCGCCCACCAGCTGTCGGTAGACGAAGTCCAATTGTTGCAGGTCCCATCGTAAGTGTCCACTAACTGATCGGCGTTGTTATAAACTTCAAAGTGCAGGTGAGGCCCAGTAGAGTTTCCCGAACTTCCGATGACGCCGAGAAATTCTCCCGTTTCAACCCATTCGCCAACCGCTTTTTGGGTTAGGGAATTGTTTTTCAGATGACCATACCAACTCACGCTACCGTCGCCATGAGCAACATAAACCGCGTTCCAGTTTGCTCCCGACATCATACAACTCGTATCTGACTGCCCATTGTCTTTTCCTATGATTACTCCGGGAGCTGCGGCTACCGCCCAAGAATGATTGTTGGCCATCTGATACCACGGAAACGGCCAGGTAAACATGTCGATGCCAGCGTGATTGTAGCCCGCTGGAGTATCGTAGGTTCGGCTGCCGCAATTCCAGTCCTGAACCTGATTCGGATAAGATGGATTATGGTCTACATAATTACTGATGGCCCATACGTTGTTGTAGTCGGTTTCCGGATTTTTAGCAACGGGCCATTGAAAAAGCGGGTGTCCCCCGGCCGGCGTTTGTTGCAATTTTCCCTGCGCCGTCAGTTCGGCTTTGGCAAGCGCAATCCGACTTTTAATTTCGTGAGATTTTTCTTCAGACAAGCAATTGATGTTGTCCGGATTGAAGGAATATTTTCCACCAAACGGACCATCCTGAGCGATCGCAGATGAAAAGGCTAAAATGCAAAGGAGTAGTGTTTTTTTCACGAGTTTAGTTTTCGTTTCAAGCGTTAAAACTAGAGGGTGCTCTGATTTTGGACGTTCGGAATTTTGCGGTTGGGAGTATTTTTAGATTTTTTCGGGCAAAGTTGCGCGGCTCGGCGGCGCTTTAGGAGCGAGCGCCGCCTCGCCGAGCTATTCACTAAGCTTCGGGCTCTCGTGGGTCCGTGGTGAAAGGAGTGAGGGGGTGGGTCGATAATCGATAATCGGGAGTCGGGTAGGGGATTACCGGCTCGCGGATGCCCGCTGGAGGAAGGAGCTGGATTACGCGCGTTGCGCGTGATCCAAAAGGGGGGCGTTACAAAATCCTGGACGACGCTTTGCGTCGTCCTTGGATTTTTTGCTTGCGCAAAACGCTCAAGCAAGCTTGGCGTTTTTCTTAAACAAAAAATCCCGACAGCAGAGCTGTCAGGATTTTGTCGGGATGACTGGATTCGAACCAGCGACCCCTAGCACCCCATGCTAGTACGCTACCAGGCTGCGCTACATCCCGATGCTTAAAAAAGCCGAGCAAATATAGGGTTTAAATTATCTGCGGCAAATCAGGATTCGAGAATTTCCAGAATTTTTATCGCTGCTTCACTTATTTTCGTGCCCGGTCCAAATACGGCTACGGCGCCGGAATCAAAAAGGAATTCGTAGTCCTGCGGAGGAATGACACCGCCCACAACCACCAGAATATCTTCGCGGCCGTATTCTTTTAAATGTTCAATCACCTGTGGCACAAGGGTTTTATGTCCGGCGGCCAATGACGAAACGCCCAGAATGTGAACATCGTTCTCGACCGCCTGCTTTGCTGCTTCGGCAGGGGTTTGAAACAGAGGCCCGATGTCGACGTCAAATCCAACGTCGGCGTAGCCGGTAGCCACTACCTTGGCACCGCGGTCGTGTCCGTCCTGGCCCATTTTGGCGATCATGATTCGCGGTCGGCGACCTTCCCTTGCGGCAAAGGCATCGGCCATTTCACGAGCCTTCAAAAAGCTCTCGTCCTGTTTAATTTCCTTGCTGTACACGCCACTGAATGATTTGATTTGTGCTTTAAAACGTCCGTATACCATTTCCAGCGCATAGCTGATTTCACCAAGGGTGGCGCGCTCCCGGGCAGCGTCAACCGCAAGTTCAAGCAGGTTGCCTTTGCCCGTGCTCGCCGCCTGATGCAAGGCATGAAGGCATTGGTTTACGCGGTCCTCATTGCGGCTCTCCTTGAGTTTTTCCAGCCTTTTTATCTGCTGTTTTCTCACCATTTGGTTGTCGACATCCAGGATATGCAAAGGGTCTTCCCGGTCCAGACGGTGCCGGTTTACGCCTACAATGACATCTTGCCCGCTGTCAATGCGAGCCTGTTTACGCGCCGCGGCCTCCTCAATCCTGAGTTTGGGAATGCCGGCCTCAATGGCTTTGGTCATGCCGCCCAGTTCCTCGACTTCCTGAATGAGCGCCCAGGCCTTTTCGGCCAGTTCGTTGGTCAGGCTTTCTACATAATAGCTTCCGGCCCATGGGTCGACGGTTTTGGTAATTTTGGTTTCTTCCTGAAGATAGATTTGTGTATTCCTCGCAATTCTGGCTGAAAAATCAGTTGGCAGCGCAATCGCTTCGTCCAGCGCATTAGTGTGTAGGGATTGGGTTCCGCCAAAAGCCGCAGCGGCCGCCTCGATACAGGTGCGCGCCACGTTATTAAACGGATCCTGCTCCGTAAGGCTCCAGCCGGATGTCTGACAATGCGTCCGGAGTGCCAGTGATTTGTCGTCTATTGGATCAAACTGTTTGACCAGCTTGGCCCAGATCATCCGCGCGGCCCGCATCTTGGCAATCTCCATAAAATGGTTCATGCCAATCGCCCAGAAAAACGAAAGCCTTGGCGCAAAATCGTCAATTTTCATTCCCGCGGCCAGTCCGGTCCGGATGTATTCCAAGCCGTCGGCCAAGGTGTATGCCAGTTCGATATCGGCCGTTGCTCCGGCTTCCTGCATGTGGTAGCCCGATATGGAAATAGAGTTGAACTTAGGCATGTTGCGGCTGGTGTACTCAAAAATATCCGCAATGATTTTCATCGAAGGTTCAGGCGGATAAATGTAGGTGTTGCGCACCATGAATTCCTTGAGGATGTCGTTCTGAATCGTTCCGGAAAGTTGCGCGGGAGCCACACCCTGTTCCTCGGCAGCAACAATGTAAAAAGCCATTATCGGCAATACGGCGCCGTTCATGGTCATGGACACCGACATCTGGTCCAGCGGAATCTGATCGAACAAAACCTTCATGTCTTCGACCGAATCAATAGCTACACCGGCCTTTCCCACGTCGCCCACCACGCGCTCGTGATCGGAATCATATCCGCGGTGCGTCGGGAGGTCAAACGCTATAGAAAGGCCCTTTTGTCCGGCGGCCAGGTTGCGTCGGTAAAAGGCATTGCTTTCCTCGGCTGTCGAGAATCCCGCGTACTGCCTGATGGTCCACGGCCGTCGGACATACATCGTGGCATACGGCCCGCGAAGGTTTGGCGCAAATCCCGCCCCGAATTCCAGGTGTGTCAGCCCTTCAATGTCATTGGGTGAATACGTCGATTTAACCGGAATTCCCTCGGCCGTCACAAACTGATCAGCGTTGGCAGCCGTTGCGGGCGCATCTTTAGAAAGGTTGATATTCTGAAGCGTCTTTCTCATCAGCGCTTGGATTTTTTAGGATTTTCAGTTGGTCGCGTATCTGCAAAACTCACCGGAATGGAATATTGCACACGCACCGGTTTTCCGTTTTGGACTCCCGGTGTCCATTTTGGCGACATTTTTAGGACGCGGATGACTTCGTCGGCCATGCCAAATCCTGCATTGTCGCGCAGTATTTTTATGTCACTCAGCGTACCGTCTTTCTCAATGACAAAACTGGCAAAAACTTTCCCGCCGGCAAATTCAGGATTTTCCGACGGTATGGTGTTGGTCGCGATAAATTTGTAAAACTTGTCGATGCCTCCGGGATATTCCGGACGGGTTTCAATGGACGCCATCGACTCGACCGACTCGAATGAAGGTTCGGCAGCGGGAACCACCTCAGCTTCCTGAGCAAATCCGGCCGTTGCCGAGAATAATAAAGTAATCAGCAGTTTTTTCATGATTCGAGATTCAGTCGTTCCTGTTCCAATTTTTCGGCCAGACGCCGCGGTATAATAGGGGTGATGAGCGTTTTTCGCGGCTGTTGCTTGACAAACGGATACAACTCCAAGTCATCGCGCATGCGGTCGTTCTTGTTTGGATATTTGTTGGTGCCAACCAAAACCTGCTCGCCCGAGTCAAAGGCTTCCTGTTCAATTTTGGCTTTTTCAGCAATTTTGCGTTGTATCGTTCCTTCCTTTAACTGATGCAAAAATCCGCCGTTCGCCTCGATGTTTTTGAGCAGTGTCAACGCTTTCTGAGCCAGTTGCGACGTGAGGGCTTCAATATAGTAGCTTCCTTCCGCCGGATTGGATACCCGGTCAAAATAACTTTCGTGTTTGAGCACCAGGAGTTGGTTGCGTGAAATCCGCTCGCCAAACTCATTGCTCTTGTGGTAAAGCACATCGTACGGGAGGTTCATTACCGTATCGGCACCGCCTAAAATGGCGCTCATACATTCGGTGGTGGTGCGCAACATATTAACGTTGTAGTCGTAAATCGTCTTGTTGCGGCGCGACGGCATCGCCAGGATGTGGCATCCGTCGGTATGTCCGTATTCGGCCGCCATCAGGTGAAACAATTCCCTGAGCGCCCGCAGTTTTGCGATCTCAAAAAAGTAATTCGATCCCATCGCCATGGCAAAAAGCACAGGGCCTTTTACGGTCATCCGTGAAAAATATTCGTTGGCGTGGCCCAGCGCGTAGGCAATCTGCTGGACAAGGTCGGCGCCGGCGTTCTGATATAATGTCGCATCAACCGATACCTGGTGGATGTTGTGGTACGATCCTCGAGCCATTACCTCAAAATTGTCAGGGATTCCGGCAAACCAGTTCCCGTCGCTTGCCAGCTGGTGAATTGAGTCGCACATGACAAAAACCTCCTTGCCTGCCGATACGATGTCAATCTTTTTCATCACAGCCTCGTTCTGAAACGGAAGTACGATTATCATCCGCACCGGTTCGACCCCGTGAATCAGGGCCGCCACGTCTAGGGTGTCGTCGGCCAGCGTAAACCGGATGGCCTGTGCGCCGCGCCTTATGGAGTCATTGGCCCGCCAAACGGATTTGTCGACATCTTTTACAAAAATGTCCTGGCAAACCTTAAAGGGCGTACCGCTGCGTCGGGTGGCGACGCCTTCAAATTCGTCAACGTGGTAAAACGGTTTGACTTTAATGTCTTCAGGGCTTTGCCAGACTACGGTCTCGTTGTAGTCGGCGCCTTTGAGTTCAACCTGTATCTGCTGTTTCCATTGCTTGGATGAAACAGGCAAAAAATCTTGGAAAAGTGAACGTTCTGGATGTGACACGGCATCTGGGTTATGCCGCAAATATAAGTAATTGGCGGGTTTGGGCTACTGCTTTGGAATCATCTTGTTGGCGTCGGGTTTTGGCTCGCCCTCGTATTCAATGATGTAGATGTCCTCGCTGTCTTTTTTCATGTAGTATTTTTCACGGGCATAGCGTTCGACGTGATCAGGATTTTTGAGCAAACGAATGCTTTGGCTGTCCTTTTTGATCTCGTCCTTGTAATATTGTTTGTTGTCTTCCAGCTCGTCAATCTGGCTATCCAGTTCGCGGTGATCCAGGTAAGAATAGTTGTCCAAAAACAGCATCCACACCGCAAAAAACAACAGCACCCAAACGTATTTGTTGCTCAGTAGCCTAAGCCAGCGCGGACGCTGCTTTTCCTGAGGTTCGGGATGTTGTTCTTGGTTTTCCATCACGCAATACGTTGCTTGATTACGGCGCGAACCACGTCAATGGCCACAGTGTTGTATTTGTCGTTCGGGATGATGATGTCCGCAAAAGCCTTGGTAGGTTCAATAAACTGTTGGTGCATCGGCTTGAGCGTCGTCTGATAGCGCAGCAAGACTTCCTCCATGTCGCGGCCGCGTTCGGCAATGTCGCGGCGCAAACGGCGTATTAACCGCTCGTCCGAATCAGCGTGTACAAAAACCTTCATGTCGCACATCTCGCGCAATTCCGGGCTGGCCAAAATCAGGATGCCCTCAACGATCATCACCTTTCGCGGATGTGTCATAATGGTATCCTCGGTGCGGTTGTGCGTCACAAACGAGTACACCGGCTGCTCGATAGCCTGGCCCGCCTTAAGCGCTTTTAAATGCGAAACCAGCAGTTCAAAATCAATCGCCCGCGGATGGTCAAAATTTATCAGCGCACGTTCGTCAAAGCTCAGGTTAGAATTGTCCCTATAATATGAATCCTGATGGATAATGCCCACTTCCGTCTCCGGCAATTCATTCATAATCTGGTGTACAACCGTGGTTTTTCCGCTTCCGGTTCCGCCGGCAATTCCTATAATGAGCATACATTTGGGTTTTCTGACGCAAAAATAGAAAAAATCTCGCCTTATAGTTTGCCGGTGTTGCATTTTGGGCGTGCCGGCGCTCCACAAACTAGTTCATCCGCACTATGGACTCTCTCTCTAAAAAATTGTCTTTCACAAAATTCACGGCGCCGTCGGGCTGTCCACTGTATCTTTTGCGTCTGCGCAGGCCGCCGCAAAAGGATGCCGTTGCCATCCCTCACGCGGGGGTTGTATCAAAAATTGCAGTCGCAACCGTTAAATCAGGATTTCTCCAGCGCTGTTTTATACGCTGAAATTTTGTCCGTAAACTTTTCAGCCGGTGCGGGCCATTGGTCTGTAAAGCGGTTGCGTTCAAACTTTCAGATGGTTATTTAGATGCGGACAAGTGATGCAAAAGACAAGTGTCTGATATCCCAGTGTCAGCGGGATTTTTAAAAGTTGTGTCGGAGGTCAAGCCGGACCATCTGTCCGCTAATTTCAGTTTATTTTTAAAGGGGATAATCCCATGGTTGCCCCCTTCCCATGGAATAAAGTTATGGAATTTCCGCTCCGGTTAGGTACAGATTTTCTGCCGTTAAAGTTAAATTTATTTGAACCGTACGTGCGATTTGGAAAGGGAAGGGCGTCTTGATTCGGATTTTCAGCATGGCTCGCTAACGGCTTTGGTTGCTGCGCCCGTCCATTGCGATAATCCTGAAACATGCGACGCTTTGGTTTAAAATGTTCGGGTAAGGTTAGTGTATCTTTTAGCAGTATGATACTCGCTAACTATTACGATTACGGGCCGCGCCCTTCACTGTGCGTAGTAGGAAGATTCTTTTGGACCCTCAGGATTACGGGCGGAGCCCGTGATCCTGAGTTGGGGGTTGATTCAAAATCCTGAATAACGCTTCGCGTTGTCAAGGATTTTTTGTTTTCGCGAAATGCTCAAATGAACTTGGCATTTCTTTAAAACAAAAAATCCCGACAGCAGAGCTGTCAGGATTTCTGTCGGGGTGGCAGGATTCGAACCTGCGACCTCCTGGTCCCAAACCAGGCGCGATGACCGGGCTACGCTACACCCCGAAAGCGGATGCAAATATATAACAAAATCCGACGCGTCCAAAAGTTATTCACAAATAATCAAAACCTATGGATGCGCTACTGGAAATCCTGGCCAAATCGCTTACATTTGCGGGGCAAAACAAAAAATTATGTCTACAAATCCTGAAGAAATAAAATGCCTCATCATCGGGTCGGGGCCTGCCGGCTACACTGCCGCTATTTACGCTGCCCGCGCTGATATGAACCCTGTTCTTTACACCGGTATGGAACCCGGCGGACAACTTACCACCACTACCGAGGTTGACAACTTTCCCGGTTATCCGGAAGGAATCGACGGGCCTACCATGATGGTCCAACTGCAACAACAGGCCGAGCGTTTTGGCACCCAAGTCCGCATTGGCATGGTAACAGCCGTTGAATTGTCGCAGGAAAAAGGAGGCTGGCACAAGGTCACGGTAGACAACAACAAGGAAATCCTGGCCCGTACAGTGATCATTTCAACCGGAGCCACAGCCAAATACCTGGGCTTGCCAAGTGAGCAGCGACTTCGCGGCGGGGGCGTTTCAGCCTGTGCGGTTTGCGACGGATTCTTTTACAAAGGACAGGACGTGGCCATTGTGGGCGCCGGAGATACGGCTGCCGAGGAAGCTACCTATCTGGCCAACATCTGCAACAGCGTGACCATGTTGGTGCGCAAAGACCAGATGCGGGCGTCAAAAGCCATGCAGCACCGCGTCAACAATACGCCAAACATCAAAGTACATTACAATACTGAAGTCGATGAGGTTTTGGGTGAGAATGTAGTTGAAGGCCTCAGAATGGTCAACAATGTCACCGGCGAGAAAACCGAGATTAACATCACCGGACTTTTTATCGCCATCGGCCACAAGCCAAACACTGATATTTTCAAGGGTCAGCTTGACATGGACGAGACCGGCTATCTTATCACCACCGGAAAAACTACCAAGACCAAGCTGCCGGGCGTTTTTGCCTGTGGCGACGTTCAGGACAAGGAATACCGCCAGGCGATTACCGCGGCCGGAACCGGTTGTATGGCAGCTCTCGACGCCGAGCGCTATTTGGCCACGCTGGAATAATCATCATAAAACAAAAAAGCCCTCCGTCCGGGGGCTTTTTTTATGCGCTATTTTAAAGGTTTCTTTCGTATCGCGGCGTTGTCGGTAAACTTGCGGATTTCTATCTTGGCCTGGTCGCCATAAAGGGTAATCTCTGATTTTCCCTGAGCTTCAATCACCGCCGTTCCGCTTACTGCCAACCCAACGTTGGCCGATCCTTCGCAAATCATTTCGGTGTTAACCACGCTCAGATTCTTGCCGGTAAAATCGGTTCCGCCGTCCATGCGCAATTTAAAATCGGCAACATCGCCTTCAATATTGGCTGAGGCTTTTTGATAGAGGTCGGCAATCATCTTTTTGGCCGAAAACAGAGCTTTGACCGTTGCGTTCTTGCTCATCTCGACCATGAGATTGTCAGCCGTTACGTTGAGTTCAGCCTTCGATTTGTCATTCCCCATCAAGGTAAAGGTTGTTGACCGGACCGTGGCGTAGGCCTTGGCGCTGCCCAGGGTTTTGATCGTAAAATTATCCAGGCGTAAATCAGTCAGTCCCGTCAGTCGCGCATCGTCTTTAATGGTAATCATGGTGAGCGCCGTATTAAAAGTAACTTGTACTGCCAGTTTTTTGTATGACGCCACGTCTTTCACCACCGACAGCCGCAGCGCTCCGCCACTTACTGAAACGGAAATTGCTTCGTGAAGGTTGTCGTCGGCTTCGGTCGAAACCTCTGTCCGGTCGCCCTGTGTTAAAAAAACCTCCAGATTGTCATCAATTTCAATTGAGGTAAAACCTCCGGTTTCTACAGGAACAAGCGTCACATTTCTGGAGCCTTTAAGCTTTTCTTTTTGTGCAAAAGCCAGCGTAGAAATCAGCAAAACCAACAGTAGGGAAAGTTTTTTCATAGAGACGGGTTTGGGCAAAGATAGCAATTTTGGTTCCTACTGCTTTTTTTTGCCCGCGCCAAAGAACAACGAGCGGTAGTTGTCGAGTACAAAGACGTAGCGGTAGTTTTGACCCATGAGAATCATCAGCCCGTGGATAAAGGCGTTGTGCCATCCGCAAAAGCGCTTCAGGTAGTGGTCATAGGTTTTGTTGGAATACCGATCGATGTAAAACGGAATGCACGATCCGGAATACGTCCGGCTGATTTTGTACATGTCGATGCATCGGTGGCTGGAAAAGTGAACATAGCGCAAGGGTTCACCCTTTCTCAGGCTGGCAAAAAGTTCGGTTACCGACAGCGGAAGCCCATTTTGAGACTGGAACCAAAGATTCTTCATCACGTCAATGGCAATCCATCGGCCCAGCTCCTTTGAATAAATCTCGTTGATGACATGGCCCACATCAGGTGTTGATGCGCTCTCGATCGTGCCCCATTCGCGCACCCGGATGCCGGCCAAAAGACAAAAGACGTTGAATGCCTGAGCCTGGTCGCTGCAAACGCCGCCTTTTCCTTCAAGCATCATCTCCAAGGTTTTTTCCGATTCAAAACCCAGTGCGCGGCCACCTTTGATCATCATCCGCTGTGCGACGGCAATGGCCAGCGCGCGCTCAAAATCTCCCGACGGCGAAAGTTGCATTTTGGCCAACACTTCGCGAAAAAGGGGAGGGACGTCTTCTTTACGGTTAAAGTCGTTAAAACACGACAGCCGCGCCACATCGGGTTGGTTGCGCGATTGCAGCCAAAAACGGAGGTAGTAAAATACAATGTGACGCTTCAAACCAACAGATTTGCCGCTAAGTTAATTATTTGAAACAAAAAACCCGGCCGGAGCCGGGCTTGTTAATTTCCTGAAACGCTTCCGCCGGAGCTTTCATCGCGTTTAACTTCCTTGGGCGACCCCACATATTTGACCGATCCCCCGCTGGAGGCTTTTCCGTCGATGCTGATTAGCGGCTGGATCAAAATAGAACTTCCGCTGGAGGCGTCGGCAGTAACTTTGTTGACCAGCATCTTATCGGCTTCGATCGAGCTTCCGCTGGAGGCTGAAAGATCTGCTTCGAGCGCTTTTCCGGTTAAGACCAGCGTACTGCCGCTGGAGCTTTCGCCGGTTACCTCCTCAACTTCAACCTGTAGGT
>CAKUAD010000027.1 GCA_934636265.1 uncultured Flavobacterium sp.
GCGATGTACTGGCACTTTCTGGATTTTTTGTGGATTTATTTGTTTTTATTTTTATCTTTCTACAAATAAGAAAAAAGACTAAATTTGGGAACTTTTTAACGAACTGACTCTTTATGGAAGCGACAACTACGGTAACCGGCGAAAAAGTCTGGGGTGGAGGTAATGAGCCGATGGGTGCCAGCTATGGCAAACTCATGATGTGGTTCTTTATCGTATCAGATGCCCTAACCTTTTCAGGATTTTTGGCTGCTTACGGTTTTTCAAGGTTTAAATTCATCGAAACATGGCCGTTGCCTGACGAAGTGTTCAACCACTTTCCGTTCCTGCATGGTGTAAACGCGCCCATGTACTATGTGGCGCTGATGACATTTATCCTCATTTTCTCATCGGTAACCATGGTATTGGCCGTTGATGCCGGCCACCAAAAGAACCGATCGAAGGTTGCGTTTTACATGTTCCTGACCATTATAGGCGGTTTGATTTTCGTGGGTTCACAGGCCTGGGAGTGGAAAAACTTCATCAAAGGTCAATACGGAGCTGTCGAAACCAAGGGAGGAAGCCTTTTGCAGTTTGTTGATACTAACGGAAAACGTCTTGCATTGGCTGATTTTGCCGTTGAACTTCCTGAAGAACGCAAGCAGCTGACACGCAGCGGCGGTATGTGGTTCCAAAGCGAGAGTTCGCTGCCAACCTATTCACTGGCGGAAGTACAGGCCGGATTCCAGGCCAATCCCAATGTATTGGTTCGCACCGAACGCATTTACATGGATACCGATGCTGAGAAAGCCGACAAACGTTTGCAACCTGGCATCAACAAGAAAAAACACAAAGAGGTGCTAACCCGTGAAGAGTCGGCTAAAATGCTTGGCAATGGCGTGCTGGTTGTAGAGGGAGCCAACCTGGTCCGCAACGAATACGGAAGCAAGTTGTTTGCTGACTTTTTCTTCTTTATCACAGGATTCCACGGATTCCACGTATTCTCGGGAGTTGTCATTAACATTATCATCTTCTTTAACGTCGTTCTGGGGACTTATGATCGCCGCGGCAGTTATGAAATGGTCGAGAAGGTTGGTTTATACTGGCACTTTGTAGACTTGGTTTGGGTATTTGTATTTACCTTCTTTTACCTGGTATAATAATTATTTAAGAGCATTATGGCACACGGACACGAACACGTTTCAAATACAAAAAGAATCTGGTGGGTTTTTGGTATCCTATCGCTGGTTACCATTGTAGAGGTAGCATTGGGGATTGAGAAACCTGCATCTCTCTATATGACAAACTTTTTGAGCATGAACCTGCTCAACTGGATTTTCATCATCCTGACCATCGTAAAGGCATACTACATTGTATGGGCGTTTATGCACATGGAAGGAGAAAAGGCAAGTTTGCGCTGGGCGGTAGTAGGGACATTGGTTTTCCTGGTGATTTATCTGATATTCATTCTGCTTGTTGAAGGAGATTACGTATATGAGGTGTTTAAGAATTCGACCATCAAGTGGAATTTTTAAACCTATATTAATTCAACGAAAAGGGCGGTTTTAACACCGCCTTTTTTTATTTTTGCAAGGTGATTAAATGCTGATATGAAAAAGAACATCGTTCTCTTTGTTTTGTTTGTTTTGCCCATCGTGGCGTATTTGTTTTTCGCTTCGGGAGTAAACAGTTTCAGCAAATTACCCACTCTTACACCTTCGATTCCGGAACTTGGCAACTGGCAGTCCCTTGACAGCACACTGGTTAAACTCGACGGCAAAATTACTGTGTTGGGTTTTGGCGGCGATGAGATTCTTGACCGTCGCGGCGGGCTGTTCAACCTTAATCAGAAAGTCTATCAGCGCTACCACAAGTTTAACGACCTACAGTTTGTTTACGTTTGTCCACTGGGTACCGAGGCCGATGTTGCGCGAATCCTGACGCAGTTTTCCGGTTTCACCGACATCAGTCAGTGGAAGTTTGTTTTTGCTCCCAAGGACGAAATCATCGCCTACCACAAACAACTCAAACTGGCCGGCGCGTTGGATGCCACTGCCGGAACTTTTAATGTTTACTTGGTTGACAAACAGCGAAACCTGCGCGGCCGCAAGGGCGATGACTACAAAGAAGGGTACGATGTGTCCTCGCCGGCCGATTTGAGCAATGAAATGCTCGATGATTTTAAGATCATCCTTTACGAATATCGCGCAGCCCTTAAAAAGAACAACAACGCCTCACGTAAAATCTGATGAAGAACAAAAGTTATATCGGGATTTCATTTATCGTCCTGCTTTTTGGCATTTGGGCGGTTCCAAAAATTGTGGATAGGGTCAAAAATTCGCAGGTTGTTACGGGAAAAAACCTGGACAATGTAACCGGGAATACCTCTTCGAGCTTGGTAACTATTGGTAAGGCGCCTGATTTTTCACTCGTAAACCAAGATGGCAAAACCATCAGCCAAAAGGATTACGAAGGAAAAGTCTATGTTCTGGAATTCTTTTTTTCAACCTGTCCAACCATTTGTCCAAAAATGAATGCCAACATGCTGGAATTGGAGAAGACCTTTTTTGGAAACGCGTCGTTTGGCATTGCTTCCATTACCATCAATCCCGAGCACGACACCCCCCGGGTTTTAAAGGAACACGCGCAGGTTCTTGGCGTCAAATCGTCAAACTGGCATTTTTTAACCGGGGAATCTGATTACATCATGAATATCGCCAACAAAGGGTTTAACCTTTATGCGGGCCAAAATAAAAACGTTGCGGGAGGTTTTGAACATTCGGGCTTTTTTGCGCTAATCGACAAGCAGGGCAACATTCGCAGCCGCCGCGATACTTACGGAAACCCAATTGTGTACTACGACGGGATCGAGAAGGAAGGCATCAAACAATTAACCCAGGACATCAAACTTTTGCTCAATGAGTGAGACATCGGATAAAATCGAGAAAAAATTCCGCAAATTTATCATTGCCGTATCGGTTATCATTCCATTGGCCGTTGCGGTTTTGTTTAGCGTCAAGTTGCGCGATTTTGGAATCGACGTGGCACCGCTATCCTTTTTGCCGCCCATCTACGCCACGATTAATGCGCTCACGGCCGTCGTATTGGTAGCGGCTGTTTGGGCCATAAAAAACGGAAACCGCAAAGTACACGAGCGGCTGATGAATTTTGCCATTATGTGTTCGGTGCTTTTCCTGGTGATGTATGTAGCCTATCACATGACGTCCGATTCCACCGTTTATGGCGATCTCAATGCCGATGGTGTCCGCAGCGCCGATGAAAAGGCCGAGGTGGGCAACATGCTCTACGTGTATGCCTTTATCCTTCTGACCCATATCCTGCTGTCGATCGTCATTATCCCGATGGTGCTTTTTACCTATGTGCGCGCCCTGGCCCAAAGGTTTGACCGCCATAAAAGACTGGCCAGAATCACGTTTCCGCTTTGGCTGTATGTGGCTGTGACAGGCGTTGTGGTTTACCTGATGATTTCACCTTATTATGCCCACTAAAATGACTGCCCGAAAATTCCTTATGCCTTTTGTATGGCTTGTGCTATTGCTGTTCCCGGTTCTGGTTAACGCCCAGTGCGCTATGTGCCGTGCGGCGCTTGAAAGTGAGGGCGATGTGTCGCGGGGTGAGGCCATGAACAACGGCATCGTCTACCTGATGGCTGTGCCCTACGTTCTGGTTGCCTTGGTAAGTTATTATGTCTACCGGACCCGATTTGCCAAGAAGAACTGATTATTTTAATCCGTCGATGGTAATCTTTACGGTTCCTTCACCTTGAATAAAGGCGATGATGGCGCGGTTGGTAAGCTGGACCTTCTGAAAGGCCAATCCGCCCACTTTTCCATCAACAAATACGCCTGGCATGGGCGAATAATGATTCAGATATTCACCGATGCTGTTACGTGCTTCCTCCAGATTGGGTTTAATCGAATAGCGGCAGTTTTCCTGAAACTTTCGCAGCACCACACCGCTGGCCAGCCAATTGGCCGTTCGCATCAGCGCGCTTTTGGTATCCAGTACATAATCTAATTGGTCAAAGTAAATTTCCTGTGTCTGGGCATTGTATTGTGGAAATCCCGACAAGTAAATCGTGCCGTTGACGCTACCGCTCAAACCCAGCGCAATGACCATTTTCTGTTCTTTGTGCCACATGTTGACGGTTTCAACTTTTACCTTTCGACCGCCCGAACCAAATTCCTGTCCGGCAAAATTCCGGGCCACTACGCGCGAAGCATCTTCATAAGTTGATACGGCGGCAATGTGCGCTGTCACCTGATCCGGCATTTTGCTTACTGGTTTCAGAACAATCTGATTGCGGTTAAATTTGTTTTGCGGAGTCGCGCCCACAACGGTTTCAATGATACACTTCATTCCCATCTGAAGCGCAATCGCATCCTTTTCCAGTTGCGCCTTGGTCGTGTAGAGTTCCATCGGCACGAGTCGCAGCCAACTTTGATAGGCCTCGCTCATCAGCATGGGCGTTGCAACTTTTTCCAGTGCGTCCAGTACGTTTGGCTTAAAATCCATCGACTTTGCAATGGCCTCGTCAATGCTTTTCTCGATCGACTTTCTAAAAAGTTTGATGGCCGGGTTTACCAGATAGGTGATGGGAACCTGCTTGCCCATGACCGTCGTGCTGGGGCTGTCTTTCCAGTCGAGGCTTTTTAAGGTTGTGGCGGTTTCCAGTTTCCAATTCGTCAGGCCCACGTCACTGACCAAGGTGATAACGCCATTCAGGTTAAATTCCTGAACATTGTATAGGTCAATCCCAAGTTTGTTGGTGCCAATCCTGTATTTTACATTCATTTTAAGTGGCAACGTCGTCTTGATTTTGCCTTTTTCATTTTCCAGGCTGATGGGACCCTGCTTCCAGATTTTCATTTCCAGATCGTCGTCGGCAATGTCCTTATCTTCATAAATAAGGCCTTGCAGGTATTTGTTGGTCTGGTTTTCAATATCCTTTAATTTAATCGATACCGGAAGGCTGATAAACGACGGGACGTTTTCATACACAATGGGCGCGGCGGGAGTGGGCTCAGGTTTGAGCGCGGATATCTTTTTAGACGTAGCGCATCCCAGCATCAAAATCATTGCAAACAGGGAAAAAATCTGCCGGGTTTTCATCAATAGTATATTTTTGTCAAAAGTATAAAAATGGGCGTAACATTTTTTTGATGCATCAGTCTTATGGCTTTTGCAATAACTATGATACAAATCAGCAACCTTCACAAATCCTATAAAACCGGAACCACGTCGCTCCACGTTTTAAAAGGAATCGACTTTAACGTAAATGAAGGTGAGTTGGTCGCTATCATGGGTTCGTCAGGATCGGGCAAATCTACACTGCTCAACATCTTGGGAATTCTGGACGAAGCGGATTCCGGAAGTTACGTCCTTGACGGGGTGCCCATCAAAAAACTCAACGAAACCATAGCCTCGCGTTACCGAAACCAGTTTTTGGGTTTTGTGTTTCAGTCGTTTAACCTGATTAACTATAAGTCGGCGCTCGACAATGTGGCTTTGCCGCTTTATTATCAGGGCGTTGGCCGAAGTGAACGCAATGAGATCGCCATGGAATATCTAAAAAAAGTAGGTCTCGAAACCCATTCGCATCACTTGCCCAACGAACTCTCGGGCGGACAAAAGCAGCGCGTGGCCATTGCACGGGCTTTGGCATCGCATCCTAAGGTATTGCTGGCCGATGAACCCACAGGCGCCCTCGACACCAAGACGTCGTATGAAGTCATGGAGCTCATCCAGGCCATCAACGACGAAGGAAAAACCATATTGATCGTGACGCACGAATCAGATATCGCCGCCATGTGTAAGCGAAACGTTTTGCTAAAGGACGGATTGATTATCGACGATCGCGAAATTGTTCAACAACGAGCCGGACTCCATGTTTAATATCGAACGCTGGCAGGAAATTTTTGAGGCGATGGCCAAGAACAAGCTCCGGACAGCACTTACCGGAGTATCTGTTGCATCGGGAATTTTTATCCTGGTTATCCTGCTGGGCGTGGGTCAAGGATTGCAAAACGGCATCGAAAAGGAGTTTGAGCGCGACGCAGCCGGCATCATCGAGGTTTGGTCAAATGTGACCACCAAAGAACACAAAGGCCTCAATCCGGGTCGTCGAATCCAGATGCGCAATGAAGATTACCAGCTGTCGGTAAGTCGTTTTGGCGACAACCTGGATCGCAAAGGGTCGAGTTACAATTTCTGGAACGGCAACGTAGCCCATAAAAAGGAAACGGGTAACTATCAGTTTAGAGGCGTTTATCCCGATTATCAGTTTATCGAAAATGCTACCATGATCAAAGGCAGGTTTGTCAATGACAACGACATGAAGAATTATGAAAAGGTCGTTGCGATCGGCAATAAGGTAGCGCTCGATTTGTTCAAGGACGAGGATCCCATCGGCAAACAAATCACCATAAACGCCATTCCGTTCAAGGTGGTAGGGGTCTTTACCGATCCAGCCGGCGAGAGGGAAGAAGCGCGCCTTTACCTGCCCATTACAACCACTCAAAAAGTGTATGGCATAGGCGATAAGATTTCGAATCTATTTTACACGCTTAAGAAAAAGCCTACTTATGAGGAAGCGCTGGCCGATGCCAATGCCTTCGAGGCCGGGCTCGGAAGCCTTTTGCGCGGGCGACACACCGTTGCTCCCGACGATGAAAGTGCCGTCGGGATTTTTAACTCGGTCAAGGAAACCAAACAATTTTATGACCTTAATCTCTACATCCGACTGTTTTTTTGGTGGGTGGGGATTTGCACCATCATTGCCGGTGTCGTGGGCGTGGGTAACATCATGCTGATTGTCGTCAAGGAACGCACCAAGGAGATTGGCATCCGCAAGGCGTTGGGGGCGTCGCCTTTTTCTATTGTGACCATGATTTTGCACGAATCGATTTTCCTGACCACCATCGCGGGATTTTGCGGCTTGCTCTTTGGACTTTTGCTCCTTGAAGTTGCCGGCCCGCAAATCGACAGTGAATTTTTCCTGAATCCATCGGTTGATTTTGGCGTCGCCCTTACCACACTCGTCCTGCTTGTTGTGGCCGGAGCCGTTGCAGGATTTTTCCCGGCCTACCGCGCCGCCCGAATCAAACCCATTGTAGCACTTAGAGACCAATAATATGTTTGACCGCGATCAATGGGCCGAAATCCTCCAGGCATTAACCGCCAACACCTTCCGCACGCTGCTGACGGCCTTTGGTGTGTTTTGGGGAATTTTTATCCTCGTGATTTTGCTCGCAGCCGGCAAGGGCCTCGAAAACGGTGTCAAGCAAGGATTTTCAGGCATTGCCACCAATACCATGTTTATGTGGACCCAACCAACAGGGAAGCCGTACAAGGGTTTGTCGCAAGGCCGAAATTTTAATTATCGCAATGCCGATGTGCCCGCGCTCAAAGAAAATTTTCCCGACCTGAAATTCGTGTCACCAAGAAACCAGTTGGGCGGTTATATGGGGGCCAATAATGTTACCCGCGGCACCAAAACCGGTGCGTTTACCATTTACGGCGACTATCCTGAACTCACACAACAGGAGTCGATGGATATCATCCAGGGCCGATTCATCAACCACAACGACATTAGTGCCAAACGCAAGGTAGCGGTAATCGGGCAGGGCGTGATCGACAATCTGTACGCTCCGGGTGAAGAAGTGGTTGGCACCAATATTTCCGTCAACGGCGTCAACTTTATGGTGGTTGGCGTTTACAAGAAAAAGGGCAACAACAACGGAAATGCCGAGGAAGCCCAGAAAAGCATCTTTATGCCGTTTACCACGTTTCAGCAGGCGTTTAATTATGGCGACGTGGTAGGGTGGATGGCCATCACGGCCCGCGACGGTGCGTCCATCACTGATTTAAAAGAAGACATTTTCCGGTTCATGAAATCACGCCATGATATTCATCCGGACGACGAAAGAGCCATCGGGCATTTTGACCTTTACAAGGAATTCTCAAAAGTCAACGGACTGTTTTTGCTCCTCAAGGTAATAGCCTATTTTGTTGGGACACTGGTTTTGCTTTCAGGGGTGATCGGGATTTCCAACATCATGCTGATCGTGGTCAAGGAACGAACCAACGAGATTGGAATACGCCGGGCTTTGGGCGCAACACCCGGAAAGATAAGACGCCAGATATTAACTGAGTCCATCACCCTGACCATTTTGGCCGGAATGGCCGGCATTGCCGCAGCAACCGGTGTGCTGGCCGTGATCAATATGGCGCTGGATGCGATGCCTGATGAGGGGAGGATGTTCACCAATCCAAGTGTCGACCTGGGCGTGGTGTTCGTGGCCCTGATGATTCTGGTGGGATCAGGACTTTTGGCCGGGTTGATACCGGCGCAGATTGCCATCAAGGTAAAACCCGTAGATGCATTACGAACTGAATAATAAAAGGACCAAATATTTCCATTCATGAAAAGAGGAGTCACCATCTTTGTTTTAATTTTTATTGCCGTTGTGTTTTTTGGCGCGCTGTATTATCTGTATGCCAAAAACCAGGAGTCGCCGGTGGTTTTCCAAACCGAACTCCCCGAAACCAGAACCATCGTTAAAACGACGATTGCAACCGGTAATATTGTTCCCGACGAGGAAGTCCTGATCAAGCCCAACATTTCCGGGATTATCGAGGCCGTTTACGTCAAGGCGGGCGAGACCATCAAAGCCGGCGATCCGATAGCCAAAATCCGGGTCGTGGCCAACGTAAGCAATTTGAGCAATTCGCAGAATCAGGTTCAGACGGCGCGCATCGACCTGGAAAACCGCGAAAAGTTTTACAACCGTCAAAAAACCTTGTTTGACAAAGGGGTCATATCGGCCAATGAATTCCAATCGGCCGAGACCGCTTACCTGCAGGCCAAGCAAAGTTACGCCGCCGCGCGTCAGGGACTGGACATTATTAAAACCGGAACCGCTGCCGGGTTGGGCAATTATGCCAACACGGTGGTACGGTCAACCGTTACGGGAATGGTGCTTGATGTGCCGGTAAAGGTGGGCAATCAGGTAATCGAGAGCAATAATTTTAACGAGGGTACCACAATTGCCAGTCTTGCCGACGTGGGCCGGATGATTTTTGTCGGCAAGGTAGATGAGTCGGAAGTGGGAAAAATCCGCGAAGGTTTGCCACTCGAAATTACCGTTGGCGCCATCGAAAACAAAAAATTTGATGCCACTTTGCAATACATCGCACCCAAGGGGAAAACCGAAAACGGCGCCATTCAGTTTGAGATAAAAGGCATGCTGGCGCGTCAGGATACGACGTTTATCCGCGCCGGGCTGAGTGCGAATGCGTCGGTAATCCTGGAAAAGGCGGAAGATGTTTTAGCGATAAAGGAAGCTCTCGTCCAGTTTGATAAAGACCAGAAACCGTTTGTCGAAGTTCAAAAAGGCAACAACGAATTTGACAAGCGACCCGTAACGCTCGGGGTGAGCGACGGTATTTACGTCGAGGTGAAAAGCGGACTTAAAAAGGACGAGAAAATCAAGGTGTGGAACCAGGGTCTGGCCCAACCCGGAAGTAATTAATTGCGAACAATCGGTGAACAACATTAAATAATATTAACTTTGCAGGACTTTTTTCTGCGTTTCCTATCAAATCATGAATAAGAATCTAAGCGTAATTTTCCTGCTTGCCCTGCTTTGCGGTCTGGGAGCGTTTGCTCAGCCTAAAAAGTGGACGTTGCAGGAATGCGTGGAATACGCGCTGAAAAACAACATTTCAATCAAACAGACTGAACTGGATTCACGCCTTGCCGACCTTGAAAAGAAAGACGCCTTTGGCAACTTTTTGCCCAATGTGAACGGCAACGCCTCCCATTCGTGGAACATCGGTCTTAACCAAAACATCACTACCGGCCTGCTGGAAAACCAAACGACGCAGTTTACCGCAGCGGGCGTGAGTGTTGGTCTTAATGTTTACAACGGCCTCCAGAGCCAAAACCGTTTGCGCCGCTCCAATATGGCGATCCTGGCGGCACAATACCGGCTGACCAAAATGCAGGACGATGTGTCGCTTAACGTGGCCAATGCCTTTTTGCAGATTCTATTTAATAAGGAAAACCTCAAGGTCCAGCAGGAACAGTTGGCCAACAACCTGAAGCAACAAGAGCGCACCAAGGAGTTGGTTGATGCCGGATCGGTCCCTCGCGGCGACTTGATGGACATGCAGGCGACTGTATCGTCAAACCAGCAGGCGGTTATCGTGGCCGAAAATGCGCTGTTGATTTCACGGTTGAGCCTTGCACAATTGCTGCAACTGGACGATTTTGAGAATTTTGACATAGCCGACGACCAATACGAGGCCAAGGACAGCGAAACCATGTTGCAATCCCCTGACGCCATTTTTGAAAAGGCCAAGGAAGCGCGCATGGAAATCAAAATTGCCAAGGCTAATCTCGAGCTTGCCGAGCGCGACGTGAAAATCGCCAAGGGAGCCTATTCGCCAAGCATCCAGGGTTTTTACAACCTGAGCACGCGTGCAGCTTACGCCGACAGGGTTCGCGGTTTTGAACAGAGCACACTTTTCCCGACAACGACCATCGGAACGGTTGACATCAACGGCGTTAACTACAATGTGGTGCAGCCTAACTTTGTTCCGGTTTTGGGTCCGCCCGATTCTATCTGGGAGCAATTTGATACCAATAAAGGTCACTCGTTTGGCTTGCAATTGAACGTTCCCATCCTTAACGGCATGTCGGTGCGCAACAACGTAGAGCGATCAAAGGTTGCGTTGGAACGATCAAAAATTGCCTACTCGCAGGCTGAGCTTGACCTGGAGCGAAACGTCTACACTGCCTTTACCGATGCCAAAGGTGCGCTTAAGGCCTATGAAGCCGCAGTAGCAGCAGCTGAAGCGCGCGAAGAAGCCTTTAAGTACGCCAAGGAGCGATATGCGGTTGGGCTTATGAACGCTTTTGATTTTAATCAGGCTCAGACATTATTTGTAAATTCGCAGTCGGACGTGGTTCGCGCCAAGTACGACTATATTTTTAGAGTCAAAGTGGTTGAATTCTACTTTGGCATTCCGATAACCCAATAGCAGTAGAAATGTCAAAAAAAACGGTTTACTTCTTTATCGGTGGGGCGCTGGCCCTGGTAGTCTTGTTGGTGGTGTTGGCCAAAACTGGCGTACTGGGCGGCAAGGATGAAGGAAAGGAAGTTGAAACCGCCGTGGTTGATGAGATTTCCATCATCGAAACCGTGTCGGCTACCGGAAAAATCCAGCCTGAAATTGAGGTAAAGCTTTCGTCCGAAGTGTCGGGTGAAATCATCGATCTTCCCGTCAAGGAAGGCCAGGTTGTAAAAAAAGGCCAGTTGTTGGTTAAGATCAATCCGGATTTGTACACCTCGCGCCTTAACCAGACGGTTTCAAACTTGTCGAGTAGCCGCGCCGGATTGAGCCAGGCCGAAGCGCAATTTGCCGAAGCCAAAGCCAATTACGATAGGAACAAAACGCTTTTTGAAAAGGGAATTATCTCCAAAGCCGACTGGGATAAAGCTGTTTCAACGTTCCAAGTGGCCAAGGCAACGCGACAGTCAGCCTATTACAATGTTCAGAGCGCCTCGGCAACCGTAAAGGAGTCGCGTGACAACTTGGGCAGGACTACGATTTACTCGCCGGCTGACGGAACCATATCGGCGCTTAACGTTGAACTGGGAGAGCGTGTTTTGGGAACTCAGCAAATGACCGGTACCGAACTCATGCGCGTGGCCAACCTGAAAAACATGGAGGTTGAGGTTGACGTCAACGAGAACGATATTGTCAAAATCAATGTTGGTGATTCAGCTAACGTTGAGGTTGATGCATATCTTAAAAAGAAATTCCGCGGCGTGGTGACCAGCATTGCCAACTCGGCTGCCAACACCGCAACAGGAACAACGCTTACCGCCGATCAAGTGACGAATTTTAAAGTAAAGATTCGCATTCTGACCGAATCCTATCAGGATTTGCTGGAAGGCAAGGGCGAAAATTACTCACCGTTCCGCCCGGGAATGACGGCAACGGTTGACATCATCACACGCCGCAAGGAAAAGGCATTGGGCGTTCCGATCAGTTCGATTGTGGTTAAGACCGATACGACCGCAGCCAAGAAACGAGTGGTGGCAAAAGATTCAGAAGAGGCCAAAATCAAAGCCAAGACGGAGCAAAAGTTTGAGTGTGTTTTTGTTAAAAGCGGAGACAAAGCCAAACTGCGTGTCGTGACCACCGGCATACAAGACGATACCAACATCGAGATTACCAGCGGCCTCAAAAAGGGCGATGTGATCATTGTTGGTCCGTACAACACAGTGACCAAGGAGCTTAAACCAGGCGACCAAGTGACGGTTAAAAAGAAAGAAAATTCCAAAAAACAGGAAGAGTGATCCTGAATATTGAAACTGCTACACGAAATTGTTCGGTAGCCCTGGCCCAGGAGGGTGTCCCCGTATCTGTCAGAGAGCTTGCCACCGAAGGCTATTCGCATGCCGAAAAGCTCCATGTTTTTATCGACGAAGTCATCCGCGAGGCCGGTATCAATTATACCGATCTTAAAGCGGTGGCCGTTGGTAAAGGACCTGGATCGTACACCGGATTGCGCATCGGAGTTTCGGCGGCTAAAGGCTTGTGCTATGCTCTGGGTATTCCGTTGGTGGCCGTCGACAGCCTGGAAATTCTGGCCCGGCAGGTAAAGGCTCCGCAGGGTACCGTCATTCCGCTTATCGATGCACGCCGTATGGAGGCTTACAGCGCCGCTTTTTCCGGTGGAAATCCAATAAAATCTACTTGGTCTGAAATCCTTACGCCCGATTCCTTCAAGGATTTTGCGCGGCCGTTACACATTGCGGGGGACTGTCTGGAAAAATGCCGGACGGTAATCTTTGGCGACGATGTGATTTACCACGATAACATTGAGTTTCCGTCGGCGGTTGGGCTGACTGCCATCAGCTATCAGAAGTTTCTGCAAGGAATTTTTGAGGACGTGGCCTATTTTGAGCCTTTCTATCTCAAGGATTTTAAAACCACTTAATCTTTAGATCGTTCTACCACGTAGGGCTGGGCTGCCATTCCGGCTTTGTCAAAGTCGTCCTTGGTTTGCTGAAGCACGTCTGAGGTGACAATCTCGATATCCAGATTTGCAGTCCACGGGCGTATTGCGAGCACGACTGAACTTGCGTTTACTTCTTTTATCATCACTTCGGGTGCCGGATTATCGAGTACTTTTGGATGGCGCTTCATGATGTCCATAATCATCGATTTTGCCTTTTCAATGTTAGTGTCATACGATACGGCAAAGGTGAGGTCGGCACGGCGGATATCCATTTGCGAGTAGTTGGTGATGATGCCGTTTGACAGGATACCGTTTGGGATATAAATGGTCTGGTTGTTTCCGGTAACAAGCTTGGTGGTAAAGATTTCAATCTCGAGCACTGTCCCGATTACGCCCTGGGCTTCAATCGTATCACCTACCTTAAAAGGCTTAAAGAGAATAATCAGCATCCCGCCCGCAAAGTTAGAAAGCGAGCCTTGTAACGACATGCCAATCGCGAGTCCCATCGCACCTAAAATCGCGACAAACGATGTGGTTTCAATCCCAAGCCGCGAGATGAATGTTACGACCAGCAAAAGCCTCAATCCCCAAACGAGTATGTCCGAAACGAAATTCGCCAGGGTAGGTTCGATATCGCGCCGGATCATGATTTTGTTGACAATCCGAATGATCAGTCGGATGAGATAAAGTCCGACAATCAGGACGAGCAGCGCCGAAACCAGCTTTGGCGAATACTCGATCAGCACGTTGAAAAAGTGTTGGAGATAGTCTTGTACGGAGTGGATTTCGTTCTTCATGTCAAAAAAAAACCTTCCAAAAAGGAAGGTCTGAATTTCAAAGATAAGGTTAATCGGCGGTTTCGTCCAACTTGTTTAGCGTATCATTAGTCTTTGCTTTTAAATCGTCAGCAGCTTCGTCAGCTCCGCCCATAAATCCGGATACTTTATCTTTGATGTTGTCCACCGCGTCGCTAGCAAAGTCCTGGGCTTTGTCTACCGCATTTTCAAGCGCGTCACCGGCTTTATCGGCATATTCGCTAACGGTATCTTTTGCCTTTTCGGCATATTCTTCAGCCTTTTCTACATAGGGCGAAGCGACTTCTTTTACTTTGTCAATCGCGTCCTCAGCATAATCTTTCGCTTTCTCTACGTAATCCGATGCGGTCGATTCGGCTTTTTCAGCAGATGCCGCCGCAGTGTTGGCTGCGCTATCGGCTGTGTCTTTTGCTCCGCCGAAGAGGTTCTTAAAAAAACTTCCAAGTCCCATGGTTTTAGTTTTTAGTGGTTTACATAGTAAAAATATAAAAATTTAACCTTTTATCCATCTTCCTTTGGTGTCGTAATCGGGATTCCCAAAAAAAGGTATAGGCGAGTGCCGGGATGTTATAAAAAAGGCTGCCATTGGCAGCCTTTTTTATATCGTTTTCCGTATACTATTATGGGATGAATTTTATAGAGAACCTGTGGTCTCCATTGCTCAGGACCGCAATATAAGGTTCGTGATTTCTCATTGTAATTGGTCTGGTTTCATTTTGTTCTAGAAAGAAACCCTGCAGACGTTGTCCCAAAAGATTGTATAAGTCAACTTGGAATGATTCTGTAGACGAATTCACCAAATAACCGTTCGAATAAATTACTTTTTCCTTCAGACTATTACTGTTTTTTTTGAGATAGCATGAAGAAGTATCATAGCCATAGTCTGATCCGATAAGATTGGTGGTTTGGTTGCCAGCAGCGTTTCTTAGAATGAAATACCAATTGTTGATACATGTGCCTTCGGGAAGCAATTGAATTTCCTGAGTACTCGAATTGACGTAACTACGCGTTCCAATTGTAAAGGAACCTTCGAAACGGTTCGAAGACGAATTGAAAACCAAAGGAATCAGACTATTTACATCCGACCATTGGTCATGAAAATCCCATGTGTCTGGAATCCCATCGGTCTCAAGCCCCGTATATAAATACAGTGTCTGTTCCCCGTTCGGATCGAATAGTGAATAATCGCCGGATGCGCCATAGGTAACGAATACTTCCTGATTTACACCAAAAGGGATTGGTGTGAATTGTACCTGTGCATCAGAAACAATTGTAAAGCCTAGAATAAAGAGTAAGAGTAGTGTTTTCTTCATGTGGTTGTGATTATGTTAGTTTGTTAATTGAATACGTTCCAATTGTTGCCGTCGCTTATGATTATCAAACTCCTGTATCCACTTCCGTTGTTAGGATGGTCACCAGGATTGCAATTGCAAGTGTCATTTGAATACATGTATATCTGCGTACTGCTTCCTGTCCAAGATTTTGAGAAATAGAAATTCTTGCCGCCATACATGGTCAGTTTAGCGGTACTACCACTGACATTACGAATAAAGTATATTCTGCCGGGAACCGAAGCGGGGTCAGGTAACGTGAACTCTTGGTCGGTTGAAGTCGGGTTAACAGAAATGTATACACCGTCATTGATATTAGTAATACTGTTGCTTCCTGTCAGTGATACGTGTTTTACAGAGAGATTTCCGTTTATGTCAAGCATGCTCAGTGGCGCACTTGTATTAATTCCTACCTGTGCTTTTGTTGTGGGAGAAGCGAAACAAAGAATCAGAATAAACATCCAGATTTTCATGTCTTTAATTGATTTTTTTATTATCATTTGAAACGAAGTTAATCAAATAACGTTTCCGCTTTTTTACGTGAAATTCGCGAAAACGTTTTCGTGTTGATAATTAAAACGAAACGGGTTTTGTTTAAATAAAAAAGAAAGAAAATACTTGTTAAAGTATTTAGTATTTGTTCTTTTTATAATCATATCATTATATTTTAAGGATATTTATAGGTATTCCATATTTTAATTACTCATTCTATTAAATATCAGTATTTATTGATTGTTTATGAATGATATCTTTTTTATATATAATTCTCTATAAAATCAAAAAAAAATAATTTATCAACACGAAAACGTTATAGTCGTTCTTCTGGCCGTTCAGAGAGTTTTTGGTACGGTTAAATTATCTAGTTTTACCCTGCCTCATTTACTATGCTGTAATTTTTCCTAAAAAAAATTATTAATTATTTAAAAAATTATAGGGATGATTAAAAAAGTACAATGCAGGGATTTTTATTTTTCTTTGCTTTTCTTGTTAGGGTCGTTTTCGTTCTACGGACAGACGGCAGGGATTGATACCACCTTTTTGATATTAAGTCTAAATGGAGGAGGAAATACGTATTATGATCTTCAAGCCAGTACCACTTATACTGATTTTGAAGGGGTCAATCTTGGGTCGTTCATGCAGGGTTCGAGCGAGTTGGTATTCAAAGGAGCTGAACACAATGTTTGGAAGTGCGGAGGCTGCGATATTACCGCCACGTATCTGTATTACAGGATTTATCCAGCGGGTTCGCCTTCGGGCTCTTTTGTTCAAAACCATATCGGATGGCAGTCGCAGACAAGCAATTCTTGTGGTGGTCTGAATCAGAAATGGGCGACTAGCGGATACAATACGAATTTGATAGGAAGCCTCACCCCTGGAAACTATGTGTTGGAAGTATATTCTACTCAGTCGACAAGTTGCTCAGGTACCCAATCTGCCAACAACGGAGGAAATAACTATAAAGCTAATTTTACGATTCAAGCTCAAAATCCGGCCGGATTCGATACTACTTATCTTGTGTTGAGTGTCAACGGAGGCAGCAACACCTATTATGACCTTAAGGCCAGCACTTCGTATCCTGATTTCAATGGGACAAATCTTGGAACCTTCGGTTTGGGATCAAGCGGCATAGTCTTTAAAGGAGCTGAGCACAATGTCTGGAAATGCAGTGGTTGTGATATTTCAGGATCGAAACTCTTATATAGAATATACCCGACAGGATCACCCACTGGAGGCTATGTTGAAAATAGCATGAACTGGTCGTCGGAGTCGAATAATAGCTGTGGAGGAAAAAATCAAAGATGGTCTTCGGTGTCCTTCAATACGAACTTAACCGGCAGCCTGTCCGCAGGGAATTACACCCTTGAGGTATATTCATCTTTAACGTCAACCTGTCTTGGGGTGATTAATGCGGATAATAGCGGCAATTTCTATAAGGCGACTTTCACCATAAGTAATACCCCTACACCGCCTCAAGCTGGTTTTGATTCGACTTTTGTAGTATTGAATATCAATGGAACAGGAAATACTTATTTTGATATGTTGGCCGACACGTCCAATACCGATTTTGACGGAGCGAATCTCGGAACATTTTGTCAAGGAGTGTCTAATGGAATCATTTTTAAAGGAGCTGAGCATAACGTATGGAAATGTAGCGGTTGCGACATTACGGGATCAAGAGTCTATTACAGGGTTTACCCTACCGGTTCGCCTTCGGGAAGTTTTTCGGTACTGAATACGGGATGGTCCTCGCAAAGCAATAATTCTTGTGGAGGACAAAACCAGAAATGGCAGATAGTGTCATCAAACAGCAACCTCACATCAGGATTGTCGCCGGGTAATTACACGTTGGAAGTGTATTCTACCCAGGCAACATCATGTTTGTCTACTTTGTTTGATAACAATGGAGGAGCTAACTATAAAGCGACCTTTACCATAAATGCTAACGTAACATACTATGCTGATGTTGACCAGGACGGTTTTGGGAATCCTTCTGTATCTCAGGTGTCTTGTATGGGACCTCAACCAGGATATGTAGCCAATAACAGTGATTGCAACGATGCCGTAACCCATTATCAGGATAATGATGGAGACGGCTTTGGTTCAGACGTGAAAATACCTTGCGGTTCGGTAACCAATTCCCTGGATAGCGATGATAACCTGATTACATATGCTGATCTTGATGAAGACGGACATGGTTCAGCAGTTTTGGCTCCATTTGGCGCGACCAATAATACCGACTGTGACGATTCTGACCAAACAATATGGCAGACAGGCTCGTTCTATATCGATGCAGATGGGGACGGATACGACAATGGTACCGCTACGGTTTGCTTTGGCGCAGCAGTTCCTTCAGGTTTCAGCGCAACATCGCTGGGTCTTGATTGCGACGATACCAATGAAAACTTCTTCCAGGTGGGCGATCTTTTTGTAGACGCCGATAACGATGGATATACCAACGGCGACGTTGTTCAAAATGTTTGCTACGGAACTACAGCTCCGGAAGGATTTGTAATTGCCCTTACCGCAATTGATTGCGACGATGAAGTAGCTTCGGTTAACCCAGGCGCTACTGAGATTGCCTACAACGGAATCG
>CAKUAD010000028.1 GCA_934636265.1 uncultured Flavobacterium sp.
AACAAAAAAGAAAATCGACGAACGTCGATTTTGCTTTTTCCTGTGAAGGCAACCCCAAAAGGGTTCACTGCAGCGTAGCGGAAAACCCAATTTCCCACCAAAAAGACATCTCGAATTCCTACCCTAGCGCCTTGTACCACTTTGCGTGTAGCCGTTTTTTTTGGTTATTGTGTTTTTGGTTACGCCACGATGCTTTACCGCAAAACCATGAATCTCCCGGCGCGGTGTGCGTGAGGGATAGGAGCATTTGTCTGAGCTTTTGGCCGACTTTAAAGGTTAAGGCTTTGGAATTTCCTGATAGAACGCGTAAAACCTTTGAGGCGGGCCAAAAGCGAGTGCGGATAGCCCGACGGCGCCTTGCAAACTGGTTTTTAAAGAAGAACTCGAGCGCCGGCACGCCCAAACGTTTAGCGTCTAGAAAAAACAAGTTTTCTTTTACCGACGGCGTATTTCTTCCTTTTGAGATGTCAAAACTATCACAACGGCGTTTTGTTTTGGGTGTCATTGCGCCGAGTATCCGGCCTACATTTTAATGATTTTTCCGTCTTCCATCTCGATAATCCGGTTTGTGCGCTGTGCAAACTCGGTATCATGGGTTACGATCAGCAATGCCTGATTGTGGACGGCGCTCAGCTCTTGAAAAATATCAAAAACGATTTCGCCGTTTTTTTTGTCGAGGTTCCCGGTTGGCTCGTCGGCCATGATGATGACCGGGTCATTGATAAGGGCGCGGGCAATCGCAACGCGCTGTTTCTCCCCGCCCGAGAGCTGGTTAGGCTTTTTATGGGCTTGTTTTTCAATTCCGAGGATCTTTAGTTTTTCAAAAGCGCAATGCTCCACTTCCTCTTTGGTTTTGGTAGCAAGCTTTAGCCCGGGAAGCATTACGTTTTTGAGCGCTGAAAACTCATTGAGCAAGTAATGGAACTGAAAGACAAATCCTATTTTTTCATTGCGGATGCGGGCAAGTTCGCCCTCTTTTTTGTTGCGCATATCTTTGCCGGGAATACATTAAGGAATCGTTACGCAATTTGCTGCGCGATAAATCAACCAGCAACTTAGCTTCTTTTAATTTTTCTTCATTGGTGTGAACGCTGGAAAAAACAGCGGCCAGTTGTGCATTTTCTTCATTAAGCCGCTGCACTCTACCAGAGACCGACAAGATGGGGCTTCCTTTGCTGATCAAGGTCCCCTCTGTAACGTAAACGCAATCGATGATGCCGCTTACCGGGGAATAGGCCTCGTATTGGTTTACACTTTTTACAATTCCTGAAGCATATATCGATTCAGAAATGGGCTCTAAACTTGGCCGTATTTTTTCATCATCGCCTTTGCAGGCAATAAGTAAAGCCAAAGTGGCCACACCACACAGATACTTAAGGTATAACATATATCAAAAATAGCGCTGTTACCGATCCAAAAAAATGACAACTGTCATAATCTGACTGTGCCATTAGCCGCACTACGGAGTAAGCGGTTAACGTCGGGCCAATAGGATGTCGCAATTTCGAGATTTTTTTAGCGGCACGCACAAAAACCTGGTTGTCAGTGTATTGTTTTCGTTCCGGATAAACTTGCTGTAGAACATCAGCCAAAATCTTTGGACATCAGTTTGGGTATCATATAATTTTCTGCGGCCGCCGGTTTCAAAAAGCACCAATCGGTTATCGTCGGCGGTAAAACTACAAACAATCGTCAAAGCCTTATTTAGCAAGATGTTAACCCAAAAAGGATTGAATAACAAGTACCTTTAAATAAAAAATTTGCCATGAAAATCAATGTCATCACCTTAGTCTGGATGTTAGTGGCCTATATGGTTGCCTACACCGTAATGAATACATTTAGCCTGCCCGTGCCGGTGCTGCTTGCGTCGATGGTTGTTGGTCAGGCCTTTTTGGTTGTTATCGTTTACCGGATCCTCACTGATCATTATCAAACAAAAAAGAGATTTAAAGATTGGTATGGCGATGTCTCTAAAGACCAGGTGGATAAAATTCAATAACTTTTTTGTTTAATGTTTTCTTTATTCTGTTAAACAATAAATATTTCTCCTTACCTTCGGGGAAATATTTTTTTATGGGAAAAACCTATCTGATTGCCGGCGCCTCGGGAGGAATCGGCAATGAAACTGCAAGGATTTTAAAAGCTCAGGGGCATTTGGTCATCAACCTGGGACGCACGCCTAATGAGATCTGCGACGACTTTGTTGAACATGACTTTACTTCCGGCCAACCTATGCCTGATATTGATACCCCTATCCACGGACTGGTATACGCTCCCGGATCTATTACCCTGAAACCCTTTGCATCGCTTTCAGAGCAGGATTTCCTAACCGAATTTAACTTGAATGTCATGGGCGCGGTGGCCACGATCAAAAAAGTGGCGGCCAATCTAAAACGGAATCAGGGATCGGTGGTTTTGTTCAGTTCGGTTGCTGCGCAGACGGGACTTTCGTACCACGCCAGCATTTCAACCAGCAAAGGCGCCATTGAAGGCCTTACCCGCGCCTTGGCTGCCGAGTTTGCGCCCGATATCCGCGTAAACGCCGTAGCCCCGTCGCTCACCGACACCAAGTTGGCCGCGCCGTTGCTAAGCTCTGACCTCAAGCGTCAAGCCAACGCTGATCGACATCCGCTTAAACGCATTGGAACGCCAAGCGACATTGCGCGAGCGGCCGTTTTCCTTTTGGAATCAGATTGGATCACCGGACAAATCATTGGTGTCAACGGCGGAATGGGAACTGTACTAAAATAACGGCAACTCTCGCTAACCATGAAGCCGTCGGAACGACCTACAAAGAAGTACCCAGTTTGCGAGCGTCCGTTTAGCTGGCGAAAAAAATGGGCGCGTCACTGGCATGAGGTAAAATATTGCAGCAAGGCGTGTCAGGGAAAACGCAATCTTGTTAAGGCATCAGCAGCCCAATAAATCAACTACGCGTTCCAACGCCATCCCGCGCGAACCTTTGATCAATACGCGCTGCGCCACCACCGGATTTGACTTTAGGTGCGACTCCAGTTGCTCAAACGTGGCAAAAAAAACAAAATTCGGCTTGACAATCCGGCTGGCATAAAAATCCTTGCCTACAAAATATGTCATGACCTGGGCATCGGCGAGCATGTCTACGATTTTTTCGTGTTCTGCCAAGCTTTCATCGCCTAGTTCAAACATATCGCCTAGAAAAGCCACTTTCCCGTCGCCGCCCAACTGAACAAAATTCTCGATGGCAACTTTCATGCTGCTGGGATTGGCGTTGTAGGCATCCAGAATGATTTCGAGATCGCCTTTTTTAAGGATTTGCGAACGGTTGTTTTCCGGCACGAAATCTTCGAGCGCGGCAACAATGTCAGCATCGGCCACGCCAAACCTTTTACCGGCAGCAATAGCCGCATTGATGTTGGCCGCATTGTACAACCCGATAAGGTGCGAATTCACTGTGTAACCGTCAAATGAAACGCTGACGTATGGATTGGCGGTAATCGAGCGGATAACAACATCGGCCTGATTTGTAGTTCCAAAGGTGAACCGTTGAATATCGCACGTCTTTTCGTCCTGAATTGGATCGTCGAGGTTTACCAGCGCTTCGTTGCCCGCAGTACGTAAAAAATCATACATCTCGCTCTTTCCCTTGATCACGCCCTCAACTCCTCCAAAACCTTCAAGGTGCGCCTTGCCAAAATTGGTAATGTAGCCGTAATCGGGCTGGGCAATTTCACATAGCGCAGCAATTTCCCTTTGGTGGTTGGCGCCCATCTCGACAATTCCAAACTCAGTAGACCGGTCAAAGGACAGCAAGGTGAGCGGAACACCAATGTGGTTGTTAAGATTCCCATTTGTAGCGCCAGTCTTGAATTTCTTTGACAAAACGGCATGGAGCAACTCCTTTGAGGTAGTCTTACCGTTGCTTCCTGTCAGCGCCAGAATTGGCAACTTTAAATACTCCCGATGGCGACGCGCCAATTGTTGCAAGGCGACCAGCGAATCCTTAACTAAAATTGTCCTGCTATCAATAACATATCCCGGATTGTCTACAATTACCGCTTTCGCGCCTTTATCCAGTGCCTGCGAGGCAAAGGTGTTGGCGTCAAAACGGTCGCCCTTTAGTGCAAAAAAAATGCTGTCGGGATCAATCTTGCGGGTGTCGGTAGACACGCCCGAAGATTCAAGGAACAGGGAATGAATGTGTGTAATGTCCATAAGGCATAAAAAATAAAAGCCCCGGTTAAGGAGCTTTTATCGTATGATTGAAAAATTAATTTCGAGCGCGTTTCTTTTTGTCAGATTTTGGACCTACCCTTGACATTGCGCAACGGAAACCAATAAAGTCGGTTGCCATGTCTTGCGGGAAGTAGCGACGCTGAGCAGGATCAAGCCAGTAGGCACGGTCTCTCCAAGATCCGCCTTTGTACACGCGAACGTCGTCGTTAATCAGTGTGGTGCGTTTTGAGGAGCGGTCATATTTGCGGACCATGGTTCCAAGGCTGTCAACTGTTACGTTGTGCTTTGGAGAGTCGTACATACGCTGCTTTTCATTTTTGGCTTCGTCAGTGTCTTCATCTTCTGATCCAAAATCAAAGTAACGGGATGATTGACGGTCACCATCGCGGTAGTTACGGTTGTCTGACTTGTCAAAGTTCTGACGTAGATAAGTTTCGTTCTCATCAACCGGAACCTGGGCAATTTCACCTGGGTAATTGCGGGCGATAATTTTTCCGTTTGGCAGGGTGTCAAAAACCTGGGTCTCGGCAGTCACTACCTCTACTTTTCCGTCGTCACCGATTTTGTTCTTCATATAAACGTTACCACGGTAGTAGTTAAAGTCGTTTGCCTCGTCATCCACAATCGGACGATATACGTCGGCAACCCACTCGGCCACGTTACCAGCCATGTCATAAAGACCAAAGTCGTTAGGAGGATATGATTTTACCTTGTTGGTGATATCAGCTCCGTCATCGGACCATCCGGCAATTCCGCCGTAGTCACCCTTGCCTTGCTTGAAGTTAGCCAATTGATCTCCGCGAACCTGGCGCTTTCCTGATCGGGTGTAGCTTCCAGACCAAGGATATTTCTTTTGACCTTTGTAGATGTTGTACTCGCGCTGGCCTACGTCGGCGGCAGCAGCATACTCCCACTCAGCCTCGGTTGGAAGACGGTACTCCGGCAGGATCAAACCTGAACTGCGGGTAGCGTAAACATTGCGGGCACCTGTCGAGTCGGCAGGCTTACGACCTTTTGCTTTTTGCAGTACGATTTCCTCATCGCCACCAAAAGCCTGCGTCGGAGCAGCCAGATAGGTATCAGTGCTGAATGTCTTGCCGGCTTCAGATCCAAGCTTGGCGTCTTTTTTAAGGTACTTTTGTTCTTCGAGTGTCTTCTCGTTAACTCGGTCAGTCCGCCATTTTGAGAATTCAACAGCCTGAATCCAGTTAACACCAACTACAGGATACTCCGCATAAGCAGGGTGACGCAAGTAGTTGTTGGTCATGGTCTCGTTGTAGCCCAAGCGGTTACGCCAAACAAGCGTATCCGGACAAGCGCCTTCATAAATGTTTTTGTAGTTTTCCTGATCCGGAGGATAGACCCGCTTAAGCCAGTCAAGGTACTCCAGATACATAAGGTTGGTTACCTCAGTCTCGTCCATGTAGAACGACTGAACGTGCTGCTGGTTTGGAGTATTGTTCCAATCGTGCATCACGTCATCCTGAACCTTACCCATGGTAAATGTTCCGCCTTCAACCATTACAAGCCCGGGGCCGGTTGCCTGTTTCTTGAACTTTGAAGCATACTGAAAACCGCCCTTGCTATCGTTGATTTTCCAACCGGTAGCACGGGAGGAGCTGTTGTTTGATTTTTTACCGCAGCTTGCAAAACCAACCACCATCACTACCGATAGCAACAGCTTGACAGCCAAAATTTTGTTCACTTTCATACTTTTAGTAGGTGATAAATCCGTGGCGAATATAACAATTAACCGTTAAACCGCAACAAACTTTAAAAAAAATAAATTTTCAAAACTCGCCGTGCGCCGCACAGTACAAAGGGTTAACGCAATTATATACCTATTATTATATAGTAACGCACAAATAAATTATTTTTACAATCTGTAATATTTAGAACGCTGCCGACGTTACCCTATCTGATGAAAAAAATTGCGCTCGTTTCATTGCTCTTTTTGGTTTTCAACATGGTGGGACAGGTCTCAGGAACTGTTTCGCTTAACTGGAATAAACCGGCGGCCTATCGCGTGGGTACCGCCTCACCGGTCATTCCTACCTTTGACCACGCCGGATTCCACTACGACGCCGCATCCCGCCGCATCTCGCTCGAACTGACGCTTCAAACCTCAGGAAACATTGCGCGCGAAGCCGTTTCGATCAGCAATCCGGTTTTTGAATCGGTGACGGCGCAGGAACTTGGCGACCTGAACCCGCAAGTCATCGGCAATACGTTAATCGCCGATGTCAACGCATCCAAGGCGCGTTCCGAGTGGATGGCCACCATCAGCATCTCTCCTGTCATTAAAGAAGGAAATTCTTTCAGGCGATTAAAATCGTTTACCTATTCTATTGATGAATCGGCCTATCGCGCCGTTACGCAATCCGCAGCAGTTGCGGCCGTGGGCAACTCAGTGCTGGCCAGCGGAAACTGGTATCGGTTTTATGTTGAAAAATCAGGCGTTTACAAATTGTCGCGCGGCTTTTTGCAGTCGCTTGGATTGTCCACTTCAGCCGATCCTCGCAACCTCAAGATATACGGCGGCGGCGGACGCATGCTCCCGTTGTCAAACGCAACCCCATATCCGTACGACATTCCGGAGAACGCCATTCAGGTCATTGGCGAAGAAGACGGAACTTTTGATTCATCCGACTATGTTCTTTTTTATGCCGAAGGTGTCGACAACTGGAATGACGAAAGCCAGACACACAACAACCTCTACGCCAACCGGGCGTATTATTACGTGACCTTTCAGGGCGGACCCGGCAAACGGATTACGGCCATGGACCCGATGGACGCCAGCACACCCTCGCTTACCATCAACACCTTTGACGACTGGCAGTATCACGAGCGCGACCTTATCAATGTGGTCCGAACCGGACGCAGGTGGTTTGGCGAGCAATTCGGGATTCAAAATGAGGGGTCGTTTACCTTTAATTTCCCAAACATTGACACCTCCTCACCTATCCAGATCAGTGTTTATGGCGGGGCCGCGGCCTTTACACCAACCTCACTGGCAGTCACGGCAAACGGTCAGCAGGTTGGCACACTTAATTTTGGAGCCCTGACGCTAAATTCGGGGGTCGAGATGACTTGGGCAACACTTCCGGCCGGTACTACGATTCCTGCATCGGCTACGGTAAACGTATCGGTGACGTACAACAACAATGGCGTGCCCACTTCTAAAGGGTTTCTGGATTACATCATCTTGCGCGCCAAGCGAAATTTAACGGGATACGACAAGCAATTCCGCTTTCAGTACAACGATGCCGCGTCGCAAACCGGCGTCGGATTGTTTCAACTTTCCAATGCTTCAAGCATCAGCCAGGTTTGGGACATCACCGACATTTACAACGTATCGGGCCAGACGAATCCCTCTCAGGCTAACTTTTCATTCAAGGCACCGCTGGGCGAGGTCCGGAAATACATTGCGGTTGTCCCATCTGATTATTATTCGCCGTTAAAGGAATCCAATGCGCGAGTGGCCAATCAAAACCTTAAAGGCACAATCTTCACCAATGCACAAGGCGCGCAGGAAGACGTCGACTATCTGATCATAACGCCCAACAGTTTGTACAACCAGGCCGAGCGGCTGGCCAATTTTCACCGGAATTACTCAGGCTTGCGCGTGCGTACGGTAAGGCTGGATCACATCTACCAGGAATTCAGTTCCGGAAAGCAGGACGTGGCCGCCATCCGCAACTTTATCCGCTACGTCTATGAAAATGCAAGCAGCGATGCGGCGCGGGTAAAATATGTCAACCTTTTTGGCGATGCGTCATTTGACTACAAAGACCGAATCCCGAACAACACCAACCTGGTCCCGATTTACCACTCGCTCAACTCCTTTACCGCTGGCGAAGCGTCATTTTCATCCGACGACTTTTTTGGGCTGATGGATCCCAGCGAGGGCAACGTCATCAGCTTTTTTGGCGGAATCGACATTGCCGTTGGGCGTATGATTGCCACCAATGCCGCGCAGGCCAAGGATTTGGTCGACAAGGTTATCGATTATCACGACATCAAATCCTACGGGAACTGGCGAAACAACATTGTCCACATTTCAGACGATTCTGACAAACCCGAGGACGCCTCGCTCCAACTGCGGCAAAACAACCTGTCGGATGCGATTATCGCTGCCAAGCCGTTTATCAACGTGCGTAAAATTTTCCTGGATGCTTATGTTCAGGAAAGTTCGGCGGGCGGAAGCCGTTATCCCAAGGCCCGCGCCGATATTTTTAACGCGTTTGAAAAAGGCGCACTCGTCTTTAACTACTTGGGCCACGGGGGCGAGGATGGATTGTCGGGCGAGCGGATCTGGGAAAAATCTGACGGCGAAAACCTTTCCAACCGTTACCGATATCCGCTTTTCATAACCATTACCTGTGATTTTTCAAGATACGACAACCCTTACCGTCCAACGGCAGGAGAATACACCTATTGGAATCCAACCGGCGGCGCGATTTCGATGATTACGACGATTAGGTCAATCGGGCAATTTTCGGCCGAGAACTTTAACGATCGCCTGGCGCAATTCCTCTTTGGCTACGGACTGGCGGCCGGGCTTGATACGCCTATCGCCGATGCCTTGCGACGCGCCAAGAACAGTTCGCCAAACGCGTCGACCAATGTGGTGCATTTTCTGGGCGATCCGGCCATGTATTTGGCGCTTCCAAAGCCGCGCGTCAAACTGACCAAAGTAAACGACATGCCGGTAACAGGTCCGATTGATGATTTTCAGTCGCTGGCGTACGTCAAACTTTCGGGACAGGTTACCGATGAGAACGATCAGCCGCTTACCGGTTACAACGGCGAGTTGGCAGTGAACATCTTTGACAAACCCATCGTCCGACAGACCCTTAACAACGATGGGAATGCCGCGCCGTTATCATTCATGGCACTTGGCGAGACTATTTTTCGTGGAAACGCATCCGTAACCGGCGGTCAGTTTGAATTTGGATTTGTGGTGCCGCGCGATATCAGGATTCCTGTCGACAATGGCCGTATCAGTTTTTACGCCAAACGCAACCAGATTTTACTGGACAAAACCGGCTACAATACCGACATCAAAATTGGCGGTATCAATCCCAACGCAGCACCCGACAATACCGGCCCGACAGTGCGTCTGTACATGAACGACCAGACTTTTGTCAACGGCGGAATCACCAATGCGTCCCCTATTTTCCTGGCGTTTCTGGAAGATGAGAACGGCATCAACACCGCCAGCGGCATCGGACACGACATAGTGGCTATTCTGGACGGCGATGAGAGCAATCCGTACATCCTGAACGACTATTACGAGACGGAACTGGACGATTACACCAAGGGGAAAGTGCGTTTTCCATTTAGAAATCTGGAAAAAGGCTTGCACACCATCACCTTTAAAGCTTGGGATGTTTACAACAATCCGATTACGGCCGAGATTCAGTTTGTGGTGGCCGGCGACGATGGCATCACTCTTAAAAACGTGTTGAATTATCCCAATCCGTTTGTCAATTACACGCAATTCTGGTTCTCGCACAACCGACCGTTTGAGTCGCTGGAAGTTCAGGTTCAGGTAATTACCGTTACCGGAAAAGTGGTCTGGACGCGTAACCAGGTGGTCACGACCGATGGTTTCCTGTCGCGCGACATCACCTGGGACGGCCGCGATGACTTTGGCGACCGCATCGGGAAAGGCGTATACATCTACAAACTCACGGTACGGTCGACGGTAACCAATTCGCAGGCTGAAAAGTATGAGAAACTTGTAATCCTTTAATAAAACCTTATATTTGTTCCCCTTTACACTAAAAATACATGAAAAAAATATCCCTAGCCGTCCTCTGCCTTATCGTATTTCAGGTTGCAAAAGCACAGGACAGGGTAATCACCACAGGCGTTCCGTTTTTGCTGATTGCGGCCGACGCCCGTTCAGCGGGTTTGGCCGATCAGGGAGTTGCGACTTCTACCGACGCCTTTTCACAGCAATACAACCCCGCCAAATATGCTTACGCCCTAAAAAAACAAGGCTTTTCCGTAAGCTATACGCCGTACCTGACAGATTTGGTCAACGACATTTCACTGGGCCAGGTTACTTATTACAACAAAATCAATGAACGAAGCGCCTTTGCTGGAAGTTTGCGCTATTTTGGTTTGGGTGAGATAGAACTCCGCCAGAATTTTGACGATCCGGCCAATGTGGTCAAGCCAAATGAGATGGCTATCGACGGATCCTATGCATTGAAACTCAACGAGCGTTTCTCGATGGCGGTGGCCGGACGGTACATCCGTTCGCAATTGCGTATTCCTGATGCTACGGGCGACGCCAAACCAGCGAGCTCATTTGCGGTAGACATTGCCGGTTTCTATCAGTCGGAAGAAATTGCCTATTCAGAGTTCAACGGACGCTGGAGGGCGGGATTCAACTTTCAGAACCTGGGACCAAAAATCAAGTATGATGCGGCGGCTGGCGATGATGACAACGCCAACTTCCTGCCGGCCAACATGCGACTGGGCGGCGGATTTGATTTTATCCTTGACGATTACAACAAAGTAGCGGTTGGACTGGAAGTGACCAAATTACTGGTTCCAACCCCTCAGGATCCTGACCTTAACGGCGACGGTGAAATTACGTCAGAGGAACGTTCCAAAAATAATGAAGACTACCGCAGCATCACCTGGGTTTCAGGCATTTTCAAATCATTTGGCGATGCGCCCGACGGATTTGCCGAGGAACTCCGCGAATTTACTTATTCGGCATCGGCTGAATATTCGTACCAGGATTCCTTTGCGTTCAGGCTGGGTTATTTTAACGAACACGAAACCAAGGGCGCGCGCAAGTTTTTCTCGCTGGGTGCCGGTTTTAAATACAATGTGGTGCGCATCGACGTATCGTATCTGTTCTCGGCGTCCAAGGTGAGAAACCCGCTCGAGAATACGCTAAGGTTCTCGCTGACGTTTAACTTTGGCGATGATTATGAAGAATATTAAGATTTAATCACGGTTTACAAAACATCCAAATTTCGCGCTGCGGGGTTTGGATTTTTTTTCCTTATGAAAGAACTGAAACTCGACGTTAAATTCACCGTCTACGAGTCGGTAGACGAACTTCCGGCCCATGTTGCCTCGCTTATGAAAAAGGCGATTGCCGTAAAGCAGACCGCGTACGCGCCGTATTCGCAATTCAGGGTGGGATGTGCGCTCGAACTTGACAACGGCCAGATTATTCTGGGATCGAATCAGGAGAACGCGGCTTATCCGTCAGGACTTTGTGCCGAAAGGGTAGCCATCTTCCAGGCCGGTGCCCTTTATCCTGATGCAAAATTTGTCAGGATGGCCATCCACGCCGGATCTGATCATCAGGTGACGCGGTCGCCCATTCCGCCCTGTGGCTCTTGTCGTCAGTCGATAGCTGAATACGAATCGCGCCAGCACAGTCCGGTGGAAATCTATTTTATGGGCGAGGAAGGCCCGGTTTACCAATCAGCTTCGCTGGCCAATTTGCTGCCGCTGACGTTTGAGAAAAAGCATCTTTAAAATCAGCCGACAATAATTTTGGAATAGGCCCTAAAGTCCTTATTTTTGCTTCTTGCAAAAGCGGAGGTCCGCATAATCATTTCGACATCTGATGAAAGAAATCACCAAAGAAGTTTATCTCAAGTGGTATGAAGACATGCTACTGTGGAGAAAATTTGAAGACAAGTTAGCAGCGTTATACATTCAGCAAAAAGTACGCGGATTCCTGCACCTTTACAACGGGCAGGAAGCGGTTTTGGCAGGGGCACTACACGCCATGGACCTGTCAAAAGACAAAATGATCACCGCTTACCGCAACCACGTGCAACCTATCGGTATGGGCGTTGACCCACGTGCGGTAATGGCCGAATTGCTCGGAAAAGTTACCGGCACCTCAAAGGGAATGGGTGGCTCGATGCACATTTTTTCAAAAGAACACGGATTTTACGGCGGCCACGGCATTGTTGGTGCCCAAATCCCGGTTGGCGCCGGCATTGCCTTTGCCGACAAATATTTTGGCCGCGACGGCGTGACCCTTACGTATTTTGGCGACGGTGCAGCCCGTCAGGGGTCTTTGCACGAAGCCTTTAACATGGCCATGTTGTGGAAACTTCCGGTGGTGTTTATCGTTGAGAACAACGGGTACGCGATGGGAACATCGGTTGAACGCACCGCAAACCACACCGATATCTGGAAACTGGGATTGGGCTATGAAATGCCTTGCGGTCCGGTTGACGGAATGAATCCCGTAAAAGTAGCCGAAGCCATGGACGAAGCGATTTCACGTGCACGCCGCGGCGACGGACCAACATTCTTGGAAATGAAGACGTATCGCTACCGCGGACACTCCATGTCGGACGCACAGCTTTACCGCACCAAGGAAGAGGTTGAAGAATACAAAAAAATTGACCCGATCACCCAAGTTCTGGATATTATCCGGGAAAATAAATACGCTACTGATGCTGAAATCGAGACCATTGACTTGCGCGTCAAAGATTTGATTGAAGAATGCACCACGTTTGCTGAAGAAAGCGACTGGCCGGAAGTTCAGCAGTTGTATGACGTAGTGTACGAACAAGAAAATTATCCATTCATCCCTCATAAACTTTAAGATATGGCTACAGCTGTAACCATGCCGCGCCTGAGCGACACCATGACCGAAGGAACTGTCGCAAAGTGGCTTAAGAAAGTGGGTGATAAAATATCTGAAGGTGATATCCTGGCAGAAATTGAAACCGACAAGGCCACGATGGAGTTTGAGTCGTTTAACTCCGGAACCCTTTTGCATATTGGGATTCAGGAAGGCGAATCGGCCAAGGTTGATTCTCTGTTAGCGATCATCGGTCAGGAAGGTGAAGACATCTCATCGCTGTTGAGCGGCGGCGCTCCTGCTGTTAAGGCTGAGCAAAAGACCGAGGCTCCGATTCAGGAAAAATCTGAAGAGAAATCTGAAGAGAAATCTGAAGCCACCGGCAGCCAACTTCCCAAAGGCGTATCGGTGGTTACAATGCCGCGCCTGAGTGATACGATGACCGACGGAACCGTAGCCAAGTGGCTCAAAAAAGTAGGTGACAAGGTTACCGAAGGCGATATACTTGCTGAAATTGAAACTGACAAAGCCACAATGGAGTTTGAGTCGTTTCATGCCGGAACCCTTTTGTTCATAGGAATTCAGGAAGGACAATCGGCCAAGGTCGACAGCGTACTGGCAATCATAGGGCCGGAAGGGACCGACGTAACGGGAATAGCGGAAAATTACACCAAGGGATCGGCTCCGGCCGCAAAACCTGCCGAAACCAAGGCTCAGCCAGAAGCCGAAGCAACAAAACCAGCCGAAGCACAGGACGGCGAAAAACGCGTATTCATCTCTCCTTTGGCCAAAAAGATGGCCGAGGAAAAAGGAATCGACATCTCGCAAGTTAAAGGTTCGGGCGAAAATGGCCGGATCGTAAAATCAGACATTGAAAATTACAAGGCTCCTGCAAACCAGGCAGGCGAATCGGCACCAGCCGCTGCTCCTGCTCCGGTTGCAGCTGTGCCATATATTCCTGCGGGCACCGAAAGCACCGAGGAAGTCAAGAACAACCAGATGCGAAAAACCATCGCCAAACGCCTTTCTGAATCGGCGCAAACGGCACCGGTGTTTTATTTGACCATCGAGGTTTTGATGGACAATGCGATGGCGTCACGCGAGGCCATCAACGCTATGCCGGACACCAAGGTTTCGTTTAACGACATGGTGATCAAGGCCTGCGCAATGGCATTGCGGAAACATCCAAAAGTAAATTCGACCTGGAAGGACGACGCCACGCTACTTCACAAACACATTCATGTAGGGGTTGCGGTAGCCGTCGAGGATGGATTATTGGTTCCGGTATTGAAATTTGCCGACCAGATGTCACTCTCGCAGATTGGCGGAAACGTAAGGGATCTTGCGGGCAAAGCTAAAAACAAAAAGATTCAGCCGGCGGAAATGGAAGGCTCGACGTTTACAGTCTCGAATTTGGGAATGTTTGGCATCTCCGAATTCACCTCGATCATCAACCAGCCTAATTCGGCGATCTTGTCGGTTGGGGCCATTGAACAGAAACCTGTAGTGAAAGACGGCCAGATTGTGGTGGGCAACACCATGAAAGTTACCCTGGCTTGCGATCACCGCACGGTTGACGGTGCAACGGGTGCCCAATTCCTTCAGACGCTTCGCATGTACCTGGAAAATCCGGTGACGATGCTGGCTTAAAAAATGCAGTACTTGACGGAACTCCTGCTCTAAAGGCGGGAGTTTCTTTTTACGACAATACCGCGCGAATCCCGATGGTTATCGGGAGAAACGGCATCCTTGCCGGTCGCTGCTACAAGCGCCTCCGCGCCCAAAACCAAAGTAATTGACCTGAATCATGAGATATTTTTTGCTGTTATTGCTTTTTGCTTCGTGCCAAAATGATGAGAATTTGTCACCGGATCCGCACAGTTATGCCAATTTTGACCAGGTGCGTACGACACATCTCGACCTTGACCTGACGGTTGATTTTGAAAATAAGGAACTTAGCGGGACGGCGGTCTGGACGCTGGAACACCTTGGCAATCCGGAATATTTGATATTGGACGAGCATGGGCTGAGGATTGAAAAAGTGACGCTGAATGACTCGATTGAGGGTTCATTTTATCACGGTGAGGCCAAAGAACTTCACGGTAGGGCGCTTAAGATTCCGATCCGGGCGGATACCAGAAAGGTTGCGATCACATACAAATCTTCGCCTGATGCCGTAGCCTTGCAATGGCTGGTACCCGCGCAGACAGCCGACAAAAAACATCCCTTTTTGTTTTCGCAGGGTCAAAGCATTTGGACCCGAACGTGGATTCCGTGCCAGGACTCACCCTCAGTTAGGTTTACCTACAACGCAAAGCTGACGGTTCCGAGGGATTTGATGGCGTTGATGAGTGCGCAGAATCCGAAGCAAAAGAACGACAAGGGCATTTACTTTTTTAAGCAACCCAAGCCGATTCCCGCCTATTTAATGGCGATTGCCGTTGGCGATGTGGCGTTTAAGGCGGTAGATGGGCGCACGGGAGTGTATGCCGAGCCGTCGGTCGTGGAAGCGGCTGCGTTTGAATTTGCCGAAATGGAACAGATGGTCACCGCGGCGGAAAAGCTTTTTGGTCCGTACCGTTGGGGACGTTACGACGTGATTGTGCTTCCGCCAAGCTTCCCGTATGGAGGAATGGAAAATCCGAACCTGACGTTTTTGACGCCTGGGATTCTTGCCGGCGACCGATCGCTGAACGGGCTTTTGGCGCACGAATTGGGCCATAGCTGGAGCGGAAACCTCACCACCAACGCCACCTGGGACGATATCTGGCTTAACGAAGGTTTTACGACTTATGTGGAGAACCGGATTGTTGAGGAGATTTACGGCGTGGATGAGGCAAAGATGCTGGAGGTGATCAGCCGCAGGGAACTGCAGGACGCGCTGGCTGATTTTGGCGAAAACCATCCCGATACACGTCTCAAGGTAGAAACGCAAGGCAAAAACCCTGACGATGCGATCAGCGCAATTCCTTATGACAAGGGCTTTGCGTTTTTGCAGGTTATTGAAAATGCCGTTGGACGTGAACGATTTGATGCTTTCCTTAGAAAATATTTTGATGCGTATGCGTTTAAAAGTGTGACCACACCTGAGTTTAAAGCGTTTTTTGACGAGCACTTGATTGCTGGCGACAAGAAACTGGCCCAAAAGATTGATTACGATTCATGGGTTCATGGTACCGGTATTCCCGATAACGCGCTGCTAAGTGTATCAAACAAATTTAAACGAGTTGACAATTTGCAACAAACCTGGCGTACGACGGGTGTTAAGGGACTGGCGCAACAGATTCGTTCTTCGCATGAGCGCCGTCATTTTATTGACAACTTGCCCAACAATTTGACGGTTGCCGAAATGAACGCTCTGGACGCTGAGTTCGAATTCACAACAAAAGGCAACTTTATCATCCGCAGACAATGGTTTGTACAAGCGATCAAGCACGGATATACCGAGCCCAATCCCGCCATTGAACAATTCCTGTTGACTTCGAGCCGAACAGCGTCGGTGGAGATGCTTTACAAACAGATGGTGCAGACTCCGCAGGGTAAAGTGTGGGCTAAAAAGATTTTTGAAAAGGCGCGTCTGGGGTACCACGCAACTACGGTACAGACTATCCAAAAACTGTTTAAATAAAAAATGCCCTTGGAATAAGTTTCCAGGGGCATTCTCTTTATCGTGATATCGTTAAAAACCGTTGGCTGGCAGCGAGATTTCAGGAGTAGGAAGAACGATATCCTTTTTCTTTTCGACGCAGCGCAAAGCTGGTTTGGCCGTAGTTTTTGGCTTAACCTTTTTCACTTTTTGCTCGCTAAGTGGTGCGATAAATTCTTGTGCTTCTGCCAGAATTTTCTCGGAGATGCTGTACCAGATAGGGTTTTGAATGTTGTCGGCTTTTGCAACACCAAACATAAGACACATGGCAAGTAGGGATATTTTTTTCATGGCAGAACTTTTACAAACTCAAATATACTGAAAATCACCTTATCTGTGGCGAATTAACGTTTTGTTAAGAGGTTGTCTAAAGCGATCAATGTTGAAATTGGGAAAAAGCTTTCTTGAGGGTGTATAGTGAACGGCTGACGGTTGACATAAGAATGCGTTTGCAAGGTTTGCGGTTCTTGGTTTGCGAATCTATAAACCGGTTAATCATAGGAATTGTTACTGCCGATGAGCATTCGGTTGTACCCTGGGTCAGAAACCTGTAGCCATTTAACATTTTCGGCAACTTTTCTGTATCGGATGTATCGGTAATCCGCCTAACTTCGTACCAATGGGTAGGGGAACAATGGATTATTCCCAACGGAAAAAATCGACAGGTCGGCTACAGATTTACTGTAAAAATTGTTAAAGTCTTAGTAGGCGGGTTGCAGGTTGTGGTTTACAGTTGATTG
>CAKUAD010000029.1 GCA_934636265.1 uncultured Flavobacterium sp.
GCGGAAAAGGAGCGAAAAATCTGGATTTCGCCGGGTTATGGCGTCGAGGATCGGCTGACGGCAGGGATCACGGGGGAGTTGGTAAGAAACATCATTATCCCTGAATTCAAAGCCGGATCATATTACAACGGACTTGACAAGGGTGCCGATGCGATTTTTGACGTCCTGAAAGGAAAGTATAAAGGCACAAGAAAAAAAACTGAAAAATCTTTTCCGGTTGGTGCGCTGCTTTTCATTGCGATAATTGTCCTGATCCTGATTGTGGCAGGTAGTCGCGGGGGCCGGGGTGGCGGCGGAAACCGTGGACGCGGCGGACTCGACCTAGGCGACATCATCATTTTAAGCAGCCTTGGACGCGGCGGCAGCGGCGGCGGACTATTTGGCGGCGGGTCATCGGGAGGCGGTTTTGGCGGATTCGGTGGCGGATTTGGCGGCGGCGGCTTTAGTGGCGGTGGTGCCGGCGGAAGTTGGTAAAAAAAGAAAGAGAGGTTTCCCTCTCTCCCTTCAATCAAACCATTACTCTATCATTATTTTCTTAACTACTGCCTGGCCTTGTGATTCAAGCTGGAGCAGATAGGTCCCTCTTGACAGGTTGGGCAAAGTAATCTGTGCATTAGCTTGCGCTACACTCCATGTTGATATTTCACGCCCGGTCAAATCAGTAATCCTATACTTAAACGCGGCTTCGTCAGGCATCCCGACGGTGATGAAATCTTTTGCCGGGTTTGGATACAATACAACCGTTGACGGACTAAAATCCCTTATTGAAAGCGGTGCGGCAGGCAGCGGGATCAAGTTTCCTCCGGCTGCGGTAGCCACCCAAAGACCAAACGGCGCGCCGCCACTGTTTTGGGACGGATCCAAAAATCCGCTGGCCACTACCGTGATGGCGGCCCCGTCTAATGACAACGTCGAAAGCGGTGCCAAGTACGACGCCACAACCGTGCTGCCTGAAGCGTCGGTAATGTTAAGGGTGTAATCGGCGGTTGGGAGTTCCAGATAGCCGGCAAACGACGGGAACGAAATATTATCGACGATCGTACCTGCAGGAACGCTGGTTTCCACTACGTCAACCGCAGGCGCGTCAGTCGAGCCGTGGTGTACCAAAACATCGGTGTTTGATCCCGAGGCGGCGTTTTCACGACCTCCCGCAAATACCGAAAGCTGGAAGGGTTGCGACGGCGAATAACCCGTCTGGCTTACGATACCATCGGCCACTACGGTATACGTCTTTAATGTTCCCAAAAACCCGGTCCGCTCTTTTTTTCCTTACCGCCAAACTTGGTCAGTTTATACGTGAGCGAAAACATCAAATAGCGCTTAAGTACCGTGTTTTCCTGATCGGTAATGCTAGTAGCCCCGATGCTGCGGGTAGTGTTTTGGTTCTGATCCAAAAGATCGTACACTTTAACCTTAGCCAGGAAAGCATCGTTTAGGAAATTATAGCCTAGGCTGACGTTAAGCAGGTAAAAATCCTTTTTGAAACCGTCGGCGATGTTTGAGTTGTACGTGTAATTCAAATCGGTTCCCAAAACAACTTTCTTGGGCCAGTACGAGGTAACCTGCAACATCCCGCGATGCACCACGTTTGACTGCTCGCTGATCACATAATTGTCGTAGTTGGTCGTACTGTTGGTAAAACTATAGGACGGATTCACGGTAAGCAACTCGCCAAAATTATAGGTAAGGTTTGCACGCGGCGTGAAACTGATCGAATTGGCCTGATAAAGTTCCTGGTTCACATATCCCTTGTTAATGCCGTAGTTCCCGTTTACTGAAAACTGCAACCTCAACGAGTGGGCATCGCGTTTAAACGTCTTGTTCCAGTTGGCACCAAACCAAGTGTTAAGATTTCCGTTGACGTTCTCAAAAGTAGTCACTGACCGTCGCGTCTCGTCAAAAACAGTCGACGAGGCAATATCAGTTTCCCAATAGGTTCCGCCGCCGTATATGCTGTATCCGGATTTGGTGGCAAAATTATAATCGCGAAAGGAAAGGTAGCCGTAGTGTTGACGCCTTGGAGCCAAATCCGGATTGCCTACCGTCGTATTGAGCGGACTGGACAAATCCTCGACCGGCAACACCTGGACGGCCGACGGATAATTCACGTCAAAATTGTAATTCATCCAGAGCGCCTTTGATTTGGTAAATCGGTATCCGCCCCAAACATTCGCACTCGGAAAAATCTCTGACTGACGCAACGAGGTTCGCGTGCCCAGATAATCGGACTGCGCCTTAAAGTTATAAACCGCGCTTCCGGCAGTCAGGTTAAGGCTGAGCTTAGATCTTTCTATGCCCAAGCCAACCTTTGGAACGATGGCCCGCGTAGAAGCCATCATGTAATTTGTCAGCAAGTCATTAAAATCGTCATAACCGTTGGTGTCGGTATCAAAATCAAACCCCCGACGGTCGTTGACGTTCTGGTCGTGGTTGTACTCCAACTGGAATTTCAGGTTAAGGGAATCCGCCACCGGCTCAGTCCATTCAAACTCACCGCGAAAGGTATCGGTAAGGTCTCGCTCAAGGCGGATTTGATTCCGGTTGTCAGTTTGCGTCTGGTCGGTGATGCCATCATTGTCGGTATCGGTGTAAAAAAAGTTGTCTGAAACATCTCTGGCCGACGACTGAACCCTGTCATTTTTAAAATAGGCGTAAAGGTTGACGAATCGGCCTTTTTTGCCAAGTGCGCGTCCGGCGTTAAACGAATTTTCCAAGCCGTTGTTCTCTGACCGGCGGTCGAGCAATCCCGCGCTTTCGCGAACCAGTCGTCCTTGTTCGTTGATGGTCTCGTCAGACGAAACCGACTCATTCCACGATCGTCCCTTGATGATTTTGGGCTGAAAGGTGATCGTCGTCAAACTGTCGGGCTTAAAGGTAAACTCGGCGCCGGCATTGTGGCCAAACTGCTCGCGAACTTGATCCCGGCTGGAATTGGTGGTAAAAGTTCCCTCGGGCAACAGGTTTTTAAGCCGTGTCCGGTTTTTGTTCTCGGTTTGGGCCGAATTGTAAAAATAATTGGTCGTGCTGGAAAATTCCTTTGTCCATTCGTCGGCAAAGTTAATCCCAATCAAGCCTGAACGCGTAATTCCCGCGCCGCCGCCAAACTGCATTCCGTTGATGGAAAACGAACCGTTGTCGCCCATCCAGACCGAGCTGTTACGGCCGCCGCCCATACTGTCAAAAACTTCGTTCATGGTAAAACCCGTCGAGTTGATGTTGTTCATCGAACCCAGTACCGATATCTTTTGGCTGCCTTTAAAGTAGTTCACCATCAGGCTGGATTCATAGCGGTCGTCGGTACCAAAGCCGCCCATCACCTTGCCAAAAAATCCTTTGTTTTTGTCTTCGTCTATGGTCAGGTTGATGCTGGCGTTGTTGGAGCTGGCGGTAGACCCGGTAATCTTTTCCTTTTCGGATTTGGTATCGCTCACCTGGACTTTGCTGATAATGTCCGACGGAAGGTTTTGCAGCGCCACTTTGCCGTCTTTGTCAAAAAACGGTTTGCCGTTTACCAGGATTTGGTTCACTTCCTTTCCGTTGACGGTAATCTTGCCATCTGAATCGATTTCGACGCCGGGCAACTGCTTGAGCAGGGTTTCGACATTGGCGTCGGGCTTTACCTTAAACGATGCTGCGTTGAACTCTAACGTATCACTTTTAATGCGGACGGGCGGCGCCTCGGCTTTTACCACCACTTCATCGATGGTGTTGCCGGCCTCGTCAATTTTAAGCGTGCCAACGTCGATGGCCTCCTGGATTCCCTCAAAGCGGCGGACGTAATCTTTAAAGCCGATGTATGAAGTCTTTAGGTAAAACGGTTGGTTGGATGAACGCAAACGCATGACGAAATCGCCCGATTTGTCGCTGATGGTATAATCAATTGTCGTGGAATCCTTTACCGAGGTGATGTAAACCGTAGCGGCCTCAAGCGGCAAATTGGTTTGTGAATCAACGAGTTTTCCTTTAAGGGATACGGATTGCGAAAAAGCGACAGCCGGCAGGAGCAACAGCAAAATAAGTCTCAACATAGGGATTTTTTAGCTAGCTATAAACTAGAAAATTTGCCCTTTAGTATGACGAGAAGGTAATATGTTACAAAAAATTAAGAAGAAGTTTCCTAAAAAAATCCTGATAGCGTCACTAGGGCTTGCCGGGTGCCACATCGGCAAAAAGCCATTGATAAACTTCGCTGAATGTTGATTTCCAAAATGCCTCGGTGTGGGTGCCCTCGGGATGGTAAAACTTAAACAAGTTTTCCTTTTTGACGCCCTTTTGCTTAAGACTTTCCTTGATTGGATCGGTGGTTTCAATCATTTTGGGCCATTCGTTGATGCCGGCCAGAATGTAAATCCTGTGTTTTGACAAATCAGCTTTGTAACGGGAGATATAATCCTGTAATGCTTCAGAGGCAAACCAATAGGCCGGACTCATCGAACCGATTTTGAGAAATTTGTCAGGATGTTCCAAGGCGCCGTAAGTCGATATCAAACCGCCCATCGAACTTCCTATCAACGCACTGAACTGAGGCTGGGGACGCGTGCGGTAATTTGCATCGATGTAAGGCTTGAGTGTGTTGGCCACAAACTCCATGTAAGCCGCGCCCTTTCCGCCCGTCGCATAGTCCGGATTGCGCCACGGAGAATATTCGTTGAGGCGCTCGGGTCCGCCGTTGTCGATGGCTACGACGATGGCGCCGTAATCACCTTTCGCAAAAAGCTCGTTAAGTGTTTCATCAACACCCCATTCGCCTGAAAATGAGGTCGCTGCGTCAAACACGTTTTGGCCGTCATGCATGTAAATCACGGGGTAGCGTTTGTCGGACGTAACATAATCAGGCGGCAAATAAAGCCAGATCCGACGTTTGGTGTTAAGTTGCGGAACGGGAAATTCATCATCCAGAATCGATACGTTTGCGGCTGCTGTGCTCATGGGTTCAGCTTGCCATGAGAGAATGTTTACACTTAGGGTTTGAGGCTTGCCTGTAAAAGTAAACGTCCTATTGGGCAAATGACCACCGGCCGCGTCACCTTCAGCCGTCGTCCAGTTGCCACGCGTAAACTTGTAGCTTACCTCGCCCGTTTGCTCGGGAATGGTGATGGTATAAATTCCATCCCACGGCGTCAGTGCATAATCAGGGTGCGAGGGGTTCCATCCGTTGACCGTTCCCGCCAGAAATATCACAGCACCGGGTGGCGTATCGCCCGGAACCGACGTAACGCGCAAAGTCACCTGCGAAAGCGCAACCATAGGACAGAGCAGCAACAAAAAATTCTTCATAACGTATTCCTTTTAAAATCAGGGCAATCATACCAAGGTAATGAAAATCCTCAGATGGCAGTTCTTTTTTCGCTAACTAACGTAATATCTTTCTATATTAGCGCCCGAACAAAACAAAACCAAAATGAGGAAAATTGGAATTCTTGCATCGTCGATTTCGCTTTGCATCCTGATGAGCAGTTGCGGTGTTATTTTTGGCGGAAGCCGCTACAACGCCACAATCATTGCCAAAGACCGGCCTAACGCCGAGATTCACGTCGACGGAAAATTAATCGGCCAGGGCGAAGCCAAAGGCAAATTTAAACGCAACCGCCCGCTTACCGTAGCCCTTAAAGAAAATGGTCAGGAAATACGCACGCGCACTTTTGACAAAGAGTTCCGCACCGGAAACTTTATCCTGTCGGCATTGAGTTTTGGCCTGATCGGCATTGGTGTCGACCTTGGAACCGGAGCCGCCTACAAGCCTGATCACCGTCACGATCCGGCAATCCAAAAAAATTCAACCAAAAATTTCACCTTTACGGTTGACGCTGATCCGTCAAAATAAACAAAGACGCTTTAAAAGCAAGATTGGAGTTGGACCATTTGTCCGGCAAGTATGCAACCCTAATAAAAGATGCGAAAAAGGCTAACCCCGTTCGCATCTTTTTTTATCGGTAAAAAACTCAAAGCGTCACAAAGCAGGCGTATCGCTGTAATCCTGTTATTTTTCCCGGATGTAAATATCGATGGGAACGCCGCTGAAGTCCCAGTTTTCGCGAATCTGATTTTCCAGAAAGCGCTTGTACGGATCTTTGACGTACTGCGGCAGATTGGCGAAAAACACAAATTGCGGCGTCGGCGTCGGGAGTTGCATGCAGTATTTGATCTTCACGAACTTTCCTTTGAGTGCCGGTGGCGGATGCCCCTCGATTACCTTGAGCATGTAGTCGTTGAATTTTGACGTCGGGATGCGTTGCTTGCGGTTTTCGTGAACCTTGACGGCCGCTTCAAGTGCTTTGAGCAAGCGCTGCTTGGTAAGCGCCGAAACAAATATGATGGGCACGTCGGTAAACGGTTCGATTTCCTTTCGGATGCGCTTTTCGTAATCCCGCGACGACATAGTGTCTTTTTCTACCAGATCCCATTTGTTGACCAGGATGACCACACCCTTGCGGTTTTTTTCGGCCAGCCAGAATATGCTCTGGTCCTGCCCTTCAAAACCACGCGTGGCGTCGATGACAAGGATGCAAATATCGGCGTGTTCGATTGCCCGGACCGAGCGCATCACCGAATAAAATTCCAGATCTTCCTTGACCTTTGCCTTGCGACGGATTCCGGCCGTATCAACCAGATTAAACTCAAATCCAAACCGGTTGAACCTTGTATCGATGGCATCGCGGGTTGTGCCTGCAATGTCGGTTACCATAAAGCGATCTTGCCCGATCAAGGCATTGATAAAACTCGACTTTCCGGCATTCGGGCGGCCCACCACGGCAAAACGCGGCAGGTCGTCGGCTTGGTCAACCTCGGGTTTTTCCGGAAAGGCCGCGACGAGCGCGTCGAGCAATTCGCCGGTTCCGCTGCCTGACATCCCGGCAAAACTGTAATATTCGCCAAGTCCAAGGTTGTAAAACTCTACAGCGTCTTTTTCACGCATGGCGTTATCGACTTTGTTCACCGCCAAAATGACTGGCTTGGTAACTTTTCGCAGCAATCGGGCCACTTCCTCGTCCATTGGCGTGATGCCTTCCTCTACGTCGACCACAAAGAGGATGACGTCGGCTTCGTCGATGGCAAGCTCGACCTGTTTGCGGATTTCGCCTTCAAAAACGTCATCCGAACCGCGAACGTATCCACCGGTATCAATGACCGAGAATTGCTTTCCGTTCCATTCACTCTTGCCGTAGTTCCGGTCGCGCGTTACACCGGCCTGAGCGTCAACAATGGCTTCGCGACGCTGGATAAGGCGGTTAAAAAGCGTCGACTTGCCAACATTTGGCCGCCCGACGATGGCTACGATATTCTGACTCATAACTTTTATTTTCAGCGCAAAGGTAGCGCAAAATGCCGACGGGGGAACAAGCAACACCCTTAAAACTTTAACAATTTAGGCAATAAAACTGTATTGCGGTCTGGGAATTTTTTTGTGGGAATAAACCCCATGCGCCCCCTCCCCATGGCTACAAGCTACAAAAAATTCCCATGAGTCAGGTACAGAAAATCTGCCGATTTACGATGCCCACAACTTTTTCCCTTGCCTACAACTTCTTAGGCATTAAGAAGCCTCGAAGGCGGAGTGATTTGCGAAACCCCGACTGCTGCCGATGAAGTTGACCCTGCTCTTCATGATCAAAACGGAAAACGCATCCAAGCCAAACAACGCACAAATAATTGTTAAACTCATCCAATTGATAGTTTTACTATTATATTTGCAATCAAAATTTGCGTTATGCAGAAGTTGTTCTCAACCATAAGGATTGGCGTCAATCCCAAAATTTTTGTCAAAGATCCCGAATCATCTGATCTGGGCCGGCGAATAATCAGCGAAAGCATCACCCTGCTTGACAAAACGGGATTTGAGGAATTCACCTTTAAGAAACTGGGCGAGCAGATCGGATCAAATGAGAGTTCCATATACCGCTATTTTGAAAACAAGCACAAGCTGTTGGTGTATCTGTGTTCGTGGTATTGGGGTTGGACGGAGTATCAGATGGCTTTTTCAACCGCCAACATCTCAGATCCGGTCGAGAAACTCAAAGCTGCCATCAAGGTGGTAACGCGGCAACTCACCGACGATCCGGAAACCGGCCACCTCAATGAACAGGTGCTGCAGCGGATTGTCATCAGCGAATTTTTTAAGGTTTTGCAAACGCGTGAAGTGGACGACGAGAACAAAGAAGGTTTTTTCCTGATCTACAAAGGCGTCATCAACCGTTTGCGTGCCATCATCGAGGAGGTGAACCCCGATTATCCGTATTCGCGCAGCCTGGCTTCGACCGTGGTGGCCGGATCGCTCCACCAGCAGTTTCTGGGCGCACACCTGACGACCATCACCAACATTGGACCCGCTATGTCGGCTACCGAATTTTACACCCATTTGACCCTTAAAACTCTTGCGCCATGACGCCGTTAAAACGATTGTACAACTTGTATTCACTGGATAGGCGGGACATTTACCAAATCCTGTTTTACGCAGCTTTTGCCGGACTAATCAGCCTCTCGCTTCCGTTGGGCATTCAGGCCATCGTGAACTTTATACAGTCAGGCCGGGTGAGCGTTTCCTGGATCGTACTGGTTTTTATCGTGACAGCCGGCGTTGTTTTGGGCGGGATTTTATCGCTGATGCAATTGCGGATTACCGAAAATCTGCAACAAAAAATCTTTATCCGATCGTCCTTTGAGTTTGCTGCCCGCCTGCCGCGCATCCTTTTTGGCGAGCGTTATCCCGAATATCCGCCGGAGGTGGCCAACCGCTTTTTTGATACGCTGACCATCCAAAAAGGAACGGCCAAGATGTTGCTTGACTTTTCGGCGGCGCTGCTGCAGATTGTCTTTGGCGTCATCCTGCTCTCGCTTTATCATCCGTTCTTTATTATTTTTGGATTGATGCTGATGATATTGCTGTTCATCATTTTTAAATTCTCCTTTAAATCAGGCGTCAAGACATCGCTCAAGGAATCCAAATACAAATATGCGGTGGCCGGCTGGCTGCAGGAAATTGCCCGCAACTATATGAGTTTTAAAAAGACCGAAAGTTTCCGGTTTGCACTTGCCAAGAATGACCGGCTTACCCATGAATACCTGACACACCGCGAGAAGCACTTTGCTATTTTGCGCCGTCAGTTTGCGCAGCTTATCGGGTTTAAGGCGCTGATTACCGTGACGCTTTTGGCCGTGGGCGGATACCTGGTCATTGCCGGACAGATCAACATCGGGCAATTTGTCGCGGCCGAAATCATCATCCTTTTGGTGATAGGATCAGTCGAGAAGATCATTCTTGGGCTCGAGACTTTTTACGATGTGCTGACATCGGTCGAGAAGATTGGCGAGGTGACCGATATGGAAATCGAGCCGGATTTTTCAAACCAGCCCACGAGTTGTTTCCGTCAGATCCAGCTGCATACCAAAAACGTATCGGTGGTATATCCCGATGCCACGCAGCCCACACTGACCAACATCAACCTGGAAATCAATCAGGGCGAACGCATTGTGGTTGAAGGGCCAAACGGATCCGGAAAAACCACGCTCATACGCGTTCTGGCCGGATTGATTACCCCTACAAAAGGTAATTTTTACACCAACGATGCGCAATTTGACAAAATTGACAAAACGCTTTTCCGCAATCACATTGCCGGGGTGATTCACGGTGAGACGCCTTTTGCCGGAACGATTGCCCAAAACCTTAATTTTGACGAAACAGTTGACCCGGCCGAGCTTGGAGCCGTGTTGCGCGCCATTGGCCTTGATGGCTCCATATCTGAATTGCCGCAGGGCATGCAAACCCAAATCTCGCCTGAAGGCCGTTTGATGTCGTCGTCGGATGCGCAGAAACTTTTGGTGGCGCGCGCCATTTTAAGAAAGCCGCTGGTGCTTTTCTTTGAAGATCCCACCGACAAAATGGATGACGACACCGCGCGTCAGGTGATTGATTACCTGATGGATCCGGCGCACCGCTGGACGGTAATCGTCACGTCAAAGAATCCGTACTGGAAATCACTTGCCACCCGGTTGATTACCGTAAACAACGGCACCATCACTCAGGATAAACCGCTTAAGTCATGCTAAACCTGTCTGAACATAACCGCACCGTCATATCAGCCGACAACCGGCTCAAGACGATCCAAAGGCTCGAGACGCCGCGCCGCTACCGCTGGAACCGCATCATTGGCGTGGCATCGGTGATCATGCTGGTTTTTGCCTTTTTGCCCTGGACGCAAACCATTCGGGGAACCGGAGCGGTAACGACCGTCACGCCCGAACAGCGTCCGCAGACGATCCACTCGGCCATTCCCGGCCGTATTGAAAAATGGTACGTGCGCGAGGGCGATCTGGTTAAAAAAGGCGACACGATCTTGTTTATCTCTGAAATCAAGGAAGGCTATTTTGACCCTGAACTCGTAGCAAACACCAAGGATCAGGTTGAGGCCAAAAAACTGGCGCTTACCTCCTATTCGCAAAAGGTTGACGCCCTGGGATTCCAGGTAGAGGCGTTATCTAACGAACAACGGCTCAAACGGGAAATGGCCCAGAACAAAGTGCAACAGTCAAGGCTGAAAATCACGAGCGACTCGATGGATCTGGTGGCCGCCCGAACCCAGTTCAGGATTGCAAAAACGCAATTTGACCGGGTTGCGGCGCTGGAAAAAGAAGGTTTGAAATCAATGGTTGACGTCGAGGAAAAACGGCTGAAGCTCCAGGAAACCGAGGCTAAAATCGTAACGCAGGAAAACAAATTGCTGGCCGCACGCAACGAATGGATCAACGCACGGATTGAGCTTAACCGCCTGGATGCCGAATACCGCGAGAAGATTGCCAAGGCCCAAAGCGACCGGTTTACGGCCATGAGCAGCCAATTTGACACCGAGGCCACCGTGGCCAAGCTGGAAAGCGATTACGCCAATTACAAGGTGCGCACCGGGTTTTATTACATTACCGCGCCACAGGATGGGCATGTGAACCGCGCCCTTCAGTCAGGCGTGGGCGAAACCATCAAGGAGGGAACACCCGTGGTGAGCATCATGCCGTCGAGGTTTGACATTGCCGCCGAAACTTACGTAGATCCGGTTGACATGCCGCTGATCCGCGAAGGCGACAAGGTGCGCGTATGGTTTGACGGGTGGCCGACGATCGTGTTTTCCGGATGGCCCGGATTATCGTACGGAACCTTTGGCGGCGAGATTATCGCGATTGAAAATTTCATCAGTACCAATGGGAAATACCGCGTGCTGATTGCGCCTGAAAAAGCCGATCAGCCCTGGCCCAAACAACTCCGGATGGGTGCCGGCGCGCAAACCATAATCATGCTTGACACCGTTCCGATCTGGTTTGAGATATGGCGTACCCTCAACGGTTTCCCGCCAAACTTTTACGCAAAAGACGAAAAACCCGCCAAATGAGACTGCTGTTGCTTTTAATTTGCGCCATCACATCGGCACAGGAACTCACCTACGCCGAATACATGGGCATGGTACGCACCGAGCATCCGCTGGTTAAAAGCGCCGGACTTCAGGAAGATCAGGCGCGGGCCAGTTTGTTGGAAGCGCGCGGCAATTTTGACCCTAGCGTTGAAGCAGGCGCTGCCGGAAAGGAGTTTGACAAACCGTATTACACTTTGCGCGAAGGCGTCTTTAAGGTGCCTACGTGGTTTGGGCCCGAATTCAAGGCGGGCTATGAAAATAACGACGGCGAATACCTAAACCCTCAGTCAACGGTTCCTGATCAGGGACTGTTTTCTATAGGCGTGAAAGTCCCCTTGGGACAGGGCCTTTGGATCAACAAACGCATGGCCGACGTACGCAAGGCGCAACTTATGGTAAGGGCATCGGTTGAGGAACGCAAGATTCGCGCAACCGAGGTGTTGCACGCCGCGGCCACCGCCTACTTTAAGTGGAAGCAGCAATACCAGGAAGCCAAACTTTACGAAGAATATTATCAGGTGGCCCTGCAGCGCATCAACGGCATCAAGACGATGGTGGTGGCGGGTGAAAGGGCCGCTATCGACAGTGTCGAGGCTTCAATCTCGGTGCAACAACGCCTGCTTGGCTTACAAGATGCCCAGCTTAAACTGATCAAGGCGCGGTATGACCTGTCGCTTTATTTGTGGCAGGGCGACACGCCGGTAGAGGTGACGGAAACGGCCTATCCGCAGGAAACCGTTGTCCTTGAGCTACCGGCCAATGTGGCGGACTTCTCGGTTGATGCGCATCCTAAATTCAATCAACTGCAACTCAAGGTACAGTCGCTGGAGGTTGAACGCCGGTTGCGGGCCAATGCGCTTTTGCCCAAGTTTGACGTTGGCTATGATTATTTGGTTCCTGAACTTTTTGACTCGCCCGAGCTGCGCGATCGGTTTAAATTTTCGGCACAACTGGAAATCCCGCTTTTTTTGCGCAGGGAACGCGGGGCGCTTAAATTGGCCAAATTCCAGTTGCAGGACGCCCGCCTTGCCGCACAGTTTCAGGCGCTGGAAATCCAGAACAAGGTGGCCGCCGGACGTCAGGAAATTGAAAACCTGCAGCGTCAGCAAAACACCGTCAAATTGCTGGTGGACAATCACCTATCGATGGTTCGCGCCGAGGAACGGCTTTTTGGCGCCGGCGAGAGTTCGTTGTTTTTGATCAACACGCGCGAGGCCAGCCTGATCAGCGCAAGGCTGTCGCAGCTTGCACTTGAAAACCGCTTTTTGACCGCCTATGCCGATTTGTACCGCACCTTAGTGGCGTGGCCGGAATGAATGCGGTGAAACAACCTGAAAATCATCCAACCCGGCGGTGAGTCATTTCACTTTAAGCTTGGCGAGTTCTTGTTCCAAAAGGGCAATTTCCAGCGCGATCATTTGCTGTTGGAGTGAATGTTTGTAAAGTTTGACCGATTGGGCCGCGCGTATTTTAGCGGCATCGCCGGTTACCAGGTTTAGCGGCGGCGCGGGAATGGCTTTGCCCGTTTTGGACTGCCATTGATTGAAATCCATAAGCTTAAGTTGTGCTGCGGCCCACTCGATTTTCTTTTGCGCGTCGGCGATTTTTTTGTCCACCCGGAATTGCCGGATTTTTAGTTCGTCGATGCGGCGGTTGAGATACTTTTGGATTTGGCCAGGCTTTTCATCGCTGACAGATTGAGGCGGGTGGTCAGGATTGGTGACGACGTACCGCGACATCTCGCTCAGGGCAATCAGGGCTTTAGGCGGAAGTTCCCGCTGCCCGAGTTCATACATGGCCAGAAGGCTGCGGCTGACGCCGATTAGGGCCGCCATCCTTTGCTGCGTCAGCCCAAGTGTTTGCCTAAGGGAATTGACATTTTTCATTGTGACAAGGTTTTGGTGACAGGAAATGTTGTCACGGGTTGTTTGTCACAAAAGTTTTGCCAGAGTGTTTTAATGGCGCGGGCGGGGCTTTGAGATAGGCTGTTTCGATAATCTTGGTTTACTCACTTTCTTTTATTTGTTTTTTTGCGGTTGGTGAATCGCCGTTTTATTTATTTGTTGAATTTTCGATGATGGCGATTTCCTCTTCGGTCAACTCGTAAAGCTGATAAACCAATTGGTCGATTTGGTTTTCTAAGTCAATGGTGTCGGCAGAAGGTTTTTCGTTTTTGGTCGTGATAATTTCATTAACCAAGGCTGAAATGTTATTGCGAACAATATCGTTTCCCGTAGCGATGGGGATTTGACTAAAATATTTCCATATCAATTGATAGCCGTTTTGAATAGCCGTGCAATATTTAGAAATAAGCCACCAACCCATTTTTGAATTTAGAACACCTAAAAGAACTTTATCATCAGATGGAATAAACCACATTGAATTGTTGCTATACAAGCCGCTTTCATCATATATAAAACAGGGTTTCACTTGTAGAACTTGATACATTATTTTTGGTTGCTCGAACTTATCATAGTAGTCACAAGCTCTCAATTCCCAATAATAATCACCCTTGTCAGTTCTTTTTTTGGCTTTGGTTTCATATTGTTTTAGATGATTAGCTAACTCTGGAAACTCACTTGCAAACCATTCTTCTGGATTATTACCACCAAGTTTCTTTGTGAACCCTTTTTCAAATTTGATAAGATAATTTGAGGGGTTACCTGCCAAATAGGGTTTAACTTCACGACCAAGTAAAAATGGGTGTAAATGTTTGGAGTATTTTGAATTGATTTTGATTAACTCTTCAGCTTTCTCTTTTTCGATTACAAACGCTTCTGTTAAGCCTGTTTTAATACCGTATTTACCCATCTCACCAACATATTCTTCTAATCTTTTACCTTTTGAAACTAACTTTTGTAATAAATTTTGGTCTTGCGAATTAGAAACTATCCAAGTTTCATCATTGAGTGATTGATGGTTTATATAATTGGTTGCGTTAGCAACATAAGCAGGGAAATCATTAATAAAATCAGACGAATGAATTTTGGTCGCTTTGAATGTTTGTATAGCTGTTTCCTTACTTGCCGTTAAAATACAAGGATATGTCGTTGCTTCTTCAAAGACCTGAAAATCGCCAAAATCAATAATTTCTATAAGATTTTGTTCCAATAAAAATTTGCGAGCTGGCTGCCCGTAGCCTGCTTGCATAAATTTGTTAGGCATAATGAATGTGAAAACGCCTTTACCTTTCAATATTTCAAAGCCTTTTTCAACGAAAAAAATATAAACATCGGCTGTTCCTGTGTATAGTTTAAATTGAGATTTGAAATGTGGCTTTAATTCTTTGATTTCTTCTTGCCTTATATATGGCGGATTACCAATAACAACATCAAAGCCCACAAAATCGCCTTCATCATTCAGCACTTCGGGAAATTCAAAACGCCATTCAAAAGCATTTTCAAAAATCTTGTTGGCTTTTATTTCTTCAATTTCGGTTTCAAGTTTTTTAGTTTCTTCGGTTAGTTGTTGCACTTTCTTGTTCCAATCGGCTTTTTCCTTTTTGCCCATTTCAAAAAGTTGCTGCTGGTTGGTCATCTGAAAGAGTTCGCCTTGCAGTTTGCGCAGTTTTTTTACCGTTGGGTCGTTCAGGGATATTTCACTCCTGAAATCTGATTTGATATCGGCAATCAGCCGTTCCATTTCTCTTTTTTGTTCCTTGCTTTGCGCATTGCGGTAAGTGGCAACGGCTATGCGGTAGCTGTCAATGGTCCACTTGCTTTTTTTGAGGGCTTGTTTCAGGTCGGCATCAATGGCAAAACGGCTTACGAGGGAGTTCCCGCATTTGATGTTGATGTCAATATTGGGGAGTGTTTGTAATTCTCGTGGCTCCCCTCCTTTCAAGGAGGGGTGGCTCGAAGAGCCGGGGTGGTTTATTTTATTACCAACCCCTCCGTCAGCCTGATGGTGATTAACTTTATCCGATACATAAATCTCCGGCCGACGGAGGGGTTGTTTTCCAAAATATTTTTTTACCTCTTCTAACAATCCATCCGGATTATCCCAGACCCATTTATTTTCAAATCTCAGAACCCTGATCCCAAATGTCTCCAAAAACAAATCTCTTTCTCTATCATATTCGGCCTGTGTGGTTTCAAAATGACCTTGTCCATCTAGTTCTATTGCCAAGCGCTCCTCCGGGCAATAAAAGTCGAGGATATAATTGGCAAAACTATGTTGGCGCCTAAACTTCCTGCCATCCATCTGTTTGCCTTTGAGCATGGTCCAGAGCTTGGCTTCGGCCGGGGTGAGATTGCTTCGGAGTTCTTTTCGGAAGGTTTTGAGGTGAGGAAGATTATTGAGTTGTTCTTGACCCCTCCGTCCTTCGGACACCTCCCCTAAATTAGGCATATTACCCCTCCGTCCTTCGGACACCTCCCCTAAATTAGGCATATTACCCCTCCGTCCTTCGGACACCTCCCCTAAATTAGGCATATTACCCCTCCGTCCTTCGGACACCTCCCCTAAATTAG
>CAKUAD010000030.1 GCA_934636265.1 uncultured Flavobacterium sp.
GGCGACGCTACGGTAACCATGACTGAGGAGCGTACCGATGGTCTGTGCGAGGGTGATTACATCCTGATCCGCACCTGGACCGCTACCGATGAATGCGGCAACGCAACAAGCGAACAGCAAATCATTACGGTAACCGATACAGCCGGACCTTCGATTGACGGAGAACTCGAGCCGCAGCTTACCGCAAACTGTGACAACCTGCCTGAGATCCCGCAACTGATTTTTATCGACAATTGTTCGACTGTTGGAACAGCTACTTATAGCGAGGAAATCATCAACGAGACCGCTGATGGATACACCATCGTGCGCGAATGGCAAGTGGCTGACTCCTGTGGCAACAACTCTGTATTCACTCAGGAAGTTGATGTGACTATTGTGAACAGCGAAACAAATATCCCAAAAACAGCTTGTAACGAGGATATCACTGTGGTTGACCTTAATACCTATCTGCCCGATGGAACTCCAACGGGCGGAACATGGGTTGACGTAGACACAACCGGGGCACTTAGCGGAAGCAACTTTGCCCAGTTTGGTCTGGCAGTAGGAACTTACACCTACCAGTATCAGATTGACGATCCGGTTTGTCCGCGAGTGATCAACATCGTGATGACGGTTAACACCAACTGTATCGTATTGCCTTGTACCGATATCGAGGTTCACAACGCCTTCACGCCAAACGGTGATGGCATCAATGAGCACTTCCAGATTGACGGTATCAATGAAACTGAGTGTTATCCTACCAACACGGTTGAAATCTACAACCGTTGGGGCGTACTGGTGTACGAAACCAAGCAGTACGACAATGCTGACCGCTCATTCAAAGGATACTCGGAGGGACGCGTTACAGTCAACAAAAACGACCAACTGCCTACCGGTACGTACTTCTACCTCTTGCAGTACACTACCTCTGAGGGTACGGTTGTTAAAAAAGACGGATATTTATACCTTTCACGATAAAACCAAATCTATTAACATCCGGGAGCGCGACCCCGCTCCCGGATTAAAAACAGAAACTAATGAGAACAAGAATACTAACAATCGTTTTGTTGTTTACAGCAGCGATAAGCCAGGCGCAACAGGACGCCCAGTTTACGCAGTACATGTACAACACCATCAACATAAACCCGGCCTACGCGGGTTCGAGAGGGATGTTGAGTATTTTCGGACTGCACCGCACCCAGTGGGTTGGACTTGACGGAGCACCGGTTACTAATGCTTTCTCCATGAATACGCCCATAAACGAAAGCCGCGTGGGTTTGGGACTTTCCTTTATCAATGACCGCATTGGTCCTACAAAGGAAAACCAGATCTCGGCCGACGTTTCCTATACCATCCCGATGGCCAACGAATTTAAGTTGTCATTTGGTATCAAGGCTACGGCCAACCTGTTCCAACTCGATCGCAGCATGCTCAATCCCGATGTCGTCATCGACCCTAGCCTGCAGAACATCGACAATGAATTCTCACCAAACATTGGTGCGGGCGTGTACCTTCACTCGGATAAATTCTACGCCGGATTATCGGTGCCTAATTTTATCGAGACCACGCACTACAGCGATGTTGATGAGAGCATCAGCAAGGAAAAGCTCAATTACTACTTTATTACCGGATACGTATTTGACGTAAGTCCAAACCTGAAATTCAAACCGGCGTTACTTACCAAAATGGTGTTTGGCGCACCTTTGCAGGTTGACGTATCGGGCAACTTTTTGATTGCCGAAAAGTTTGTGCTGGGCGCTGCCTACCGTTGGGACGCAGCCTTTAGCGGACTGGCCGGATTCCAGGTTACCGATGGACTGTTCATTGGCTACGGATACGACCGCGAAACCACCGAGCTGCGCAATTACAACTCAGGATCACATGAAGTTTTCCTGCGCTTTGAGTTGTTCAAGAGAGTTGACAGAATTACAACCCCAAGGTTCTTCTAATATCCATGACCATGAAAAGTAAAATCGTTTCGATACTGTTTTTCGGATTGTTCGCCCTCAATGTTGCGGCGCAATCCGGTATAAACAAAGCCGACAAGAACTACGACCGCTTTGCCTACATCGATGCCATCAAAACCTATGAGCGCATCGCCCAAAAAGGCTATAAGTCAGCTGATTTGTTCCAAAAGTTGGGCAATGCCTATTACTTTAACTCTGACTTTGAAAACGCGGCCAAATGGTACGGCGAGTTGTTCGCCATGGGTGGAGAGATTGAGCCCGAATATTACTACCGCTATGCGCAATCGCTTAAATCGGTCAAGCAGTATGACAAGGCCGATGAGATGATGCGCACCTTTACCGGCAAAGTGGCCGGTGACCAGCGCGCGCAAAACTTCAAGTCGAATTACATGGACATGATCCGCGCCAATTCCGGACGTTATGAAATGACCGACGCAGGCGTAAACTCGGAGTATTCTGATTACGGAAGCGCCATGTATGACGGCCAGCTGGTTTTTGCATCGGCCCGCGACACCGGAAACTTTAGCAAACGCAAACACTCTTGGACCAATCAGTACTTTACCAACCTGTATTCGGCCGAGGCCAAAGGTGACTCGCTGGGAACGGTTGAGAAGTTTGGTCAGCAGATGAACAGCAAATACAACGAGGCTGCATCGCCTGCCTTTGCCAAGGACGGTAAAACCGTGTATTTTACACGCAACAATTTCTTAGATGGAAAGCGCGGCCGCGACGGCAACCGCAACACGCTGGTAAAAATTTATAAAGCGACCATGGTTGAAAAAGATGGCAAGAAAATCTGGACCGATGTTCAGGAGCTTCCGTTTAACAGTGACAGCTACAGCACCGCTCACCCATCGCTTTCAGCCGACGGCAAAACGATGTATTTTGCATCAGACATGCCGGGAACTTTTGGTCAGTCTGACTTGTTCAAGGTATCGATTGCTGAAGACGGAACTTTTGGAAAGCCGGAAAACCTAGGGCCTGCCATCAACACGCCTGGCAAGGAAACTTTCCCTGTCATGACCGATGAGGACGAACTTTACTTTGCCACTGACGGACACCCCGGATTGGGCGGTTTAGACATCTTTATGTCAAAACTTAAAGATGACGGAACCTGGCGTGCGCCGATGAACATCGGAGAACCGGCCAACTCGGCAAAAGACGACTTTGCCTACCTGATCGACACCAAAACCAGAAAAGGCTTCCTGTCCTCTAACCGCGACGGTGGTAAAGGTTACGATGACATCTATAAATTCATCGAGACCCGTAAACTGATCTGTGAACAGCTGCTTTCCGGCATTGTTACCGATAAACAAACCGGCGATCCGCTTCCGGGCGCCAAGGTTACGCTTTTGGATGAGCAGTTCAACAAGATCGCCGAAGTTATTGCCGACGAAAAAGGCTACTATGAATTCGAGGTGGAGTGTAACACTACTTATTACGTACGTGGTGAAATGGAAACCTATGAAACGGCCGAGAAGAAAATCAAGATTCCTGGTGAATCAGGCAAAACCGATCTTCCAATAGAACTCGAGAAGCGCGTGAAGCCTGTTACCGTGGGCGACGACCTGGCCAAGGCGTTTGGCATCAAGGAAATCTATTTTGATCTGGACAAGTGGAACATCCGCGAGGATGCCGCCATCGAACTGGAAAAAATCCTCGACGTGCTTACGCAGTATCCAAGCATGAAACTCGATATCCGTTCACACACCGACAGCCGCGCCAGCCACAAGTACAACGAGAAGTTGTCTGACCGTCGCGCCAAGTCGACAATCGGATGGCTTGTCAAAAATGGCATATCGGCCGACCGCCTTACCGGACGCGGATATGGCGAAACCCAGCTGGTTAACCGTTGCGCCGACAATGTTCCGTGTAGCGAAGATGAACATCAGCTTAACCGCCGAAGCGAGTTTATCATCACCGCGCTCGACAAACAATAAAAACACCAAAACGAAGAAGGCCACCTTAATGGGTGGCTTTTTTTATGGACGTTATTTAACAAATTCGGCAACTTTTCTGCAGTGTACTAATTTGGAAATTGAGTAGCTTTGAGCCATGGGGAGGGGAAAATGGGATTAATCCCTACAAAAATAAACCGCAACCTGTATGCAGATTTTCTGTACTATTTGTTAAAAATAAAATGTACGTCGCTCTGATAGTGGTTAGCTACAGGAAATTCACATGAAAAGCATCGCCTTCCTGCTTTACATGCTAATCCATCTCCAACGCTACGCCCAAGATACGGACCAACAATCGTGTTGAGTATTTCGCCAGCCATTCACACTAAGTCCGGACAACATGGCGATCCTTGAAACTTTAAAAGATTTCCTCCATAAAAAGCAACCCGCTGACTGAAAATTCATATCGGAGCCAAGACGATTTCAGCAAGTTAGTATATCCCTCCCTCGAGATCTTCCGAATCGATGATTCAAAATATGGAGAGAATTTTTACAGGCCTACCCTGTTGGAATTATTCCCCGCTGGCTCATCAAAAGAGTAGTGAAGGTCGCGTCTATCGGACATCATCCGGAAACTAATGAGCGACAGCTGAGAGCGATCTACCATGTGGTTGCCGATTAAGGCCGATCAGATAAGGTTTAGCATCTACCGTGAATTTGATACAAACGCTGGAGAACCTTTACCTATGGTGACATGACCTGTAAAATATCGCCCAATCGGTCCGTCAATATGAAGCAGGTGAAACGACAGTCCGATGAATTCCGGAAAATTTGCGAGTTTTTTTTAGATGCGACCCGACTCCCATCACTTACTAGTCCTGTGTCAACCCCACAGAACTTTTCGAGATTAAGGGATTTGACTGAACTCCGCTGATGCCAATCGACAAAACGGGCGGATTGGCAAAGGCCGGGAACATCATCTTTTCAGGAAACGACACCGAAATCCACACCCATGAAATCGTCCACATTTACCCCATACCCTATTTCCCAACGTCAGTTCATTTTTGGATGAAGGCGTAGCACATACCTGGGCGGAAGCGCGAAATAAGACTACGGATGGCATCGGGATGGATTTGCCCAACACCTCGATCCCTTTGAACGTTTGTATTTTGAAGGTGAAACTCCCATACCCTATAGGGCTAGCTCTCATTCTGGAGCGTACCAAAAGGATTTATGGCAATGAAAAATTGACTGAAATGCTTGGTAGTAAAAGCCAAATATGTGATACTTTGATTGGCGGACCTAACCAAAGAGAATATCACTCTTTTGCTTGGTGATGAGTTGCAATTACCTGACTCCCCGGAGATAAATTAAAGAATATGGACACCAGGGCGACGCCAAAACCGCCTGTCCCAAAACGAAAAAGCATCCCGTAGGATGCTTCCGCGCAAAAAAACAATATGAAATTAACGTCAAATGCTCGTCAGGGTTTATGGATGATGGTTTTGATTTGGGTAAGAGAACCACCCGGTGAAGGGTGGTTTCTTTGTCAAAAACAAAACACAATCAAATTCTACCCAATTATTTTTTAAGGAATATGTTTGTATAGTACCTGTGGCCAGTCTCGGGATCGATAGAGATCGAGATGCCAAAGTGCGTAAAGTCGCCATCAATGGTGGCCTTGTGCGCAGGGCTGTTCAACCAGGCATGCAGCGCTCCGGCAGGCGACATATAGTTGTAAGCAATGTTTTCATTTACTCGGACGGCACCCAAAACCTGCTTGATGTTGCGGGCGCGGTCGTTAAAGTAGTCATGGTTTACAACGTCGTTAGCAATCATGTACTCGTTGTGCTCCTCCGACTTGTATGAAGCGTGTGCGATGATTTCGAGAGGATTGAGTCCGTTTGATACACGGTACTCATTAATCAGGTCGGCGAGTTGCAATTCAGCTTCGTCGTAATTGTAGTTTTCAATCAGTCGGGCATCAACGGGTGACTCAGAGGTCTCCTCGGTTGAACAAGCGCCAAGAAGGAACATTAATGCCAGTGGCAACGAACGTAGGAAAGTTGCTTTCATAACACAGTAGGTTTTGTTTAAAGTAGATTGTGGGGCAAACTCCTTTAAAAAATTAATGATGTTTTGGTTTTTTTAATAAAGTAGATTGTGGGGCAAACTTCTTTATCTTGGGTAAGAACGTATTTGGTGTTTTTGTTGAGACAATATTAACGGAAACATCGTTTAAGTGCAAAATAAAATCGATGAAATACACGATTTTTATAATTGTATAGGATATTTTCCTACAATTTAATAAAAAAGGCCGCCAATTGGCAGCCCGGGTTTCTATGGTTGAATCTACTTAGGGAGACAATCTGACGAAACGCCAGTCGGCTCCCTCCCTGTCATACTTGATGCGGTCGTGAAGTCGGTTTGACCGGCCTTGCCAGAACTCAATGGCGAGCGGCCGCACCAGATAACCTCCCCAATGAGGGGGACGATCGATGGGTCTATCCTGGTATATGCGTTCCAAATCAGCGAGCTTGCTGTCTATAAAGTCCCGATCCGGAATCACTTCGCTTTGCGCCGATGCCCAAGCTCCTAATTGACTGCCGCGGGGACGCGTTCCAAAATATTCGTCAGAGGTTTGCGCGTCGACCTTTTCCGCCAGGCCAGTAATTATAACCTGCCGCTCGGAGTTTGGCCAAAAAAATGAAAGGCAAACCTTGGGCTCCTCCTCTATCGCGCCACCCTTGGCCGAAAGGTAATTGGTGTAAAACACAAATCCCTCGGGCGTATATTCCTTGAGCAACACGATCCGCCCCTTGGGAAAACCGTCCGGCTGCACTGTCGACAGCGTCATGGCATTAACCTCGATTTCCTCTTCCAGATTCTCGGCGTCCTTAAACCAGAGATTAAAAAGTTCCATCGGACAGGGCGTGAGATGCTGCTCGATGAGTTCGTTTTTTTGGTAGTTCTTTCGATAATGGCTCAAATCTTTCATAAAATCAGATTTAGAATTCTATAATTTTTCCGTCTTCGGCCAGTTCGACAGCTTCAAATACTGACTGCGCCTGTTGTAAAAACGTTCCCAATCCGTCATATCGGGTGGAATAATGGCCCAGAATCAACTTGGACACACCCGCCATCTTAGCGATAATAGCCGCCTGCCGCGCGGTTGAATGGCCGGTTTTGGCCGCCAGATCCTCATGCTCGTCCAAAAATGTCGACTCGTGGTACATCGCCGTAACGCCTTTTACCAGTGGGACAATGGACTCATCATAAGCGGTATCGGAACAAAACGCATACGACTTTACCGGTAATGGCGCAAAGGTAATGGCAGTCGCGGGTACCACATCGCCATTTTTGTTCACGACATCCTTTCCTAAAACCGCATTCCTGAAATAACACGATTCTACCCCTTGCAGCACGGCCGCCTCCCGGTTCAGTTTGCGCAACCCGGGTTTCTCTAAAAAAAGGAATCCGTTGGTATACATGCGGTGTTTGAGTGGGATTGTCGTTACGGATACCTGATCATTCTCAAAAATCATTTGGGGTTCCGTCGCGGTAAGTTCGTGAAAAACCAGTTCGTAGGCACTCCAGGCACCGGCCAGTCGCAATTGCACCGTAATAAACTCCCTGATGCCTTTTGGCCCATAAATATGCAGCGGGTTCTTGCGTCCCAGCAGCATAAAGGTCGAGATGAGCCCAACTAAACCAAAAACGTGATCGCCGTGCAAATGCGAGATAAAAATCTGGTTGATCCTGGCAAATCGCACCTTGTTGCGCCTAAGTTGTACCTGCGTCGCCTCGCCACAGTCAATCAAAAACACGTGTTTGCCTACCTCGAGCACTTGGGCCGTAGGATTGCTTAACGTCCGTGGTGTGGCGGCATGACAGCCCAATATGGTGAGTTTCATTGATTGTGAGTGTTCCAAAAGTGAACAACTAAAAGGCTAAGAACATCCAATCGATCCGCTTAAACCTGTTACCTTATTCAAAATCCCAGGTCGCGTTCAATTTCTTCCATCTCAATCACGTCGTGCGCTTCCTGAATGGTTGGAACCACAGCCAGCGTCTGCGGAAACGAGTCGTAATCGACGCCCCCCGCAACCACAACAAATGACTTTTTGTTTTTCCTGAATGACTTGGCTAACTGGTGAAACGCCAGAACGTCTTCTTTGGCAGGCGTACCGGTTAAGTCGAGAATGAGATGATAGTCGGCAAAGTTGGCAACCTTTCGAGACAATTCCAGAGGAAAAACGCTGGCCGCCGCCGTTGTGCTTACCAAAAGGGTTTGCCCTGTAACTTGAGTTTTCATGGCAGATGATTATTGCCAAAGGTAAGGATTATCAGTTTACGATTTGATTTTTGAGGCCAGCAGATAGATGACTGCCATGCGGATCGCCACGCCGTTTTCTACCTGATCAAGGATAACCGATTGTTTGGAGTCGGCCACGTCGCTGGTGATCTCAACGCCCCGGTTGATCGGGCCCGGATGCATGATGACAATCTCTTTTGACAATGAATCCAGCAACGCCCGATTGACGCCGTATTGCTTGGAATACTCGCGCACCGACGGGAAGTAGTTAACGTCCATACGCTCGTTCTGAACCCTGAGCATGTTGGCCACATCACACCATTCGAGTGCTTTGCGCAAATCGTTTTCAACCGACACACCAAGCGACTCTATATATTTAGGCATAAGGGTTTTAGGACCACATACCTTAATGTCTGCTCCAAGCATTTTGAGCGCATAAATATTGGAAAGCGCCACCCTTGAATGCAAGATATCACCTACAATCACGACTTTTTTTCCGGCCACCTCACCCAACTTTTCCCGTATGGTATAGGCGTCCAAAAGCGCCTGGGTTGGATGTTCGTGCGCGCCGTCGCCGGCGTTGACGATGCTGGCTCCCACGTGTTGTGAAAGGAAATATGCCGCCCCCGGACTGGAGTGTCGCATCACCACCATGTCGACTTTCATCGACAGGATGTTGTTGACTGTATCAATTAGGGTCTCCCCTTTTTTGACCGAGGATTGCGCCGCTGAAAAACTGATCACATCGGCTGAAAGGCGTTTTTGCGCCAGTTCAAAACTCAGCTTGGTGCGGGTGCTGTTCTCAAAGAAGATGTTGGCAATGGTGATATCCCGGAGCGTCGGGACTTTTTTTATGGGGCGGTTGATGACTTCCTTAAAGTGATCGGCGGTCTCAAAAATTAGCGCGATGTCGTTTGCCGTCAAGTGCTTGATGCCCAGCAGATGGTTAACCGATAGTTCGCTCATGTCGTTTGGGGATTTTGTACCAGATACACGCTGTCCTGCCCGTCGTTCCCGGCCCAGTTGACTATGACCTTTTCATTGTTGATGGCATCCACCTGACGTCCGCGGTAATCTGGCTGAATAGGAAGGTCGCGGCTAAATCGGCGGTCGATAAGCACCAAAAGCTCAATGGCCAACGGACGCCCAAAGGATTGCAGGGCGGTGAGCGCGGCACGGATGCCCCTGCCGGTGTAAAGGACATCGTCAACCAGTACCACGGTTTTGCCTTCAATCAAAAAATCGATACGGGTTTCGCTTGCTTCCAGCGGTTTGTCGGTGCGGCGAAAATCATCCCGGAAAAAAGTAATGTCCAGATAGCCGGTTGTAACCTGTCCGATTCCATACTCCGATTCCAGAATCTCTTTGAGCCGATTGGCCAAAAAAGTTCCGCGCGGCTGAATTCCGATCAGTACCGTCTGTGAAAAGTCGAGATGCTTTTCTATGAGCTGACAGGCCAAACGGTGCAGGATGATGCTAACTTCAGCAGGGCTGAGCAGGATTTTACGGCTCATAATGCGTGTTTGGAGGGTAAAATTAAACATTTTTTGCCTTGTCTGCCCAATCGTATAATGTTTTAGATAAATTCTGTAAACAGGATTTGGCTGCTAATGGTCAATTTTACAAAAACAAATCCTGAACATATGAGAACTTTGTTACTCCGCTCCCTTCCACTATTGCTGGTACTTGTGCTAGTTACCGGCTGCGAACTGGTTGGCGATATCTTTAAGGCCGGCGTTGGCGTGGGCATCTTTCTGGTCATCCTGGTGGTGGCCGTCATCATTTGGGCCATCGCTAAATTCCGGAATTAAAAAAATCCAAATGCCGCTGGGGATTTGGATTTTATGGTTACGAATACATTTTCTTGCGCATTTCCCTGATTTTATCGTCATCGAGATAATCGTCAAAGGTCATGTAGCGATCGATGGCTCCGTTTGGCGTCAGTTCGACAATGCGGTTGCCTACCGTTTGGGCAAACTCGTGGTCATGCGTGGTGAAAATCACCGATCCCTTGAAGTTTTTTAGCGAGTTGTTGAACGCCGTGATCGATTCCAAGTCGAGGTGGTTGGTCGGCTCGTCAATCATCAGGACGTTGGCGCGCTGCATCATCATGCGCGAGAGCATGCAACGCACTTTCTCGCCACCGGATAAAACGCGGGCTTTTTTCAGGGCTTCCTCGCCCGAGAAAATCATCTTGCCCAAAAATCCGCGGATGTGTACTTCATCGCGTTCCTCCTCCGTCTTGGCCCACTGGCGCAACCAGTCTACCAGGCTCAGATCAGAATCAAAGAAATCGTGGTTTTCTACCGGAAGATACGCCTGCGTGGTGGTAATGCCCCAATCAAACGTTCCCGAATCCGGTTTCCGGTTGCCTGATAGAATCTCATAAAATGCGGTCGTCGCACGGGAATCTTTTGAAAACAACACAATTTTATCGCCCTTAGCCATATTAAGGTCGACGTTTTTAAAAAGCACATCGCCGTCTAGAGAAGCGCTCAGGCCTTTTACGTTAAGGATTTGGTCGCCGGCTTCACGCTCCTGTTCAAAAATAATGGCTGGGTATCGGCGGCTCGATGGCTTGATCTCGGCAATATTGAGTTTGTCGATCATCTTTTTGCGGGATGTCGCCTGTTTTGATTTGGCTACGTTGGCGCTAAAACGACGGATAAATTCCTCTAGCTCGGCCTTTTTTTCCTCGGCTTTTTTGTTTTGCTGGGCGCGCTGACGGGCCGCCAGCTGACTCGACTCATACCAAAACGTATAATTTCCGGAAAAGTGGTTGATTTTTCCAAAGTCGATATCTGAGATGTGGGTGCAAACCGCATCCAGAAAGTGACGGTCGTGCGATACGACAATCACCGTATTCTCATAGTTGGCCAAAAAGTCTTCCAGCCAGCCGATGGTCTCAAAATCCAGGTCGTTGGTAGGTTCGTCCATGATCAGCACGTCTGGATTTCCAAACAGCGCCTGAGCCAATAGCACCCTGACTTTGAGTTTGGCGTCCATGTCGGCCATCATGGTGTAATGCATCTCCGGCCCGATTCCAAGGTTTGACAATAGCGTGGCGGCGTCCGACTCGGCGTTCCAACCGTTCATCTCCTCAAACTGCACCTGAAGTTCACCAATGCGGTCAGCGTTGGAATCGTCGTAATTTAGGTACAATTCATCCATTTCCTTTTTAACCGCATAAAGCGTTTTGTTGCCCATCATCACAGTTTCCAGAACAGTGTGCTCGTCAAACATGTTGTGGTTCTGGTTAAGTACCGACATGCGCTTGCCCGGTTCCAGGAATACGTTGCCCGATGTGGGATCAATTTCGCCCGAAAGAATTTTTAGAAACGTCGATTTACCAGCTCCGTTGGCCCCGATTACACCGTAGATATTTCCTTGGGTAAAAGTAGTGTTGACCTCGTCAAAAAGGATGCGCTTGCCAAACTGTACCGATAGGTTATTTACTGTAAGCATAGTATTCAAATTGGGTTGCAAAAGTACTAAAAAATATGGGTTTTCCTTAGCATCCTCGCCGCTTTGTTATATGACAGTTTTAACGATGCCTTAACAAGCCAATCCGTTTTGCGTGGGTAATTTTGTAACCTATGACCCGGTTTACACGAATCCCTACTGTAATTACATTATACCTTGTGGCTTTGCTGTGTCAGTCGTGCAGGCAAGACTTTAATGCCGACAACTACACCGCCTATTTTGGGGGTGAGGTGACCAACCCCCTCAGCCGCTACGTGTTGCTATACAAAGGCAACAACCTGATTGACTCGATGGTGCTCGACAAGAACAACCGTTTTTTTACCAAGCTTGATTCATTGCCACCCGGGATGTACACCTTTAGACACGATCCGGAATACCAATACGTTTATTTTGACAAGAACGACAGCCTGATGGTATCGATCGACACGCGCAACTTTGACGAATCAATCGTATTCAGCGGTCGCGGCGAGCAAAAGAACAATTTCCTGATGGAGGTATACCTTGGGGACGAAACCGACCGAGAGTCGCTTTTTGAGGCCTTTGATTACAACCTGGCCGATTTTACCCGAACCCTCGACGAGTTGCACCAAAAAAACCTGAGGCAGTACCGCGCCAAAAAAGAATCCATCCAGTGGAGCGATGACTTTGACATGTTTGCGCGAGCCGCGATAACGTATCCGTATTACTCCCGCAAGGAGATTTTTCCGGTATTGCACAAACTCCGTACAGGTGTCGACCTTAGTAGCCAGCTCCCTGCCGATTATTACAGCTTTCGGGATTCGATCGATTTTAACAATCCACGACTGTCCAATTACTCCCCGTTTGTAAAGTATCTGGTTCACATGCTTAACAACATTGCCGTAAAAACCGCGGCCGATCGCGGACAGGACATGGATCTGGCGCTCAAGGCCAACACGATAAAACTGGAAATTGCCGACACGTTGTTTAAAAACGAAAAGGTAAAGAACACCATCGTCAACAATATCGCCTACACTTATTTTATGGAAGACCAGAACATGGTCAATCACGATAAGTTTATGGAAACCTACCGCCGCGTTTCCACCGACAACAGCCAGCGCAACGACATTGTCCGGCTTACGAATTCCATCCGCGGACTCACGCCGGGCCATCAGTTACCCGCCGTCACGCTGGTTGATCCGCAGGGTCTTAAGATTACCACCGACAAGCTCATTAACCGAAAGGCGCTCATCGTGTTCTGGAATTCCAAAGCGATGGCACACATAGAAAGCGCCGGCCAAAAAATAGCCAACATCAGCCGGGAATATCCTGGCTACCAGATTGTGTGCGTCAACTTGGACGACGATCAGGAAAAGTGGATCACCAACCTAAAGCGGATTCCGCCAATGCCCGGCGTCACCCACATGCGCAGCCATGATTTTGAGGATTTAAAAACCAAGTGGGCACTTACCAAAATTCACCGCACCATTGTACTGAATCCCGACACCACCATCCGCAACGCGTTTACTAACCTGTTCAACAACGACTTTGAGAGCAACCTGAATTAACTTGTCCTTTGCGGCAGGCTCCTGAGGTTGATGCCATCAACATGTCCAGGACACCTCCGATTGATCAAAAGGATAGTTCTCGGGTTGCCTACCCGCAAACCATCTGCTGAAAGCGGCAAGCATATTCCTTTTCCTAAAAACCAACAATTAATTTTAACGATTTTTACAGATTTTCTGCAATCAGATCACTGCAGAATTCCGTAGGGATAAACCCCAGCTTCCCCTACCC
>CAKUAD010000031.1 GCA_934636265.1 uncultured Flavobacterium sp.
AAGTCTGTACCGTAAATAGCGCAAAATTCACTAAGGGGAAATTCCCATGCTCGTCCCCCTTCCCATGGCAGGAAGCTAGCGATTTTGGCGTAAAAACCATTACAGAAATATTGCCTTTAAAGTTAAAATTTGTTTAGGGCATAATAGGGCAATGGCAGCCGTGAAATCTGATCACAACTTTGAAACACTCCGGTAGAACTGTAATATGGCAGGATTGCGGTAACTTTTGGCAACAATCCTTAAATAAAATTGGTTGGTGAACTTCAGATATATATATTTGCACGTTTTAAAAAAATGTGAAAATTGCCTTAAAAGTGTCGCTCTTGCTAATGCTTTTGGCTAAATCACTGATTGTGAACCGTAACCATCTATAAGAATAACGAGTAATTAATTTTTAGTAGTAATGCAGAATAGAGGATTAGTTAAATTTTTCGCCATTTTGTTTGCCTTGGTATGTATTTACCAACTTACGTTTACGTTTGTGGCACATAATGTCGAACAGGATGCCAAGGCATTTGCAAACGGCGATGTCGAAAAAGAGGTGAAATACCTGGATTCAATCGGGAAGATTGAGGTCCTTAACATGGGCTTCACCAGCTTTACCTATAACGAGGTTCGCGACAAGAAAATCAACAAAGGACTCGACCTTGAAGGAGGTATCAACGTCCAGTTGCAGATTTCAGTGCGCGATATCCTTAAAGGTCTGGCCAACGACTCTAAAGACGCCACCTTTAACAAGGCATTGGACGAGGCTACTAAAAACCGCCAAGGAAACGAGGACTATCTGGACGTTTTCTTCCGTGAGTTCGCTAAGGTTTCAGGAGGATCGGTCAAGCTGGCATCACCTGATATCTTTGGAAACAAAACCCTGAGCGACGAGATCAACTTCAAGATGTCGGATGGCGAGGTTGAAAAAGTAATCCGCCGCAAGGTTGACGAATCCATCACAAGCGCCTACGAGGTACTCAACAAGCGTATCGACAAGTTTGGCGTAGTTCAACCAAACATTCAGCGCTTGGGTCAGTCAGGCCGCATCTTGGTCGAATTGCCGGGTGCCAAGGACGTTGACCGTATCAAGAAACTTTTGCAGAGCACAGCCCAGCTCGAATTTTGGGAAACTTATAAAATCGAGGAAATGGGCAATTTCCTTTTGGCAGCCAATGAATCACTCAAGACATCGGTTGGTATCCAAGAGGTAAAAACCCAAGCTAAAGCCCCGGCACAAGGCATTGACAGCCTATTGGTTGACAAGGAAAATGATTCTATCGCCCTGGCCAAAGGAAACAATCCGCTGCTGGACAAACTCATTGCCCAGGGAGGCGGCCCGGTTTTGGCCGTTGTATCGCCTAAAGATACGGCTGCCATCAACGGTTACTTAAAGCGTCCTGAAATCCGAAACTTGCTTCCCGCCGACAAGCGCTATGCAAAATTCGTATGGGGCATCGCACAAAATTCATATGTCGACGACAAACAAAACAAGATTGAAGGTATCGAGCTATACGCCCTGAAAGGCAACCGCGACGACAAAGCTGCCATGAGCGGTGGCGTGATTACCGATGCCCGCGACTCGTTTGACCAATTGGGCAAGCCGTCGGTTTCGATGCAGATGAGCGGCGCAGGTGCAAAAGCCTGGGAAGAGCTCACCGGGAAAGCTTATACTGAAAAAGGCTTTATCGCCATCGTTCTTGACGACGTGGTGTATTCGGCTCCAGGCGTTTCAACCGGACCGATTTCCGGCGGACGTTCAGAAATTTCAGGAACGTTTGACATTACCCAAACCAAAGACTTAGCCAACGTACTCCGCGCCGGTAAACTTCCTGCCGCAGCCGAGATTGTCCAGTCAGAAATAGTGGGACCTTCATTGGGCCAGGAAGCTATTGACAACGGTACGACGTCGGCTATCGTAGGATTGCTGGTCGTTGCGCTGTGGATGATGATTTATTACGGACGCGCCGGTGCTTACGCAAATATCGCACTTCTTATCAACCTGTTGTTCCTGTTTGGAGCGTTGGCGTCGTTGGGTGCCGTACTGACACTGCCCGGTATTGCCGGTATTGTGTTGACTTTGGGTACTGCAGTTGATGCTAACATCATCATCTATGAACGGGCCAAGGAAGAACTCGCGGCCGGTAAATCCCAGGCCGAAGCGATCAATTCGGCTTTTGGATGGAGAGGGGCTATGCGTCCAATCGTCGATGCCAACGTCACGCACATCCTTACCGGAGCGGTGCTCTACATTTTTGGGACCGGACCTATCCAGGGATTTGCAACCACGCTGTTGATTGGTGTCGTCACCTCAATGTTCAGCGCAATTTTTATCACCCGTTTCCTGTTGGATTGGGGACTTAAGCGCGAACTCAAACTGTCATTTGATACCGCTTTCTCTAAAAACTTCTTCAAGAACTTTAACTACGACTTCCTGGGCAAAAAGAAAATTGCGTATGCACTTTCAGCTGTGATTGTAGTCGGATGTCTTGTGTCATTGTTTACTAACGGTCTTAACCAGGGTGTTGACTTTAAAGGAGGACGTACCTTCCAGGTTCGTTTTGAGAAGCCCGTTTCGGCCGATGAAGTCCGCGCAGACTTGATTCCGGTTTTGGGTAGTGCCGAGGCCAAGGTGTTCGGGTCGGACAACCAGCTAAAAATCACCACCGGTTTTAAAGTTGAGGAAACAGGCGAGGAGGCTGATCAGGAAGTGAACAGGTTGCTGTTTGACGCGCTTAAAAAGCACTACGGACCGGAAATGACTTACGAGAAATTCGTTACACTTTACGAAGGTAAGACTATGGGAATCCTGCAGGGATCAAAAGTGTCGCCTACGGTGTCTGACGATATCAAGACTAACTCCTATTGGGCGGTACTTGGAGCCATGGCCATTGTTTTCCTTTACTTGGCCATCTCATTCCGCAAGTGGCAGTATTCACTGGGGGCAATTGCAGCTATCGCTCACGACGTTATCTTCGTGCTGGGCCTTTACTCACTGCTTTGGAAGTACATGCCATTTGGAATGGAGGTCGACCAACACTTTATTGCGGCTATCCTGACGGTAATCGGCTATTCGATGAACGATACCGTAATCGTATTTGACCGTGTGCGCGAGTATCTTGCCGGTAAAGCAAAAGGGAACTTTAACGACATCGTGAACCAGTCAATCAATGCGACTATGGCACGGACGATCAACACCTCACTTACCCTGATTTTCGTACTCTTGGTTATGTTCATCTGGGGCGGCGAGTCCATCCGCGGCTTTATCTTTGCCATGCTGATTGGTATGATCGTCGGAACGTACTCCTCACTATTCATCGCCACTCCGGTGTTGTGTGACACCATTCCGGCATCCGAACACAAACGCATCGAGGAAGAACACAACCGCGAGGCGTAATCAACTAAAAACAAAGAAACCGGCAATGGCCGGTTTTTTTTATGTCTATGTTATTGGGCCAACGCCAAAATGTGTCCGTCAGGATCAGCAAGGTAGGCCACGCTGTCGCCCCAATCGCGTGGTTTTAAATCGTCAATCAGTCTTGCGCCGGCCTCGGTGGCACGTTGAAGGGTTACATGGACATCGGCTGATTTAAAATAGAGTTCGCAGCGCGGAATGCCTGTTCCGGTGGCAGGGTGTGGGTCGCTGCCGATAAGGCGCGCAATGCCGTCGTTTGGCATCAATCCAAGCCTAAGTGAACCGCCTAAAGAAAATTCGGTCATTCCGGGAACGCTGAGGGTGGGATCGGCGTTTAGAACTGTCCTGTAAAATGCTTCACTATCTGCTTGGTTAGAAACATAAAGGATGATGTATTGCAGGTCCATCAAAAGTCGTCGTCCAGGCCCGGAACCGGACGCTCGGCCCAGAATATCAGATACAATCCCAACAGGATAAACGGAATGCTCAGCCATTGACCGGTCGAGAACAGCCCAAGCGCACTTTCAAATCCGCCCTGACTTTCCTTGACAAATTCCACCAAAAACCGCACCGACCACAACAGCACCAAAAAAACGCCAAAGATATAGCCGCGTTTTAGCCTGACATCAGTTTTCCAGTACAGATACATCAAAATGGCAAACACGATGATATAGCCAAATGCTTCATATAGCTGGGCGGGATGGCGCGCCGGAATTTCGGCCAGGACACCCGCAAAATCAGGATTGTGGGCCAGGGCGTCATAAGCTTGCTGTGGAGTCGATGTCTTGGTAAGATTCATGGCTTGTCCCGGAGAATATTCATCGCGAAGGAACTGGATGCCAAAAATGGATTGGGTAATGTGACCCGTGATTTCAGAATTGAAAAAGTTGCCGATGCGCACAAATATCGCTCCGCACGACACCGCGATCACTACGCGGTCCAAAACCCACAAAAGCGGTCGCTTCATGATTTTTTTGCTAAAGAAATACATGGCGATGATAATCGCGATTGCCGCTCCGTGACTGGCCAGTCCTTGAAATCCGGTGAATTCCATTTCCGGAAACCGGAACGGGAGCAAAATTTCGCCCAGGTGGTATTTGTAGTAATCCCAGTCGTAAAAGAAAACGTGTCCAAGGCGGGCGCCCAGCAAAGTGGCTACTACGGTCCAGATAAATAGCGAATCAAGCTTTTCGAGAGGCTCGCCTTCGCGTTCAAAAATCTTTTTCATGATGAACCATCCAAGCGAGAAAGCCACGACAAACATCAGGCTGTAATAGCGGATGACAAAAAATCCAAGATCGATTCCTTCAGAAGGGTTCCACAAAATCTGTAAAGCGTGAGCCATAAGGGAAAGGTTTGCGTAAAGATACTAGCAAATTTGAAACTGACAATCTATTAGGTAAGGTGTTAATCCGACGCAAGGGTTCAGAGTACCTTAACCAGCATCAGCCCCAGCCAAACCGCCAAGAGGCTTACCAACAGGCTTGCGCCCATGTTCAGCAAGGCCGTTGGGGAATTGCCGGATTGCATCAGTTGAAAATTGTCGGCCGCAAAGGTTGAAAATGTTGTATATCCGCCACAAAAACCCGTAACCAATAGCAGTCTCATCGATGCGTCGGCTACCTGATTCCGCTCCATAATCCCAAGTAAAATCCCGATGATCAGGCATCCCAACATGTTGGCCGTAAAGGTAGCCAGCGGAAAAACACCCGCAAAATAACGCGACACAAAAACTTGCGTGAGAAAGCGCAAAATACTTCCCGCTGCGCCGCCAATGCCCACCAAAAGAATGGATTTTGTCATGATTTTCCTGATTTTGCCGGCGGAACCGGATCGTATCCGCTGGATCCCCATGGGTGACACCGCCCGATGCGCTTCAGGCCCAGCCACCCGCCTTTAAAAACGCCGTGGGTTTGCAACGCCTCGACCATGTACTGCGAACAAGTGGGCGAATACCGGCACGACGAAGGCAGCAAAGGGGAGAGGACCACTTGGTAAATCCTCACCAAAAAAACAAAAGGTGCCGTGGCGATCCTGCGCCAGGTCATAGGGTAAATGTAGTTCCTTCCTTGCCGTCCTTGATGGTGATACCAAGATCGTTTAACCTGTCGCGTATCAAATCCGATAGGGCAAAATCCTTGTCGGCACGGGCGCGGTTGCGCATCTCAATAAGCATTTCAACAGTTCCCTCCAATTTGGAGTTATCTGCGGTAGCACTGGTATGCGTCAGGCCAAGTACATCAAAAACAAAGGCGTGGACCAACTGTTTGAACGCTTCTAGATCGGCAGCGGTAAGCGATTCTTTTCCCTCAGTCAAAAGGTTGACATAACGCACCGCTTCAAACAGTTGCGCAATCAGGATAGGCGTATTGAAATCGTCGTTCATCGCCTCGTAGCAATCAGCCTTCCACTTTGCAAGGTCAAGGGTCGATGTGCCGCCCGGCGTCAGTTTTGACAAACCGTCAACAGCATCCATCAATCGGTAGAATCCTTTTTCGGCCGCCAGGATTGCCTCGTCCGAGAAGTCCAGCACGCTGCGGTAATGCGCCTGAAGCATAAAGAATCGGGCTACCGACGGCGCATAAGTCTTGCTCAGTACGGGGTTTCCGCCTGTATAAATTTCAGCCGGCAAAATGTGGTTTCCGGTTGATTTGGCCATTTTCTTCCCGTTGAGCGTCAGCATGTTGGCATGCATCCAGACATTTACCGGAGGCGTACCCATACAAGCTTCGTTTTGTGCAATCTCACATTCGTGGTGCGGGAACTTCAAATCCATTCCGCCGCCGTGAATGTCAAACCGCTGGCCCAGATACTTGGTGCTCATGGCCGTACATTCCAGGTGCCAGCCCGGAAATCCGTCACTCCACGGCGACGGCCAGCGCATAATGTGTTGCGGTTCGGCCCTTTTCCAGAGCGCAAAATCCTGCGGATTGCGTTTGTCCTGCTGTCCGTCCAGATCGCGTGAATTGCTCATCATGTCCTCGAGGTTGCGGCCGCTTAAAATCCCGTAATGATGCGTCTTGCTGTAGGTCATCACATCAAAATACACTGATCCGTTTGACTCATACGCAAAACCGTTGTCGATGATTTTCTTAATGATTTCAATCTGTTCGATAATGTGGCCGGTAGCCGTAGGCTCAATGCTGGGCGGGAGCAAGTTAAAAGTTTTCAGTACATCGTGAAAATCCACGGTATACCGCTGAACAATCTCCATCGGCTCCAGCTCTTCTAGGCGCGCCTTCTTGGCAATGCGGTCCTCTCCGCTGTCGGCGTCGTTTTCCAGGTGGCCGGCATCGGTAATGTTGCGCACATACCGCACTTTGTAACCCAGGTGCAGCAAGTAGCGGAACACCACGTCAAATGACATAAACGTCCTGACATTGCCCAGGTGAACATTGCTGTACACGGTAGGTCCGCAAACATACATCCCCACATGTCCCTTGTGAATAGGCGTAAAGACTTCTTTTTCGCCCGTGAGCGAATTGTAAATTTTAAGCGCGTTGGTCTCGTATAGCTGCATATTTTTCAGGCCGGCAATTTCCCGCTGTCCACTGTATCTTTTAAGGCCCAAAGGTTTTACCGTTTGCGCCTTAAAAGGATGCCGTTTCCATCGGGGCCGGGCTTTGTCAATCCAAAGTCCGGTCTCGGTTAAAAGTTTGTATCCAGTTTGATGTAATCCAAAAACTCTTTTCGCACGGCCGGATCTTTAAACTGGCCGCCAAATTCCGATGTTACGGTGCTGCTTTCAATGTCGCGAATCCCGCGTGAGTTCACGCAAAGGTGTTTGGCGTCAATTACGCAGGCCACGTCGGGCGTTCCCAAAACGCGCTGAAGTTCCTGGACAATCTGCATCGTCAGGCGCTCCTGAACTTGCGGACGCTTGGCAAAATAATCCACAATGCGGTTCATCTTGGAAAGGCCTATCACCTGTCCGCCGGAAATATAAGCCACGTGCGCCCGTCCCACTATCGGTAACAGGTGGTGTTCGCAGGTTGAGTAAACCGTAATGTTTTTCTCGACCAGCATCTCGCCATAGCGGTAATGATTTTCAAAAGTCGACCCTTTGGGTTTTTTGTCAGGATTCAGTCCGCCAAAAATCTCCTTTACAAACATCTTGGCCACGCGGTTAGGAGTTCCGCGCAGGCTGTCGTCGGTAAGATCCATCCCAAGAGTATGCAAAATCTGCTCGACATTGTCCCTGATGGCGTCAATTTTTTCGTCGTCGGTCAGTTCAAAAGCGTCAGGTCGGAGCGGTGTGGTAGCGTTGGTTGAAAAGTGTACGTCATCCTCGGCTTCATTGTAATTCTTCATCAAGGCAAAAGTTAGGTTGCAAAGATAAGTAAATTCAATGTGGTGTTAAATTGAAAAAACCCTCCTTTTTAAGATAAACGTTTCATAAATTTTACTAAATTTCGCTCCTTAAAATAATTGCGCCAATGGAAAAACTATTCCTCCGACCTTACCTAAAATCCCTGATTTTCATTGTTTTGAGTATCGGCCTTACAGTTGTGGCCGCACCCAATAGATCAATCGGAGGGGTTGAAAATGAGATTAATACACCTAAAGCCGCGGTTCCAGGCGCCACCATCTCAGGAACAACCACGGTTTGTCGAGGCAGTGCGCAGCCGGTGATTACCTTGACCGGATCGGGTGAAACGGCACCTTATACTTTTGTGTACAACATCAACGGCGGCCCAAACATCACCTCGCCGCCAACTCCGACAGGCCAGGATTTTATCGAGATTCCGGTTCCCACAACCACCAACGGAACCTTCACTTATAATTTGGTAAGCGTTTCCTGTACAACATCGGGTTGTGTCTCGCCGGCAACGGGATCGGCCACCGTAACGGTAACCGGACCAACGGCTACCATCTTGGGAACGGCCAGCGCCTGTCTCAACGGAACTTCGCCCATTGTGCGTATCAACGGTTTTAACGGAACGGCTCCGTACACCTTTACTTATAACATTAATGGCGGGCCAAACATTGTCGGCACCACAACCTCGGGCAACCAATTGCAGATTCCGGTAAACAATACCGTTCTGGGCCCGCAGGTGTTTACCCTGGTCAGCGTTTCCTCGGCCGCCGATCCGTCTTGTGTCGCGCCGGCAACCGGATCAGTCACGGTGAACATCATCAACCAACCAACCGCCAACATCGCCGTAACCGGAAACCCAACCATTTGTCCTAATACGACCACCACGCTTGGTTTTACGGGCACTCCAAATTCGACCGTGATTTTCACCTCGTCCGTGGGTACTTTCAGTGTAACGCTTAACGCCGCGGGAACGGCTACCTGGACGACACCACCCATTACGCAAACCACTGTTTTCTCTATTCTCAGCGTGGGTTCTAATCCGGCGGGTTGTAACAACAACAACGTGACCGGAACGGCAACGGTGACCATTGCCCAAAACGGATGTGCCTCGGTTATCGCCGGTGATTTGGATCTTGGCGGTAATGCCACGCCAACACCCATTTGTAACCCGGGCGAGTGTCGTGATTTGAGCGCTACGTTCCAGGACTTGGGGAGCACAACCTCATACCTGGTCGAATCTATCGATTATTGTCCGCAGGCTCCGTTTCAAGGACCTGGCTTTACTCCGGTTTCAGTTAACACCGACGACGTTTGGTCAGGCGACATCCCGCTGCCTTTCCGCTTTTGCTTTTTTGGTCAGGCGTATACCTCGGCCAATGTCGGGTCAAACGGGGTAATCTCATTCAATTCATTTGCGCCCAACGCTTTCTGTAACTGGGCTTTCAATACGACGATCCCCAATGTCGGGTTTCCCATCCGCAATGCCATCTACGGCGTATATCAGGACACCGACCCGAACAATTCACCGCCAACGGTATCGGTTAATTACCAACTTATGGGCACTTACCCGTGCCGTAAACTGGTGGTTAACTTTTCCAACCTCGGGCAGTTTTCGTGTGGGTCGAGTGTTGGCTTGCAGACCTCGCAGATTGTTATCTATGAGATTTCAAACATCATCGAAGTATATGTCCAGAACCGGACTCCATGTAACGGATGGCAAGGTGGCGTAGGGGTAATCGGTATCCAGAACGCCGCCGGAACACAGGCTTTTGTGCCGCCCGGACGCAATACCGGGAATTGGAGCACCTCTAACGAGGCCTGGCGATTTGTTCCCAACGGGCCATCGGCGGTAACTTTCCAATGGCTGGAAAACGGAAATCCTATCAGCACCAATACGAACATCACTGTTTGCCCCACTACGTCTACAACCTATACGGCAGTGGCTAACTATGATGTCTGCGGACAGGTGACCACGGTGACAAAAGAGGTTTTTGTAGAAGTGGTCGACGATCCAACCAACGCGCCACAGGACATCATCCAATGTGAAGACGTATTTGACCTTACCGTTAACGATGCCATCATTCTTGGAGGGCTCGATCCTATGGATTATCCCATCAGTTATCACCTTAATCCTACCGATGCGGAGAACGTTGTCGACGCCATTCCCAACCCTACGGCATTTGTAAGTTCAGGTCAAACCATTTACGCGGCAATCCAAAACAATGTATGCGTTCACGTCAAGCCGTTTGAGCTTATCCTGGACAGTGCAGCCTATAGCAACCCATCGCCTGACCAGACACTGTGTCTCGATGGTGATCCTGCACCTTTTTCAGTAGACACCACCACTTCCGGAACCGACGCCATTGCCTGGGTGTATTTCACGTCGGCACAAACCGGCAACGATATGTACACGGGCGGAACCGTTTTGGGTTACAGCACGCCTGGCGGAGGTACGGCCAGTTATGACGCACCTGTTTTGGGCAACCCTGGATCGCTGCCGAACGCTGTCGGAACGTATTATGTTTATGCCATTGCCAATCCAACACCAACTGGCTCTTGTTTTGCATCGGCCGAAATTATCGTCGAGGTCATCGCGCTTCCGTCGGCCACCATATCCGGTGATGCAACGATATGCGAAGGATCGACAGCAACCATTACTTTTTCAGGTACGCCTAATACCGAGGTGACTTTTACCCTCGACGGAGGTGCAAATCAGGTAGTGACGCTTGATGCATCAGGCAATGCTACCTGGACCACGCCGCCGCTCACATCAGATGCCGTGATTGATTTGGTCAGCGTTTCAACTACTGGTCCAACCCCGTGCTCACAATCGCTTACGGGAACGGTCAACATAACGGTCGTTCCATTGCCTACAGGCTCGATTTCCGGTACGACCACCATTTGCGAAAACCAATCGGCTACCATCACCTTTAGCGGAACGGCTAACGCTACCATTACTTATACCGTCAACGGCGGCGCCAACCAAACCATTGTGCTTGACGCATCGGGATCGGGATCGGTTTCAACAGGTCCGCTAACCGCCGATGTTATTTACGACTTGGTAAGCGTTGCATCAGCGGGAACGCCTACCTGTACGCAGACCATTTCCGGAAATGCCACCGTTACGGTGGGAAGTCTCCCAACCGCGAATATATCAGGTGATACTACAATTTGTCCGGGTTCGGCCGCTATTATCCTGTTTTCAGGCACGCCTGGCGGAGTGGTTACCTATACGGTAAATTCAGGTGCCAACCAAACCGTTACCCTTGATGCCGCAGGGAATGCCAACGTGACAACACCTGCGCTTTTTGCCGATACTACCTATAATCTTGTTTCAGTTGAGATTCCGGGCACACCTCCCTGTAGCCAGAATGTTACGGGCAGTGTCTTGATTGAGATTGACAACTTGCCGGTAGCGTCGATTTCAGGAGATACGACTATTTGTCCGGGATCAACCGCTACGATTGATTTTACGGGAACTGCAAATGCAACAGTCACCTATACGGTTGACGGAGGCGCAAACCAAACCATCACCCTGGATGCAAGCGGCAACGGATCAGTTACCACACCGGCACTCACCGCTACCAGTGTTTACTCGCTTGTAAGTGTCCAGGCGGCCGGGACTCCGGGCTGTTCTCAAGCCCAAACCGGCACGGTGACCATTACGGTTGATGCGCTTCCTGTTGCTTCCATTTCAGGAGATACTACTATTTGTCCGGGATCAACCGCTACCATCAGTTTTACCGGAACTGCAAATGCAACAGTTACCTATACGGTTGACGGCGGTGCTAACCAGACCGTCACATTGGATGCCGCGGGCAGCGCCTCGGTTATCACGCCTGCATTGTCGGCAACGAGCGTCTATTCGCTGGTAAGCGTCCAGGCGGCCGGGACGCCGGGCTGTTCGCAAAATCAAACGGGTACCGTCACGATTACAGTTGATGCACTTCCTGTTGCTTCTATTTCAGGAGATACTACTATTTGTCCCGGGTCAACCGCTATTGTGTTCTTTAACGGAACGGCGGATGCTACGGTTACCTATACGATTGACGGAGGCCCCAACCAAACGGTGGTGCTGGATGCTTCAGGCAACGCGTCGGTGACCACACCTGCATTATCGGCTACAAGTGTCTATACACTGATAAGTGTTCAGGCGGCCGGAACTCCGGGTTGTTCACAAGCCCAAACCGGAACGGCGACCATTACCGTTGATGCGCTTCCGGTGGCTTCAATTGCCGGCGACACCTCGATCTGCGCGGGAACGGATGCCGTCATTTCCTTTACCGGAACACCAAATGCTGCCGTAACTTATACGGTCGATGGCGGTGCAGCCCAAACCATCACACTCGATGGCTCGGGTAGCGCCAGCCTTACGACGCCAGCACTTTCAGCCAACAGTGTCTATTCGTTGGTGAGCGTGCAGGCTGCCGGAACTCCGGGTTGTTCACAGGCTCAGTCAGGTACGGCTACCGTAACCGTAGTGCCGCTTCCAACAGCATCAGTATCCGGTACGACAAGTGTCTGTCAAAACAGCCCACAGCCGCAGATTACCTTTACAGGTTCAGACGGTACGGCACCTTATACCTTTACCTATACCGTCAACGGAGGTGCGGCCATCACGGCTACGGGAACCGGAAATACGCTCATCGTTCCGGTGGATACGTCGGTGGCGGGCGCCTTTGCCTATGAATTGGTGAGTGTGCAAAGTGCCGGTGCGCTGGCCTGCTCACAAGCTGCATCGGGTTCGGCTACCATTACGGTGCTGCAGTTACCGACGGCGACAATTGATGGGAATATTTCAGTTTGTCAAAACGCCGCAAGTCCTCTGGTGACTTTTACCGGAAGTGGCGGCACCGCACCTTATATATTTGAATTTACCTTAAACGGGGGAGCGGTTCAAACCATTACTTCATCGGGTAATACCGCAACTATCTCCGTACCTACAGCGGCAATCGGACAGTTTGTCTATGACTTGGTCAGCGTAACTGACAGCGGTGCAAATGCCTGTTCGCAATCGCAGACGGGTACGGTGACGGTTAACATCATAGGTTTGCCCACCCTCCCGGCCACGATCGCGCCATACGAGGTTTGCGACGACGACAACAACGGGATTTCCTGTTTGTTTGATT
>CAKUAD010000032.1 GCA_934636265.1 uncultured Flavobacterium sp.
ACGTCGAGGTGCGCGCCTCCGAGGGCAAAACGCGCCGCGAAAGGCGTTCGTCGTCCGAGAGCATGCTTACTTCTTTCTCGGTGGTAAGGATTTCATAAAAGCGAATGTTTCCGCCGCCGTCGGACTGACGGGTCAGAATTTCGTACGGTCGGGTATCGACACTAGCCGGAGCCTTGGCCGATGTGCAGCCAAGCGCCACCAATCCTGCCAGGCTAAAGATTAACCTGCTGGCGGTTGTCCTGAATGGCTTTTTGATAGAGATCTTCATATAGCGGGAGAATGTTGTGAATGTCAAATTGTTTGGCCACGCCATACGCATTAGCTTTGTATTGTTTGAGTAGTTCGTCGTCCTTTAGCATCCGGATGGCATGGGCGGCCATCGAGTCAACATCACCCACATCGCTGAGATGTCCGGAAATACCTTCAAAATTCACCTCGGGAAGGCCGCCGCTGTTGCTCGAAACTACTGGAACGCCCCAAGCCATGGCTTCAAGGGCAGCCAGACCAAAACTCTCTGTTTCCGACGGCAAAAGGAACAAATCAGAATAACTTAGGATTTTGTCAATCTCGTTGCTGTTTCCAAAAAAGATGACTTTGTCGGTAATGCCCAAGTCGCGGCAAAGCTGTTCGGCTTTTTCCTTTTCAGGACCGTCGCCCACCATCATCAGGCGCGATGGAACCTGCTGCTGAATTTTGTAAAAGATGCGGATGATATCGGGAATCCGTTTTACCCGCCTAAAATTGCTGATGTGCGTGATGATGCGCTCCTCAGGCCTGGCCATGACCGATCGGCGGCAAACCAGATCAGGAGCGGCAACGCTTTTGTCGAGCTCTATAAAGTTGGGGATGACGTGAATATCCTTGGTTACGTCAAAATACTTGTACGTTTCGTCCTTTAAATTTTGGGATACCGCCGTGACCACGTCTGACTTGTTGATGCTAAAAGTTACCGCGGGCTTGTAATACGGGTGATTGCCTACCAACGTGATGTCGGTGCCGTGAAGCGTAGTGACCATCGGAATAAAAATCCCTTCGTCGGCCAACATCTGTTTGGCCATGTAACCGGCATAAGCGTGCGGAATGGCGTAATGCACATGCAGCAGTTCAATTCCGTACAGCTTGACCATATCGACCAGCTTGCTCGACAATGCCAGTTCATACGGCTGGTAGTGAAACAGCGGGTACTCCGGCACATTGACTTCGTGAAAGTAGACGTGCTCGGCCAAAAGCGAAAGACGAACGGGCTGGCTGTAGGTGATAAAGTGGATCTCGTGTCCGCGGCGGGCGAGTTCAAGGCCCAGTTCGGTGGCGACGACCCCGCTACCGCCAAAGGTAGGATAACAAACTATCGCAATTTTCATACGGGCGATTTGGATAAAATTAAGGAAAAACGGCTAGGGTTGCAAAATAGCCTGCTGGATGATTTTCTGGATGTCCTCGCGGATGTTCTCCTTTGACAGTGTATTGGGCGCATTGGCATCCGGGAACGTGCGGTTGGAAAGGAAAACGTACACGATTCCGGTTTTTGGATCAGCCCAAGCCATGGTTCCCGTAAATCCGGTGTGACCAAAACTCTCGGGCGAAACGCATCCGCAGGTTGGCCCGGGAGTTCCAGGCAGCTGAGGCTTGTCAAACCCTACGCCCCTCCTGTTTCCGTCGGTACAATAGTAGCAGGTGTTGAAAGCGTCAAAAGCTTCGGCCGAAAAATACCGCTGTTTACCGTAGCTTCCCTTTTGCAAAAAGAGTTGCATCATCTTGGCTACGTCCATCGCGTTTGAAAACAGTCCCGCATGTCCGGCCACACCGCCTTCCATCGCAGCTTCCATATCGTGCACGTAACCCTGAAGCACCTGTCGGCGAAAATACTTGTCGTCCTCGGTGGGTGCAATCACACTCATGTCAAACTTGTGAAGCGGATTGTACAGCGTATAACTCATCCCCATAGGTGCAAAAAACCGCTCGGCCGACAAGGCGTCAAATCTCCCGGCATTGACCCGCTCCACAAAGCGCTCCATGATGATAAAGGCAAAATCACTGTACTTGTATTGCTTTTTGGGAAGGAGTTTGCTTTGGGCGATGAATTTCAGGATCGTATCGTTGTAATCGTCGCGGATGTAAAGATTTTCGGCCACCTGTGTGGTATACCCGGGTTCATATCGCTGTCGGTAATACTGCGCCAAAGGCATACCCACCGAGTCGAGCGTCTTTTTGTAAAAAGGCTCCCAGGGCTGCAGGCGGGCGTAATGTGAGAGGAGTTCCTTGACTGAAATGTCTTTTTTGTCGGTTTGGGCAAACTCAGGCAGCAACTCGCCCAACTTGGAACTCAAGGATAGTGTTCCCTTGTCATAGGCCTGAAGCACATGCGGCATCGTGGCCATGATTTTGGTGAGCGATGCTACATCGTACAAATCAGAATTCTGGACTTTTTGGGCAAACTCGCCGTAAACCTGGCGGCCAAATGATTTTTGGTAGATGACTTTGCCGTTGCGGGCCACCAAAACCTGTGCGCCGGGCGTCATTTTTTGATCGACGGCCCGCTGTGCAACCAAGTCAATCCTGGACATCACCAAGCTGCTCATCCCGACGTTCTCCGGCAAGGCAAAACCAAGAACGTCGAGCGCTTCGGTAGTGAGACCGTAATTTACGGGGTATTGCTTGCCTATCGAAACCGGCAGCTTGCCCTTGGCTCCCACCGCTCCAAAAATAATCTGTGCCGACACGTTTTGCGCCACCTCTGAGTTTTGATATGAAAGGACAACCGCCTCAAATCCGTCCCAGTTTTTAATGGGCAACAGCGTGTAAGGCTTGGCAAAAACGTCCAAAATGACCTGATTGTACTTGGCAATGGAGTCCAATCGCGCGAGCTCGACATTGGTAAAATCGTGTTTTTTCCAGGCGCCGTCGGCCTTGTGAAAGCCCACAATCACCTTGGTAAACGGCCTCAACCGCACCAGCAGACTATCGGTGTTGTCTTCCGTTATCTCAACCACCTCGGTATATTTTTGCAACGTCGACAAAAACGGTGTGTGCAAATCGTCGCCCATTTTGACGTAGGCGATTTTCTGTCGTTCAAGGTTTTTAAGCGGAAGGAGATTGCGCTCGTTTTTGAGTACCGTCACCGCGTTCTCGTAGAGTTCGTACTGGAGCGCTCGGTCTTGCGGACTGTTGAGGTCCTGATGCAGGTGAATGGTCTCGATGGGTTTGTAATGGTTAAGCCCTACCTTGTACTTGTATCGCAGGATTTTCTTGACCGAATGTTCCAATCGCTTGTATGGGATGATCGAATCGTTAAGTGCTTCGCAGATTTTATCAACGGCCAGCGGAACATTCTCGGCAAACAGCAGGATGTCATTCCCGGCGGCAAAAGCCTCAAGTTCAATCTCTCCCGGCTGCTTAAAGTTGCTGGCGCCCTTCATGTTGAGCGCATCGGTAAAGACCAATCCCTTAAAACCCATTTCTTTTTGCAGGATGTTGCTTATCACATTGTACGACAGTGAGGACGGATACGCCTCACGAGATTCCATGGCGGGAACTTCAAGGTGCGCCACCATAACCGACGGCAATCCCTCGGCAAACATCTTTTTGTATGGATACAACTCGACATCGTCAAGCCGATACCGGGAAAAGTTGACTACGGGAAGGGTGTGGTGGGAGTCGGTCGAGGTATCGCCGTGTCCGGGAAAGTGCTTTCCTGTGGCAAAAACGCCCTGGCTGTGGATGCCGTGCATTAGTTCGACGGCGCGCGCGGTGACGTTTTCCTTGTCCTCGCCAAATGACCGGTTGCCGATAATCGGGTTTTTGGGATTGGTGTTGATGTCCAGAACAGGGGCAAAATTAAAATGGATGCCCATCCGTTTGGCCTGCCTTCCGTAAGCAACGCCAACCTTGTTGATCAGGTCGATGTCCTGGATGGCGCCAAGTGTCATGTTCCACGGAAAGCGTCCTACCGAGTCCAGGCGCATGGCCAGGCCCCATTCGGCATCAATCCCTATAAAAAGCGGAACCTTGGCCATCGACTGGTAGCGGTTGGTCAGGCGTGCTTGTCTGCCCGGTCCGCCCTGAAAGAAAATCACCCCGCCTACGCGATGGGTTTTTACCAGTGTCTCAATCGATCTGACGTGCGACGAATCCTTATTGGAATAGGCGGCCACCATAAACAACTGCCCTATCTTGTCCTCGAGTGCCATCTGATTGTAAACACTGTCAACCCAGGCGGCTTCCTTTTTTTCAGAAACCGAAAAGTGATCGCGTTTAAACTGAGCCCACGCGACGTGTCCGCATAAGAGCAACAGAATCAGATACCTCATGTCAAAAAAATCGGCTGTGCCAACTGTCAATTGCAGGAACTTCCCAGTATTCGCGCCACTCCCCCACGGTATTCACCAAGTTGTTGAACACAATGGTGTTGCCGGAAACGGCCTTGTCTTTGGCCATTTTCTTAAAGTCGGCCAAGGGTTTGTGCGCGATGTGTTCGCCCAGACGGTACGTAACGTTCATCTTGTCCATCAAATCAATACCATACTGTTGCTCAAGGCTTTGGATAAACCTCACCGAATCATCGATGGAACAACCTGTTGCAGGCTGCCATTCCTGATCGACGGCCAGAATGATAAATCTATTGTACATCACCTGATAAGACGCCTTTAAACCGGTGCCGTGCGCCTGCCAGCCATCGACATACTCAAGGACGGCCCGGTCAATTTTTGCGGTTTCCTCGTCGGTGAGTTTGCGGTTGGACTGGTAAATCCAAACGCGGGAATCGTCGGGTAAAGTATCAAATGGTACAAACATATTACTTTGAAAGTGCAGTTAGAATTTTAAAAGTGCGAAATTCCCTGATTTTAGGATCGTACAATTCCGTCTCGCTGTACGACGCCGTGACGCGGTCACCCTTTTTGATTTTGCCTTCGGTTAAAAGTGATGCACCCGCAAAATGGTAAAACAGCAACATCGAGAACTTTTTGCCCTGGTCGTCCTTTATTTCCAGAACCATAAACTGATCGGTCTTGACTTCCAGTACCGATCCGCTTACACTAATGTCGGACATCTCGGCGAATTCATCCTCAAACGCACCACTCTCAGCAAGCGTCATGATGATTTCCGGACAGGTTTCCATCATTTTGATCCCGATTTCGGCAGCAACCGGCTCAAATCCTTCGGCATCCGATATCGATACCTGAAGGTGCGGCGGCATCTCATTCTTGTGTGCCGAATAAGCCTTGACCATACACAAACCCAATTGGATGTCGGTGATTTTCTGGTTTGTGGCATTTAGGTTCGACACGCAGTCGCAGGTTTCATTGGCCACAACGGTGACCGCGTCCTGCGCACTGACCAAACCGACGCCCAGCATCAGGGCAAGCGTAAAATATTTCTTCATTACAAGTCCTGTGCGTTTGCGATAAGTTCGGCAATGTCCAGAACCTTTACCTCTTGTTTTTCTTCGTGTTTTACGCCGTCAGTCAGCATGGTGTTGCAAAACGGACAACCGGCCGCAATGACATCGGGCTTGAGCTCAAGCGCCTCCTGAGTACGCTCAATGTTGATTTCCTTGTTTCCGGGTTCGGCGTCCTTGAACATCTGCGCGCCACCCGCCCCGCAGCAAAGACCGTTGGCCCGGGAACGCTTCATCTCGACGAGTTCGGCATCCAGCTTTCGGATCAAATCGCGCGGCGCTTCATAGACGTTGTTGGCACGGCCAAGGTAACACGGGTCGTGAAATGTGATGCGCTTGCCCTTGAACTGACCTCCTTCAATACTGATCCGTCCCTGGTCGAGCAGCGATTTCAAAAACTCGGTGTGATGAATGACTTCATATTGTCCGCCAAGTTCAGGATATTCGTTCTTAAGCGTGTTAAAGCAATGCGGGCAAGCCGTTACGATTTTCTTGGCTTCGTAGGCGTTGAGCACCTGAATGTTCATCATGGCTTGCATCTGAAACAAAAATTCGTTTCCGGCACGTTTGGCGGGATCGCCTGTACAGCCTTCTTCAGTTCCCAAAACGGCAAACGACACGCCTGCCTGGTTAAGGATTTTTACAAATGCCTTGGTGATTTTCTTAGCACGATCGTCAAAACTGCCCGCGCAGCCTACCCAGAACAAGACTTCCGGTTGCTTTCCTTCGGCCATCATTTCGGCCATTGTAGGTACTGTCAAAACTTCAGACATAATCTATCTTTTACGCCAGTGGCGATTATTCGTGTTGACCGTCGTCAAAAACCTGAATCGTGACTTCCTTGTCAATCAATTCAGTGAATTTTCCTCGGTAGCGCGTCGCTTTTACCAAGTGATTGTCGATCCAGTGGTAATTGCCTCCGCGCGGTTTGCCCATGACCATGCCATGGTATTTGAATCCGTGCTTTTTGAGCCAGATTTCAGTGTATTCACGATGCGCCTCGGTCCGTGATGTGAAGAAGAAAATGATGTGTCCTTCATCATACCAGCGGTTCAAGGTTTCAAGCGCGTCGGGATAAACTTCGGCGGTGAGCATACGCTCCGGCTCTTCATTTGGGATGTCGTCGCAAATCGTCCCGTCAATGTCAATCAGGTAATTTTTGATTCCCTCCGGCAATATCGGGCTGATGTGCTTGCCGTTTTCATACGTTTCCTGCAAATTCTTCTCAATGTCTTTCGCTTCCATCTTGTTTTCAATGTTTCATTAAAAACACCCTTACCCTCACATATAAGAGAATTTCTAAAATCGTCTAAAATCAAAAGTCGAACGTCAAACGACCGCACGACAATCTCCTTGACCTTGTTTTAATTATTAACTGTTAATTACTAATTTTTTCTCGCTATTAATTGTTAATTCTCAATTGTTCTCACTTCTCCAATTCACGCGATCCTGTTGGCTGTACTGCCACGGTGCCGCGTTGTTTTCAATGTTGGTCATCATCGCATTGAGGGACATCGGTGCCGCGCTTTGTTCCATGACCAGGTAACGTCTCATGTCCATGATGATCGACAACGGGCTGATGTTTACCGGACACTCTTCGACGCAGGCATTACACGTGGTACAGGCCCAAAGTTCCTCGGATGTGATATAGTCGCCCAAAAGTTGTTTGTTGTCAGGAACAAAAACGCCTTTGTTGGCATCGATGTTTTTACCCACTTCTTCCAGACGGTCGCGCGTGTCCATCATGATTTTGCGCGGCGATAGTTTTTTGCCGGTGATGTTGGCCGGACAAACCGACGTACAACGGCCGCACTCGGTACAGGTGTAGGCGTTGAGCAACTGTACCCAGTGGAGATCCTGAACATCACTCGCCCCGAATTTTGCAGGCGCGGCATCGGCATCAGGAGCTGGAGTGGCAAAAGGATCGGCGTTTGGATCCATCATCAGCTTTACCTCATTGGTCACCGATTCCAGATTGTCAAACTTGCCTTTAGGGTTCAGATCGGCATAATACGTATTGGGAAACGCCAGTAAAATGTGCAGGTGCTTGGAATAATACAGGTAATTCATGAATATCAGGATGCCGACGATGTGCAGCCACCAAAATGTCCGCTCCAACATCACCACAGCGCCTACATTCATCCCATCGAACAAAAAAGTCAGGTATTGCGACACCGGAAACCAACCTGCGGGCTCGTAGTGCGGCACGCCTCCCGGAACGCGCTGGAGGTGAAGATCGGCGGCGTTCATCAGCAAAAACAACGACATCAACACAAGTTCAAAATACAGGATGTAATTGGCGTCGCTCTTAGGCCATCCCTTGAGATCACTGTGGATAAAGCGCTTTAGTTTGATGATGTTGCGCCGGGCAAGAAAGGCGATGACTGCCACGACGACCAATAAAGCCAGAATTTCAAACGATCCGATGAGGAAGTTATAAAAACCGCCCATAAAAGCAAAAATGCGGTGGGTGCCAAAAATCCCGTCGATGATGATTTCCAGTAGCTCGATGTTGATGATGACAAAGCCAATGTAGACGATAATGTGCAACACGCCTGCAATCGGGCGTTTGACCATTTTTGACTGACCGAGCGCGATCAGGATCATGTTGCCCCAGCGCGCCTTGGGGTTGTCGGTGCGGTCAATGTCGCGTCCCAGCCGGATGTTGCGCATCAGTTTTTTGACGTTAATCGCAAAATATCCAAACCCGATGGCCAGAATGACTACAAACAAAAGATTGTCCAGAATTCCCATAACTTACTTGATTACCTGACCCAAGCTGTCGACCTTTGGGGCCACATAGGGTTTGTTCTTTTTGCCAAAAAGCGAAACGTTGACGTACCGCGTTGGATTCAGGCGCAAGTCCTGAAGCAACAATTCCAGTTCTTTGGACGTCTTTGAAAAGTTGTTGTAAAGCGTCTCGTCTTTCATGAGTTTGCCCATCGTTCCCTTTCCCGCCTGGATATCGTGCATGATGGCGTCCATTTTAGCAAGCGAACTCTCAAGACTTTTAACGGTCTTGCCGATGTTAGCCTGTGCGAGTGAATCAGACAGTTTTGCAAAATTACCCGATGCGCGGTCAACATTGCTCATGGTGCTGTTGATTTTTGCGCGATTCTCCGCCAGCATGCCGTTGACGCTTTTTGAGGCGTCCTTGAATTCAGCCAGGGTAGCGTTTAAATTGGCGATGCTCGACCGGAGATTTTCCCTGGTTTTGGCATCAAGTACCTGGTTGATGTTGCCCAACATGGCATCGGCGCTCACGACCATTTTTTCAATTTTTTCCTGAAGCGGCGTCAGTTTATCACCCACCAGCGCAGTAAGCCCGGGCTTTGTAGACCCCTCAAGGGTATCGCCTGATTGTGCCGGTTCAGGATCGGCCAGATTGGGGACAATTTCAATTTGCTTGCCTCCTATCAGGCCTGGTTCATACAAGTTAATCTTGCTGGTTTTGGAGATGGGAAAATCCGTATTCACCTGTATTTCAACCAAAAGGCGCGCGTCAGGCTGAAGTGTTACTTTATTCACCTTGCCCACCACAAATCCGTTGATGGTAACCGGTGCGGATTGAGCCAGTCCCTCAACATTGTCATAAGTTGCGTAAAACGTTTTATAGGAATTAAAAAGGTCGCGGCCCTTTAAAAAACTGTATCCCCAGATAAACAAGAGGATGGACGCAATGACCAAGACGGCGGTTTTGATTTCTCTGGTAATCTTCAAAGCTTATTTTTTTTTAACAAATGTAACGCAAATTCCTTTGGTGCCGGCATTATTTTAACGCTTTGCTGGCTATCGGCCACTCAGGGTCAACGCTTCCTGAACACTGATTTTACGTCCGTCTTTAAAGGCAATGATAAAAGCTTCGGGATATTTGGCCTTGGCCTCGGCCAGCTGCGACTTGGCTTGTTCATAAGTAGCTGCCGATCCGTACATATAACGGAAAAGCGTACCGGTTGACGCTACTGAGATAGGCGAAAGTCCCTTGAAATTTGATGGCGTAGCCTCCAGCTTGTTGCTGATTACCGCCAACTGAACCTTGTAGACGACTCCTGATGCGGGCGTCTCGGCAACGGGTTGTTCCACCGCTGGTTTTGGCGTTTCGGCCGGCGGCGCGTCGGGATCAGGTGAAGGCGTTATTTTAGGTTCGACCACCTTTTGCGACGGACGCACGTCAGGCTGAGGATTGCTGGTGCCAAAATATTCCTTGCGATAGTTGATGATCGCATCGGCAATAGCCCGCGCCATCTGGTTTTGTCCCTCCTCTGACCCCAGGTAATTACCCTCGTTGGGATTTGAGATAAAACCCATCTCAATCAACACTCGGGGCATGTAAGCTTTGTGCAAAACCATAAACGGCGCCTGCTTTACCCCGCGGTTCTTACGCCCCAACGCGTCGGTAAACAAATCCTGGATCTTGCTGGCAAGCGAAATGCTGTTTTCCAAGTATTCTTCCTGTGCCAGGGTTAGGGCGATGGCACTCTCGGGCGAGTTGGGATCAAATCCTTCGTACTTTTGTTTGTAATCCTTTTCCAGTGTGATTACCGAGTTTTCCTTTTTGGCCACTTCCATATTGGACGCGTTCTTGCTCATACCCATCACATAGGTTTCGCTGCCGGCCGCCACGGTGTTTTTATTGGCGTTGCAATGGATTGAAACAAAAATATTTGCGTCGGCTTTGTTGGCAATGTTGGCGCGTTCTACCAAGTCGATAAACACATCGGTTTTTCGAGTGTAGATCACCTCCATTCCGGGCGTGGACTCAAGAATTTTACCCACTTTAAGCACAACGCCAAGCGCAATGTTTTTTTCGATATGGCCTGAATAGACGGCGCCGTGATCCTTGCCGCCATGGCCTGCGTCGAGCGCCACTTTAAATCGCTGGGACTGCGCGTTGCAAACAAGAGAAACCAGTAAGAAAATCAGCGGGAGTTGGGGCGTGAATGACTTTAAAATTCGCATGGAGTACTAAAAGTTAATTTAATGATTATCGCCGGTCAGAATATGATTATTTGCGTATTTTTGGCGAAAAATTGCGGCGTCGGCCAGGCAAATACCGCACCACATTTTTACAAAATTAGTATTAATCCTGTTGCGTACAAACTTCTTCAATATCGTTTTATCAGCAATTTTCCTAACAATTGCGGGAGTTGCTGAGAGCCACGCACAGGAGATTCCAAGCCGTAAAATTCAGGTCCCGATCATTGAACCTGCTGTTACTGAATCAGATACCTTGGCGCTGGAAGGCCTGATTACCCCTGTGACCGATTCGGTAAAAAACGACAGCGTCCCGGCTAAAAAACCACTGCTGGCCGATAAAATAAAGTACAAGGCCGAGGCGTACGCCAAAATCGACCAACGCAATAAACACATAACGCTTTACGACCGCGCTGAATTGTACTATCAGGACATCGAGCTCAAGGCGGGTATCATCATCATGGATTATTCCAAGGACGAGGTTTATGCCGGGCGGATCAAGGACTCTTTGGGAAATTACACCCAACGGCCCGTTTTTAAACAAGGTACCAATGTTGTAGAACCTGATTCCATACGGTTTAATACCAAAACCAAAAAGGCGCTGGTCTGGAATTCACGAACCGATCAGGGCGAGTTCAAGGTAAAGGCCGAGATCACGAAAAAGGAAAACGACTCAGTCTATTTTATGAAGAGCGCCCGTTTTACTACGGCAAAAGATATTGATAACCCCGAATATTATTTTATTGCGCAAAAGGTAAAACTGGTTCCCGGCAAAAAGGTTGTCGTGGGCCTGACAAACATGGTCATCGCCGATGTCCCCACGCCCATCGCGCTCCCGTTTGCGTTTTTTCCCATGTCACAAAAGGCGGCCTCGGGCATTCTGGTGCCCACTTACGGCGACTCGCGTCAACGCGGATATTCACTGCAAAACGGTGGCTATTACTTTGCGCTGAGCGATCATTACGATCTGGCTGTTTTAGGCGATTACTACACCAACGGAAGCTGGGGCCTCAGGTTTGAGACGCGTTATGCCAGCCGATATGCGTTTTCCGGCAACCTGAACTTGAGGTATGAAA
>CAKUAD010000033.1 GCA_934636265.1 uncultured Flavobacterium sp.
ACATAAATGAGTTGAACCTTTGGTAGGAATACGTGTTGCCTAAAGTTACGTTAAGGTTGCTCTTGGGCGTCAGCATGTAGTAATAATCAAGTTTGCCGTCCAGCTTGTTGGTCGTTACAAAACGGTCCTGATTGATGTTGTACCGGTCCTGATCCAGAATCCCAAGGTTAAAGGCGCCTGCCCCGGGCAAAGCCGAATCCGGAAAAGGATTCACGCCCAGCATCGGGTTGTAAAACGGATCCTCTTCATTGTACAAATGCTGAAACTCGGCGGCCAGCACGTGCTTTTCAGATTTTGTGTAGTAAAGGCTCAGATTTTGGTTGAGCGACAAGGGCGACTGACGACGGATCTGTTCGATAAACTGGCTCTGCGAGGCATCGGGCGTTACGGCTGATGTCAGGCTGCTGTATTCATCCTGGTCAGATACTTTGAGGAGCGCGTCGTAATCCAATTGGAGTTCGGCAGTGGGTTTGTAACTGGATGAAAGCTTGAAAAGCCCCAGGTCACTTTGCTGCCGGGTTGACTGTACGCGGTTTTCACTGGCGATAATCTCGTCGCGGTTTAGCCCAAAGGTGTTGGTGCGCGTGGTGGTCAGTAAATCAGTTTGGGTAGATGATCCGATGGCAAACCCGCTCAGCGACCAAGCTTTAGTGACGTTATACGAAAAATTGGCCGCCCCAAATTTGGTCTCGATTTCGTTGGCCCGATTGTTTCGCATCATCGCCAGTCCCAAATCATTTGACGAAATATTAAAGTTGGTTCCCCCCTTGCGCATCATGCTGCGGAATCCGCCCGTAAACTTAAAATAATCCTGAATCGTAAACGGCAACTCGCCAATGTTGTTAAAATTGGTAATCAGGTTGATGCTGTATTTTGGATTGTAGTAAAAGAGCTTGGGATTGATATTGTAGCGCGATTCGTCATCGGCAATCCCGGTGGCTGCGGTAACATCGCCAAACCAAAAGTTCTTTTTGCCCTCCTTGAGCTTGATGTTCATGGCGATGCTTTCCTCGTTGTTCTCCACACCGCGCATGGCCGAAATTTCATTGTAGTTTCGCAAAACCTGAACCTTGTCGATGGCATCGGCGGGAATGTTCTTGACGCCCAGCTTGGTGTCGCCGTCAAAAAAATCCTTGCCTTCAACCATCAGCTTTTGCACGCGCTTGCCCTCTACCTCCACTTCGCCATCGGCATTCACCTCGACCCCAGGCAGTTTTTTGAGTACGTCCTCGAGTTTGCGTTCGGTTCCGGATTTAAAGGAATCAGCATTGTAGACAATCGTATCGCCTTTTATCGACACGGGCATCTCACGTACCACTTCTACCGCGTCAATCTCGCTTCCGCCGGCTTCCATAGTGATATCCTCCGACAAATTGCCGGTTTGCGTTGTGACCATCACCTCGCGCGTTTTCATCCCCAAAAAACTTACTTTTACCGTGTAACTGGTGTTTGGCTTCAGGTTTAGCAAAAACCGGCCTTTGTCATTGGTGATGGCGTAAGCGTCCATGGCGCCGGTGGTGATGTTTACAGCCATGACGTTGGCCATTTCCAGCGGCGCGCCGTCGGCTCCTTTAACGGCTCCCTCATAGCGGATGGTTTGGCCGATGGCTGACAATCCGATCAGCAGGAATAAGAATAGGGATTTCATTTGGTTTTGGTTAAGTATAAAAGCGTAGGCAGCCATCAAACGACAGCTGCCAACTTATTGAATTCTCTTGATTATCGGCCCATGCGCATTTGCATTCCCGGACGTCCGCCTTGTGCGCCCATCTCGCGAAACTCCTCCATTTTTTTGGTCACCGTTTCGTCGTACTCGGCCTGCGTAACAGTCTTGCCGCCCGCAGGGGCTTTGATCTCGGCCTTTTCTTTTGGATTCAGGACAATTTTAGAACACAGGATCGTTGTCTTTCCGTCGTTGACCTCGAGTATCAGTCCGGGCAAACCCCAGTAACCTTCGGGCCCTTGGTTTACAGGAATTTCGGGCGCATACCAAGCGGTCACTACAATCTCTTTAGGCAGTTCAACCTGATCCATGAAATTGGTTTGGCGTGGCTCTTCTTTCTTCTCTTCCTTTTTGTCGTCTTTTTTGTCGCCGCGCGGACGGTAGTTTCGGAAGTCAGTTTTGCTGGCCGGCATCACGGCAGTGGCTTTAAAGCAAGTGTAGCCGCCAATCACACGTGTTTCGCCTTCCATTTTCCATTTGATGTTGGTCAGCGTATCCTTAACCAGAAACTCCTTGCCCATAAATTCGCGATCGACGGTATAAGTTTTTTCCTTGACGTTTTTGTAGTAGGTTCCGCCGCCGCCCATCATCGAACTCATCATGCGCATTCCGCTCGCTTGTCCGGGGGCATCCAACTTTTCTTCTTCCTTATAGATTGATGCGGTTTGGTCAAAGTTGAGGATAAAGGTTTTTTCAAACATTTTCTTCATGCGTTCTTCAATCATTTTCTGCATTTCGGGCGTTATGTCGCGGTTTCCACGCATCTGTGCTGAAAAATCGCCCGTACTGGTTTTGGACTCGTAAACCGCCATGCCCTGAAATTGTGCCGATGTGAGCCCGGATACCAGCAGCGAAAGGAAAAAGAAAATCTGCTTCATGATTATTTTTTAAGTGAGGCAAAGGTGACGAATTAACCTGCCCAATGTTACGAATAATTTGTTAAAATAGCATTTGGACGCCGCGGAGCCTGCATGGTTTAATCGTATCTTCGTTTTGATGGCAAAATTACGGATCATACTGTTATTTTTTTCGGCAATCGGTTTTGCACAAACTGAATGGGTGTCAGGTTTGCCCAACTTTCCGGCAACAGCGACTGAATTCGCGGGTCGCGACAAATACGGCAATGTTTACGCCATCCGAAACAACAACTTCATAAAATTTGAAGATTCAAGAACCTACGAGTTTAAAAATCTGGATTCGGGAAAAATAAGCCGTGTGGATTTGACCAATCCGCTCATGATTGTTTTGTTCTATGCCGATTTTAACCGCGTTATCATGGTTGACAACCAACTTAATGAAATCCGACGGATTGACTTTAATGCCTGGCCCACGCCCCTTGTGGTGACGGCTGTTGGAATGGCGGCGCAAAATCAGCTGTGGATTTTTGACGCGCTGTCCCAACGCATTCACTTGTACGATCAAAATCATAAACGACTCCGTCAGGTATCGGCTCCTGTCACGTCGGTTCCGGTGTATTTCCAGTCAGACTTTAACTACTTTCAATGGATCAATGCCACTGGCGAATGGTACGTATGTGATTTGTTTGGCAAGATTACATCGCTGGGAACATTGCCCAAATACGATCAGGTGCAGCTACTGGCCGATGGCGTGGCGATTTTCTCAAATCCAGAGGGTTTATACGTACTCAAAGCCGGGTCCCAAACCCCGCAAAAGGTTGATTTGGTTGAGAAGTCGTTTAAAAAATTTTACTACGACACCCAATTTTTGACTATTTTTACCCCCCTCGGAATTAAGAATTATAAAATCACACTACCCTGATGCATATAGCGGTTGCAGGAAATATCGGTGCCGGAAAAACAACGCTTACCCGTTTGTTGGCCAAGCATTTTAAATGGGAACCACATTTTGAAGACGTGGTCGACAATCCTTACCTCGACGATTTTTACCATCAGATGGAACGCTGGTCATTTAACCTGCAGATTTACTTTTTAAACAGTCGATTCCGGCAGATTCTTCAAATTCGCGAAAGCGGACGCAACATCATCCAGGACAGGACGATTTACGAGGATGCACACATCTTTGCGCCCAACCTTCACGCCATGGGCCTGATGACCAACCGCGATTTTCAAAACTACGCATCGCTGTTTGAACTGATGGAAACCCTAGTGGCGCCGCCTGATTTGCTGATTTACCTGCGGAGTTCCATCCCCAACCTGGTGAGCCAGATCCACAAGCGCGGCCGCGATTATGAGAATTCCATATCGATTGACTACCTAAGCCGTCTCAATGAACGCTATGAAGCCTGGATACAGACCTACAACCGCGGGAAACTTTTGGTGATTGAGGTAGACAACATTGACTTTGTCAACAATCCGGAAGACATGGGCATCATTTTTAACAAGGTCAACGGCGAGATCAACGGCTTGTTTTAATTGAGGAAACTTTATTGTAAAGTTTACAGTTAACGGTTTCCGGAAATCTAAACACATAGAAAACAAAAAAGGCCGCATTGCAGCCTTTTTTCATTTGTTTTCAATTGTTATTGAATCACGATTCGCTTAACCTCCTTGCGCCCGCCGGTTTCGACAGTAAGCAAGTACACGCCAGCTTCGGCATGGTCAAGGTTGATGCTTTCATCAAAAACTCCGGTTGACCCAAACGTCTTGGCGTACACCTGACGGCCGCGCATATCGTGTACAAACACTTTCACATCATCGGCCGAGGCGCTTGTAAAAGCTACCTGGAAATTGCCATTGCTGGGGTTTGGGTACACCACAAAATTAGCCAGTTCGTTGCTGGCCACCGACAGCGGCTGGGCACTGCAAATGTTCAGGCTCCACGAAACAAGCGAACCTCCGTCCTGATTCCAGGCGTCCGATACGCGAAGTGTCCAGGTTCCGGCGCTGTTCTGACCATCAAATGCCGACAAAGCCTGCAATGGGATAACGGTTCCGCTGATGCCCGGGTTGTTTGCACAAACCACCGGCGAGCCCTCGTCGTCAAACGTAGCCTGGATGTTGTTGATCGGTGCGCTTACACAAGGTGCCGATACCATTTGTACCTGAGTTCCCGACGGGCTGATAAGCGTCACGGTCAGGTCATTGATCCATGTATGGGTGATGTTAACGTTCAGGTTCAAATCGGCGATGGTCACGCCGCTTGCAGCAGGAATCACCAGCGTCGAGTTGATGGTTGGAGCTCCGCTTGCCGAAATGATCAGTGGCACGTTGGTTGAAGCTGCCGACTCGCAGGCAATCTGTCCTGTCTGGAATTCACTTGACAACCCAAAAGTACCGCTGCAAGCCGAGTTTTTAGGACGAACTCTCCAGTAATAGGTAGTGGCTTCCAGCAGTCCGCTCAGTGCATAACTGTTGGTAAAAACCGTACCGCTTGAGATAATGTTTGTAAAAGCAGCATCAGTGGCCACTTCTACATCATATTGTGTGGCGTTGGCGTCGGCCGTCCAACCCAGGCTGAGCGATGTGCTCTGAGCGGTTGCTCCGTTGGCAGGATTTGACGCCGTAATCGCAGCAAAATTGGAACTGAACAAGTTGAGATAGAAAGGAATTGTCTTTACTGTCGATCCTGAAGTAGCCGTTACCGTAAGCGGATAGAATCCAGGCGTGGCTGATGCCGTGTTTGATACGGTAAGCGTAACTGTTCCGTCGGTGGCGATGGAAGGCTGAGAAAACGCTACTGACACACCGGCTGGCTGTCCTGAAACGGCAAAGGTTGTCGTCCCTGTAAATCCGGCTAAAGCCTTGTAACTGATTGGGAATGTAGCCGATGCACCCTGGCAGATTTCCTTGTGCTGCTCTCCGGCAACGCCATTAAATCCGGCGGCAAAAGTTGCGGTAGCCGGTGCAATGGTAAAGTTAGCGTTTGAAATATCAAAGAAGATATGGTTGTAGCCTTTAACCATGATCCGGTTTGAACTTCCGGCATTGTTGGGTATTGTCACTTGTTCTGAACCGTCATTTGGAACCTGACTGGCCAGTTGGATCGGATAAGTCAAGCCTCCATCGGTTGACAGGAAAATGTCTACATAAGCGGCGTTTACACCGTTCTGGGTGGTTCCTGCAACGTTCCAGGTTACGTCCTGCACCGCTCCGGGCTGATAAGTTCCGGGCGTGTTGGGCGCCGTCACCAGGAAAGGTCCGGCCACGCCATTTACGGTTACCACCATGGCATCAGAGCCGGTCAAACCGCCTACGGGATTGTTGTCGCGGGCTGTTACAACAAAATTTAGCGTTCGGGCAACCGAGCTGAGCGCCTCGGTGGTTACTGATCCAAATGACGACGTCGATTGGTTGGCGATAATCCTTTGCAGCGGCGGAAAATAGCGGCTGGGCGATGCGGTCGGGTCATAAGACCTCCAGTTTGGCCCGGCTGTCTTGGTAGCCGATGCAGGACTTTGCCCTCCGGTTTGAGTGGTAGCCGTGTCATTTTGTTCCCAACAATACGTAAGGGCATCACCGTTGGCATCGGTAGCAACACCAGTGAGTACAAAAGGTGTGCTCTTAGGAATGGTGTAATCGGCACCGGCACTTACTACCGGAGCGCCGTGGGTAAGTGGCGTGCGCACCGGACAGGTTTTTGACACCATATTGTCCTGAATCTGTTTAACGCTGGCGTAAACAAAGTAATCGTCCGAGTTGTTGGCAATGTTGTAACTGGTGATTCCGGCATAGCCCATAATGGTCGATCCTGAACCAGGCTCAACGTTAACGCCGGTTCCCTCAACTGAATGTGAAAAAGTGTGATTGGCACCAAACTGGTGACCAAGTTCGTGCGCCACGTAATCAATGTCAAATGTGTCGCCCATCGGTACGCCGTCGGCTGGAGAGGTTATTCCGCGTCCTTTTCCAGGCTGGCAAACACACCCTATACAACCGGCATTACCGCCACCTCCGGACGCTCCAAACATGTGACCGACGTCGTAATTGGCTTCGCCGATGATGTTGGTGAGTGTTGTCTGCAACTGATTGTTCCAGGCGTTCAGTGTGGTGTAAGGATCAGTTATCGGATTGGTAAAAATCACCAGATTGTTATTGGGAATGATGTTCATGTGGATGGCAAGATCCTTTTCAAAAACACCGTTTACGCGGGTCATAGTGGCGTTCATTGCCGCAAGCGCTCCGGCCACGGTTCCGCCATGGTAGATGGTATACTCACCATTGCAGGAAAGCGCCAGGCGAAAAGTAAGCAACTCAGGGTTGGATGAACGGGCCAAGTCGGCTGTTTGACGGGCTGCAGTTTCGGCCACGGCATGATCCTCGGTTGAACAAACCCACGGAAGGCTTCCTTTTTCACGCGAGGATTGGTAAACGGCATAAACCGAACCATCAGTGGAATAGGGTTCCATAAATTCGGTACGCGAGCCTCCTCGCATAATCATAGCCTGGATTCCTTTTGGATCGACGCTAAAGCGGACAGTGGCAGATTTGTCGTCGAGGCCCACTCCCGAGTAAGATCGGATTTCAGGATATTGCGCCTGCAGTTCCGGGTCAAAGTTTGAGAACTCCCGCACGGCAAAACGCTCGATCGTTCCGTTGACGGCGGGAAGCGAAATTACTACCGAGACCGACTGTCCGCGTCCGTTGACCGCTGCAAGTGTCTGACGGATGCTGTTGTCCTGTAACTGGTACAATTGATATTCTTTAGGAAAAGACAACCGTTGGGCAGATGTCGATGCCTTTACCTGACCGGTTGCCCGGGTCCAGGCATTGTCAGTTTGCGCGGTGCCAAGGGCTGCACAAAATGAAATGGCCAGAAGTAAAGCTCTTTTCATTATAAATAAGGATAGGTTGATTAAAAGTTAGCCAAATATAAAAAAACCAAAAGCTTGTTTGGACTGATTTTAGTTAAAATAAAAAAGGCGCTCCTTATGGAACGCCTTTATCAGGAAAGAATTAATTACTTGCGGAATTTTTCCAGCTCGGCCTTAACCGTAGCCTCATCGCCTTCAAAAACCTTGGTATCTACCTTGTTGCCTTGGGTTGTAGTGACAGTCGCCATCCACTTTCCGTTAATGTTGGTAGTTTCAATGCGCACTTCGCGGCTGTCGGTATTGGCCATTTTGTTTTTGCAACAAGCCATGTCTGATCCGCCTACGAATTTCCCGTCAGCATCAAAGTTTGCCAAGCAAGCTTCTTTTTCAGCAGCAGTACAGCCCATTTCGTCGCACATTTTAGCGCACTCTTCCTTGGTCATGCCAGCCATCTTGGCAGGATCGCATTTGCCCATCATTTTGCACTCGTGCGCCATTGCTGTAGCAGGAGTTGCGGTTGATGCGCCGTGTCCGCCCAAAATTGGAGCAATGACAAGGCCAACAAGGCAGGTTAGTTTGATCAGGATGTTCATTGAAGGACCTGAAGTATCTTTAAACGGATCGCCCACTGTGTCACCGGTTACGGCAGCTTTGTGCGCGTCCGATCCTTTGTAGGTCATCTCACCGTTAATCATGACACCGGCTTCAAATGATTTTTTGGCGTTGTCCCATGCACCACCGGCGTTGTTCTGGAAGATTGCCCAAAGAACGCCCGAAACGCATACACCGGCCATATATCCGCCCAAAGCCTCGGCACCCATAAACACGCCTACCAAAATAGGAACGATGATGGTGATGGCGCCCGGAAGCATCATCTCACGAAGGGCTGCCTTGGTTGAAATGTCGACGCATTTTCCGTACTCAGGTTTTCCTGTGCCTTCCATAATTCCTGGAATTTCGCGGAACTGACGGCGAACTTCCTGAACCATGTCCATCGCGGCCTTACCTACTGATTGCATGGCAAGAGCCGAGAAAATTACCGGAATCATACCTCCGATAAACAAAGCGGCGAGTACGTCGGCTTTAAAGATATTGATACCGTCGATACCTGTAAAGGTTACGTAAGCGGCAAAAAGTGCCAGTGCAGTGAGCGCTGCCGATGCAATTGCGAATCCTTTTCCTACGGCTGCGGTTGTGTTTCCAACCGAGTCGAGAACGTCGGTACGCTGACGCACTTCTTTAGGAAGCTCGCTCATCTCGGCCACACCTCCGGCGTTGTCGGCAATTGGACCAAAGGCGTCAATCGCCAACTGCATAGCTGTAGTAGCCATCATGGCCGATGCGGCAATCGCAACACCGTAGAATCCGGCCAGCTCGTATGAACCCCAGATAGCGGCGGCAAACAAGAGCACCGACGAGAAAGTTGACTTCATGCCCACGGCCAGACCGGCAATGATGTTGGTAGCGGCTCCGGTTGATGAGTTTTGAACAATGTTCAGTACCGGCTTTTTACCCAATGCAGTATAGAACTCGGTAAAGGCCGAAATTAGCAACCCAACGCCCAGACCTACCAACGTAGCCCAGAAGATGTTGATGCGTGGAACGTCTTTAATGCCTTCGCCAAAGAAGGTCATCTTGATGGTTTCAGGCAACATGTATTGGATAAGGAAAAAACAAGCTACGACTGTAAGTGCCAGTGAAACATAGTTCCCAAGGTTCAGGGCGCTTTGTACCTGAGCTTCTTTAGCATCGTTGTTCTTGATTTTGACAAAGAAAGTTCCGATGATCGAAGCCAGGATTCCAAGGCCGGCGATTACGATCGGCAGGAGGATTGGCCCCATTCCGTTAAAGGCATCGGTAAATTGTGTTCCGGCAGCCTCGGTCATGTCTTTAATGATGTAGTTACCCAACACCATCGATGCCAGTACGGTAGCCACATACGAACCAAAAAGGTCGGCACCCATACCCGCCACATCACCTACGTTGTCACCTACGTTATCGGCAATAGTAGCCGGGTTGCGCGGATCGTCCTCAGGGATTCCGGCTTCAACCTTACCAACAAGGTCAGCACCTACGTCGGCAGCCTTGGTATAGATTCCGCCACCCACACGGGCAAAAAGCGCAATCGACTCGGCGCCCAATGAGAAACCGGCAAGCGTCTCGAGCACGAGCGTCATATTATCGTAAAATGTTTTCCCGTTGTCAACCATAAATTGCGACAGGAAAAACAGGAAAAACAAGCTTAGTCCCAAAACGGCCAAACCGGCAACGCCAAGACCCATTACAGTACCGCCGGAAAACGATACGTCCAATGCTTTAGGCAATGACGTACGGGCAGCCTGTGTGGTACGCACGTTTGATTTGGTAGCGATGCGCATACCGATGTTTCCTGCAAGGGCTGAAAAGAAAGCACCAAACACAAACGCGATGACAATCATCCAGTGCGTGGTGTCAACAACCTGCGAAACGGCAAACAGCGCAGCCGATGCAATGACCACAAAAATACTCAGGATGCGGTATTCGGCCTTGAGAAACGCCATCGCCCCTTCCTGAATACTGCGCGAGATGCTTTGCATCTTTTCATCGCCAGCTTCCTGCTTGTTTACCCAGGCAGATTTTATAAGCATGAAGATCAAGCCCAAAACAGCCATGGCAATCGGCACATAAACTATGAATTTTTCCATAAAAAGTTAGTTTTTTATCGTTTTAAAATCGGGTGCAAAAATAACACTTTTTTAAGAACGGCAGCGTTTTACCCCGAAAATCCGTCCTGCTTTTTTTGGTATTTGTCCTTTGACAGACACAAAAAAAAAGAGCCCCGCGTTGGCAGGGCTCCTTAGTAGTAACTAAAATGATCAGCGTTTGATCACGCGCAGGGTTTTGGCTTGTTCGCCTTGGGTAACCACTACGTTGTAAACGCCGGCCGGATAACGCTCGCCCACTTGTAGGGTTTGCATTTGCGATACAGGAACAGTTTTTTGCTCCAGCATGCGTCCGGTCATGTC
>CAKUAD010000034.1 GCA_934636265.1 uncultured Flavobacterium sp.
GCTTGAGCAAGCCCATAATGGCCGACAGCGGTCCGGTCATCACATCGGCCCCAATGCGCGCGCAATTCACGATGTGCATCGTATGCCTTACCGACGCTGCCAAAATCTGCGTCTCAAAACCGTAATTGTCGTAAATCTCGCGAATTTCCTGAATCAGGTTGAGTCCGTCGGTCGAGACGTCATCCAGACGCCCAATAAACGGCGACACGTAAGTAGCACCCGCCTTGGCTGCCAAAAGCGCCTGCCCGGCCGAGAATACCAGCGTCACATTAGTCTTGATTCCCTTGTCGGAAAAATACTTGCAAGCCATTATTCCCTCGCGCGTCATTGGCAGTTTGATCACAATCTGGTCGTGAAGTTCAGCCAATTCCTCGCCCTCGCGGATCATGCCGTCGTAATCAACCGATATCACCTCGGCACTCACGTCGCCCGCCACAATATTGCAGATGTCCACGTAATGCTTCAGAATGCTGTTTTTACCGGTAATGCCCTCTTTGGCCATTAACGACGGATTGGTCGTCACGCCGTCCAAAACGCCAAGCGCCTCGGCCGCTTTGATATCATTCAGGTTAGCCGTGTCAATAAAAAATTTCATAGTGTTGTTTTTAAGTTGCCGCAAAGATAGCGCACAATCGCAAATGCGCAATTCGGGATGTACTTTTTGGGCGTGCCGGCTCTTGTGCAGTTGCTAAACTTTGACCGTTAAGGAGCCGTCGGGCTGTGCGCTGCTATCTTTTGCCCTTCCGGCAAAAGGATATCCGCTGCCATCCCTCACGCGGGCCTAGTCCAGTTTATAGTGTTTCATCAACATTTTCTCATACCACTTCCCGGGAAGCACGCGTTTTAACACTACCGAGAACTTTTGCATAAAAGCGCCCACTTTGTACCTAACCTCCGGATTTTTTTGGGTTATGATGTAGTGTATCGCGTGTGCCATCATCTCGGGACTGCTTCCGCCATCAACGTGGCTGTCCATCGCCCGCAGGGTTTGGCCGTATACTTTTTCATACGCCGATCCCGCAATGACAGGCGCATGGTATCGGCCCGCTGCAATATTGGTGGCAAAATCGCCGGGCGCCACATTGGTAATTTGAACCCCAAACTGGCGGGTTTCCATCCTAAGCGCTTCGGTAATGAGTTCGAGCGCGCCTTTTGACGCTGAATAAACGCTCCGGTAGGGCAAACCCATATAGCCTGCAATCGAGGTGATGTTAATGATCAGCCCTGATTTTTGCGCCCGCATCACCGGAAGAACCGCCTGCATCACGCCAATGGGACCAAAGAAATTGGTTTCAAAGTTGGCCCGGATCTGCTCCATGGGAATCTCTTCTAAAGGCCCGGTAATGCCCACGCCCGCATTGTTGACCAAAACGTCAATCCTCCCTTCCTTTGCCATCAGCTGGCCAACGCACTCCTTGATGGAACTCCCATCGCGCACATCGAGGGAGAGCAACGGAAAAACCGAGCCGTTTACCCGGGATGGATTTCGGCTCGTGCCGTAAACCCTAAAATCCTTTTGGTGTAAAAACTCGCCAATGGCCCGCCCTATCCCCGACGATCCGCCGGTGATAAGCACAACTTTGCTTTTTTGATCCATAATATCAGTTTCCAAAACAGGAACCCGCCAAAAGCCGGTTACGGTTTGGCCACGCGCATGTAGTAATAAAATTCCTGCTGTCCTCCGGGTTTGTCGGCGCGTATCACGTAATAGCGGTCGCTTACCGGTTTGAGCTCATACCCTGCACGGCCCTCGTAGGTCTTGATGTCGTCACACAACAAATTCATGGCGGCCGGTTTTGAGACTTCCTCTTTGAATTGCTCGCCCACTACGATAAACTGCAGGCGGTATTCGTTACAGGGCGCGGCTTTTTTTCCGTCGGGATTGGCGATGAAATGTTCGAGCTTCATCTTGAAGTTCTGAAACTCTGACTTGGCATCCTGCGCGAATACTGCTGCGGGAAACAAAAGCAAAAGGAATAATTTTTTCATGTTGTGATCTTTTGGCCGGTGCGGCTGGTTAAGGCCTAAAAATAAAAAATCTTCCCGTAGGAAGACATCAATTTTTAAAAAAAATGGCAAGCGACCTGCATCGCACCGCTACAACCGCATACCTTTGCTGTGTTCCCACCCTGGAGGATTCTGCAGGAGCTGGTCGTGCAGGACTTGCCGTTGCAAATGTACAACAATTTCGTATTTTTGCAAGCCTTGAACCCTAATAATTCTACAAATTCCCGATGGCGATCAAATTCTATAAACTCATGGCCTTAACCGGCTTTCTGACAGTACTTTCCTGCGGTGACAAAAAACCGGAAGTCTCTCCTTTTTCTTTTGACTCGTCGGTGTTGCAGGAACAATACCACCGCAGTGAATCCGTCAGCCTGCAACTTTCAAACCCGGAAAAACACGCCATTGACAGTGTGGTGTTTTATGTGAACGACAAGCGCGTGGCATCAATTAAAAGCGGCGCACACAATTTTTCACTCTCCGGCAGCAAACTTGGGTATCAAACCCTGAAAGCCACCGTCTTTTACAATGGCCAATCAGCCGACGCCACCGACCGTATTGAAGTCGTATCTGAAATCCAGCCGCAGCTTTGGTCTTATGAGCTGGTAAACATTTATCCGCACGACATCGGTTCGTTTACCCAAGGGTTGGAATTTTTTCGCGACACGCTTTATGAAGGAACCGGCCGAAACGGACAATCCTTCATCAGGAAATACGATTACAAAACCGGCAAGGTGTACAAGCAGGTTGACCTTGACGCTCAGTATTTTGGCGAGGGCATCACCATCATGGACAACAAGATTTACCAACTTACCTATCAAAGTCAGGTGGGATTTGTGTATGATGTAGACACCTTTAAACGGCTTTCACAGTTTACATACGATAAACCGGTTGAAGGTTGGGGCCTCACCCACCACGACGGCTATCTGTACAAATCTGACGGCACCGAGAAAATCTGGAAAGTTGATCCCAAAACTTTTAAGATGATCGACCACGTCAATGTGTACACGGCGTCGAGCAAAATCAAAAGCGTCAATGAACTGGAATACATCGACGGAAAAATTTACGGCAACATCTGGCAAAAAGACGCCATTGCCGTGATTGATCCTGCATCGGGCGCGGTCGAGGCCGTAATCAACCTGAGTGACCTTCGCAAACAGGTAGGCAACCCCGAGGCCGAGGTACTCAACGGGATTGCGTACAATCCTAAAACCAAAACAATTTTTGTAACCGGTAAAAACTGGAGCAAACTGTTTGAGATAAGGGTAAAAAAATAGGTCGTCAAAAAACGCTGGCTGCGGACGAATATCGATGAAGCGCGGCAAACGGTTGTCCCGGGTTTCCGGGCAAAAAACTCCTTCCCTTTGTTTTTAAAAAACTGAACATAAAAAAGGTGTGACAAAATTGATGTGACATTTTTTTACGTCACAGGAATATTGTCACAAACGTGGCAGCCCCAAATGCCATATGCTATTGTAATTAGACACCGCCGTCAGCTACCACCGCGACATTATGCGAAACAATAGGGATGCAGCGCGTCTACGAACGCCTTACATGTCGTTGAAGGACCAGGGCTTATCCAAAATAATTTTAGTGTCTTTACCGGAAACCAGCCAAATGCGTGAGGCCGTCGCTTTACAAAACAACCCGGTTTGCGTGCGCCGCATTGGGGTGCTGGCATTCGCGACGTTCAAGCCAACCAAACCCCTCAACAATAACTACTTTTTTTTCTTTACGGGCTGTTTTGCTAAAGGAGCGGAAACGGCCACATACTTTTTGGTTGCCGCATCATAGCCCATCTTATCTTGCTGTGTTTTATTGGCCAGCAACAAATCGCCTTGTGGAGTCAAGGAAAGCTCAAAACCTTCCCGCCTTACTTTCTCGACGGTTTTTGAAGCGGTCTTGTTGGGATCGAGCCAGACAATCTCGGTGATGTTGGCCACGGCATAGGCGTTTTCATGCAATATGGCCTTTTGCGCCGGATCAATCACGCGGTAGTAGGTGGTGGTAATGTTTTCAAGTTTGGATTTGGCGTCGCCCTGAACGGTTTTCTCCTGCCAGGAAACCAGGCACAAAGGCGTTCCCTGCGCGGTAAAGGGCTTAATGCTGCAACCGGGCAGGACCTCAGGAAGTTTTCCGTCATGGGTTTTGAGCATAACCGTGTCTTTAGCAGCCAGGTAATAAATTTGGGTTTGCTTGCCATTCTCACGCCACTCGACTGCAGCCTGTGCGGATTTCGCAAGCGTGCCCTTGGTCACTTTCTTTGAAGTTTTTTTGGTTTGTGCACCGGCCACGGCCACACATAAAAGCGAGAGTAGGAAAATGTTTTTCATGATAGAATTTTTACGAAACGAAAACCGGGGCGTTAAAATGCCCCGGAAATGTATAAAAAAAGCCGGAACTTTCGCCCCGGCTTTTGATTATTTAACCTCTTCGTAGTCTACGTCCTGCACATTGTCGCCGGCGGGTGCGTCAGGTTGCGGTTGGGCTCCCTGCGGCTCACCCTGGGCTTTGTACATATCCTCCGAAGCGTTTTTCCACGCCTCGTTGATTTTGTCCAGCGCGGGCTGGATGGCGTTCAGATCCTTGCTGTCAAAGGCTTGCTTAAGCTGCGACAGCGCGCTCTCGATGGCTTCCTTGTTTGCAGCCGATAGCTTTTCGCCGTGTTCCTTGAGCTGACTTTCCGTCTGGAAAATCATGGCATCGGCTTCGTTTAGCTTTTCCGCGCGTTCTTTGGCTTGCCTGTCGGCGTCGGCGTTGGCCTCGGCTTCTTTTTTCATGCGCTCGATTTCCTCCTGGGTAAGTCCAGACGACGCCTCAATGCGGATGTCATGCGACTTTCCGGTTCCTTTGTCGGTGGCGGATACCTTGATGATTCCGTTGGCGTCAATGTCAAAAGTCACCTCGATTTGCGGTACGCCACGAGGGGCCGGCGGAATGCCATCCAAGTGGAAACGTCCGATCGTTTTGTTGTCGGCGGCCATGGCGCGTTCACCCTGCAGCACGTGGATTTCAACGCTTGGCTGCGAGTCGGCGGCCGGTGAGAATACCTGCGATTTCTTGGTCGGGATGGTGGTGTTGGCTTCGATCAGCTTGGTCATCACGCCTCCCATAGTCTCGATACCCAATGACAGCGGGGTTACGTCGAGCAGCAAAACGTCTTTTACGTCTCCGCTTAGAACACCGCCCTGGATGGCCGCCCCAATGGCTACCACTTCATCCGGGTTTACGCCTTTTGAAGGTTTTTTGCCAAAGTATTTTTCAACCTCTTCCTGGATTTTAGGGATACGGGTTGAACCGCCCACCAGGATGATTTCATCGATGTCGGACTTTGAGAGCCCTGCGTCCTTGAGTGCTTTTTCCACCGGAGCCATTGAACGTCTTACCAAGGTGTCGGTGAGTTGCTCAAATTTGGCGCGCGTCAGGGTCTTGACCAAGTGTTTTGGTCCTGATGCGGTGGCGGTAATGTACGGCAGGTTGATTTCGGTCTGGGCTGATGATGAGAGCTCGATCTTGGCTTTCTCGGCAGCTTCCTTAAGGCGCTGAAGCGACATGGCGTCCTGACGAAGATCAACACCTTCCTCATTTTTAAACTCGTCGGCGAGCCAGTCGATGATTTCCTGATCAAAGTCATCGCCGCCAAGGTGTGTGTCACCGTTGGTTGACAACACTTCAAACACGCCATCGCCCAATTCGAGGATCGAGATGTCAAATGTACCGCCGCCCAAGTCATAAACCGCAATCTTTTGATCCTTGCCTTGTTTGTCCAGTCCGTAAGCCAGTGCGGCTGCGGTTGGCTCGTTGATGATGCGCATTACCTTGAGGCCTGCAATCTCGCCCGCTTCTTTGGTAGCCTGACGCTGGGCGTCGTTAAAGTAAGCCGGTACGGTGATGACGGCCTCGGTAACGGTTTGACCCAGATAATCCTCGGCGGTTTTCTTCATTTTTTGAAGCGTCATGGCCGACAATTCCTGCGGCGTGTACAAGCGGCCGTCGATGTCGACGCGCGGGGTGTCATTGTCGCCTTTGACAACTTTGTACGGTACGCGGTCGGCTTCTTTTTGGCTTTCTGAATATTTGTTCCCCATAAAGCGCTTGATGGACGCAATGGTCTTGTGCGGGTTGGTTACCGCCTGGCGCTTGGCCGGGTCGCCCACTTTGATTTCACCGCCCTCAACAAAGGCGATTACCGATGGTGTGGTGCGTTTGCCCTCGGCGTTTGGTACCACTACCGGCTCGCTGCCTTCCATTACGGATACACATGAGTTGGTGGTTCCTAAGTCGATTCCGATTATTTTACCCATTTCTATTTAAATTATTTTGTTGTACCTTGATTTGTGGTTCGCGCCGGGTTTGACAACCATTGTGCCATGGCAACTTTTGGACACTTACACTGCCAAAATGACATAAACGTAGCCAAAACGCGACAAGATTGGCTGTCATAGGATGGGTGCGGTCGGCGCGACACTACCTGACACGTTTAACGATATTCTCTTTATCGGTTAACGCGTCTGCCCTACCTTTGACCAAACTGAAATGATGAAACAAGAACAATGGCGCGAGCAATGGGACGCAAGATTCCGACAGCCGGAGTACGCCTACGGCACTCAACCCAACGTATTCTTTGCCCACCGGCTGGACAGGCTTGATCCGGGAACCCTGTTACTTCCGGCTGAAGGCGAAGGGCGAAATGCGGTGTATGCGGCTCAAAACGGCTGGACGGTAGCGGCATTTGACATTAGTGAACAGGGGAAAAATAAGGCTTTGGCGCTGGCCGATTCAAAGAACGTCAGGTTGGATTACCGCGTTGGCGGGCTGGATGTGCTTGATTATCCCCAAGGCGAATTTGACGCCATTGGGTTAGTGTACGCGCATTTTTTGCCCTCCGACAGAAAGGCGTATCACCAACGGCTTGCGTCGCTATTAAAACCGGGCGGAGTTGTGATTTTGGAGGGTTTTACCAAGGGCAATCTGGAATACAAGCAACGGAATCCGGGCATTGGCGGGCCTGATAATCCGGAGGCGTTGTTTGACGTGGATTTGATACGGGAGGAATTTGCCGGCCTGGACGTTGTTTTGCTGGAAGAAACCGAGGCCGAACTGCGCGAAGGGCTTTACCACAACGGTGTGGGCAAGGTAATCAGATTTGTGGGACAAAAACCCTTGTGATGGTATTTGATGTGGTTTTGGCGTTTTTGCCCGAGGAAGCAGCGGGCTCGCGATCGCCGGTATCAAAAGGTACCCGTTTCTTGGTTTTGGCCATAGGCGAACGAAAGGGCGTACTGGCGGCCTTTGATTTTTTGGAAACGGATTATGTTTTTCCGGGCGACAGGGTACGGGCGGCAATGACGGTTTTTGACGATTCGCGGTTTTACGCGGGGCTTGATTTTGAATTTTATACCGCCGGTGTGTTGACCGGCCACGGAACCATAACACATTTGAGATGAATAGCATTTTATACACTGATAGGATGAGGCTTGAAGGCCATGACGACCGGTCGCTGAAGGTTTTGTTTGACACCAAAAGTGCGGCCGAGGTCCAAAAATTACTGGGTCTGACGGATGCTGAGCTGGCGCGATTCAAAAAAATTCATGGCGAGGGATTTGGTGCATACAACCATTCGATGTTTGTTTTCAGGCTTTTTGACCGCGAAACAGAAGTGTGTTTGGGTGAATGCGGATTTCATTCGTGGAACAAGGAGCATCATCGGGCCGAGGTTTTTTATAACCTTAAAAGCGACGAGTTTAAACAAAAAGGCCTGATGACCGAAGCGTTGAAGGTGGTATTGCATTACGGATTCAATACACTTGAACTGAACAGGATTCAGGGTTTGGTGGCGGACAACAACACGGCGTCGGTTAAATTGCTCAGCAAATACGGGTTTGGATTTGAAGGTACCCTGCGCGGCGATTATGCGGTGGACGGTGTTTTTGAGGATTCGGATTGTTATGCGCTTTTGCGGGCAGACTGGCGCGAATGAAGCCGCCCTTTTTTTCTCCGATAGGGTTTTTGTCAAGGGCTTGGACGGCTACTTTGGGTTGGAATTTGCCGTGTTTTGAACTAAAGACATGAACAGGTGGCGCGTTAGCGGTTGAAGCGGCATCCTTTTGCAAAGCGGAGCGGCGCAAAAGATACAGCGAAAGACGCGGCCGCCCGGAGTTGATGCTGATGACACTGATTTTATTGACGGCGGCAACGCCCAAATGAAAAATTGTGTTATTTTTATACCGATATATGCCAAAATGATGATTATATGCCTATCCCTCAAGCTATTCTGGACTGGACGCGCCATCGCGACCGTGAAGTTTTAAGCATTCGCGTCAACAATTTTTTTCTTGCCGAAAAGGTTAAAAATGAGCTCAGGGCTACCTGGAGCCAGACGCGGCAGTTTTGGTATGTCCCGTTTGCCGATTTTACTGCGCTGGAGGTGATCAAGACCCTTAGGCCGGTTTGCGAGGTTGACCACAGTGCGCTTGACCGAAAAACCGCGGGCCACCGCCTTACGTTGATGCTGATTGAGCTGTCTGCGGGCGATGCTGACCGGGTTTTGAAATTTGGCCGATGGATGCAGGCCAAACGTTACAGTGATTCGACCATAGAACAGTACGTGAGCCTGGTGAACTTTTTTTTGCGGTATGTGACCATGCGAAAGATTGAGCTTTCAGCGCGTGCCGTTGAACAGTTCAATTATGAGTTCGTGGTGGCCCCGGGCAAGAGTTTGGCGTATCAGAATCAGGCGATTAGTGCGATCAAGCAGTTTTTTTTGTACCTGGACCTGGAGATGGATGCGCTTAACCTGGAAAGGCCCAAGCGCGAAAAACGGTTACCGGTGATTTTAAGCCGCGAAGAGGTTTTGCGCCTGCTTGACGCTACGCAGAACCTGAAGCACAGACTGTTGCTGAGCCTGGTGTATTCGGCCGGGTTGCGGATAAGCGAAGCCCTGCACATGCGCCTGAGGGACATTGACCGCGACCGCATGGTGATCCATATTAAAAGCGCCAAGGGCAAAAAAGACAGGTATACGCTACTGGCGCGCAAGGTTTTGCTCCTGTTGGACGAGTATTGCGCGGTTTACGCACCCAAGGACTTGGTTTTTCCGGGATTGATGACGGAGTTTTACTCACAGCGAGCGGCGCAACTGATACTCAAGACGGCGGCCAGGAATGCAGGCATAGACAAACGGATTACCCTGCACTCCCTGCGCCATAGCTTTGCCACTCACCTGCTGGAAAGCGGAACCGACATCCGCTACATTCAGACCCTGTTGGGCCATAGCAGCCCCAAAACCACCATGATTTATACGCATGTCTCACAAGCCAGCGTTCAGCGCATCGTAAACC
>CAKUAD010000035.1 GCA_934636265.1 uncultured Flavobacterium sp.
ATCCTAAAATACGTCAATCTCGCTGATGAAGTTTGGCACGCCGGCGACATAGGAGATTTGCTCGTGACCGACGAAATTAAAAAACGCAAGCCGCTCCGCGCCGTTTACGGAAACATTGACGGAGCCCAGGCGCGTGCCGAATTTCCGCTCCACAACCGGTTTGTGTGTGAGGGCCTCGACGTCTGGATTACGCATATTGGCGGCTATCCCGGCAAGTATGTGCCGGGGATCAAGGCCCAGTTAGCACAAAATCCGCCCAAACTCTTTATTTGCGGACACTCGCATATTTTAAAAGTCATGCCTGACCGCTCTCTGGATTTGCTACACATGAATCCCGGTGCGGCTGGAATTTATGGATTCCACAAAGTCAGGACGATGCTTAGGTTTGAAATTGACAATGGGAAGGTTCAAAACCTGGAGGTAGTGGAAATAAAGAAGTGACCGATCGCGACCCCATCAAACAAACGAAAAAATCCGGCTTTTACACCGGATTTCTTCGCACTAAATAAACTAAGTTAAAAGGTTTATCGCAATCGGTCGACAGATTTTACGAGATCCTCATCCCGCTTGATGGCTTTGTTGGCCAAAACCAAGAAGACGATAGAAATGATGGGGAGGAACATCCCAATACCCTTCTCAGAAACCTTAGCGGCCTCTCCGGATAGATTTAGCACCCGATACACGAATAATCCTAGTAAAATAAAGTTCAATATGATGGCAACGCGGTTCATGACAAACTGCTGTTGACGTTTCTTAAAGTTGACAAGACTCATGATCGACAAGGTTGACGCCATGCCAAAAAGCACGACGTAAAGCATGGAATGGACAAAGTAAACATCGACGATGGTATCGGTGGTAGTCTCGGTCCAAAGCTTGAAGACAAAAGGCAAAACACCCGACGCAATAAACGCCAATGCCAGGTATACCGATTGAATCCGCTGAATCATGTTCTTGTTTTAGCCGCACAAAAATATGTTTTCTTTTTTACAATAACTATTGCGTCGTAACTTTTTATTCGTATTATTGCATCAGAATTCCGCAAGTTTCTCACCCTGCGGAGGATACCTTATCAACACCACTTTTTGCATTTACTGCACCACTCAATTGCTAACCACATTTTTGCATGTTTGATATTTCTGTGCTAAAGGAAATGAAGCTTTCCGAGCTTCAGGACGTTGCAAAGGCGACTAAAAAAATTAAGTACGCCGGCGTCAAAAAAGAAGACCTCATTTATAGAATACTTGATTTTCAGGCCGCAAATCCTGAGAACGTCCCCGCAAGCCAACCGGCACCCACTGAAAAGCCAAAAGCCAAACGCGGACGACCAAGGATCCAACGCGAGGACGAACTCCCGCTGCAAGCAGCCCAGCCTGAACCAGAAGCAGCGCCCGCAGCAGTTCAGGAACCCGCCCCGGCCGCCCGCAGTGAAAAGTTTGAACGCCGCGACCGCAAGGAAAAGTTCAAGAAGAAGTTTGACCGCAATCAGCGGGAAGCCGATGCCCGTACCGATGACAAACCGGCAGCCGAGGCACAGCCTGAAGAGGATCGCCGCCACCGCCAACCACAGCAAAACCGGGACAACCAAAACCGGGACAACCAAAATCGAGAAGGCCGCGAGAATCAAAATCGCGACAATCAAAACAGGGAAACCCAACCCCGCGAGAACCAGAACCGCGAGAACCAGAACGGCAATTTCAAAAAACAAAAGCAAGTTAATTATCGCGATGCCGACTACGAGTTTGACGGAATCATAGAAAGTGAAGGCGTGCTCGAGATGATGCCCGACGGCTACGGCTTTTTGCGCTCATCGGATTACAACTACTTGGCATCGCCCGACGACATTTACCTTTCAACCTCGCAAATCAGGCTTTTTGGGCTTAAAACCGGCGACACTGTTAAAGGTGTAGTACGTCCGCCAAAAGAAGGAGAGAAGTACTTTCCGTTAGTCAAGGTTCTGAAAATCAACGGACACGATCCGCAGGTAGTTCGCGACCGAATCGCCTTTGAACACCTAACACCGGTGTTTCCTACTGAAAAATTCAAGCTGGCCGAAAGGCAAAGCACCATTTCAACCCGCATCATCGACTTGTTTTCGCCAATCGGGAAAGGCCAGCGCGGCATGATCGTGGCCCAGCCCAAAACCGGTAAAACGATGTTGCTTAAGGACATAGCCAACGCCATTGCCGCCAACCACCCTGAGGTTTATCTTTTGGTGTTGCTTATCGACGAGCGTCCGGAAGAAGTTACCGACATGCAACGCAGTGTCCGCGGAGAGGTTATCGCCTCGACGTTTGACCGCGAGCCGCAGGAGCACGTAAAAATCGCCAACATCGTTCTGGAAAAATCCAAGCGTTTGGTAGAGTGCGGTCATGATGTGGTGATCCTGCTCGATTCAATCACGCGTCTGGCCAGGGCGTACAACACGGTCCAGCCGGCGTCAGGCAAGGTGCTTTCAGGCGGTGTCGACGCCAATGCCCTGCAAAAACCCAAGCGCTTTTTTGGTGCTGCCCGAAACGTCGAAAACGGCGGATCGCTTACTATCATTGCCACTGCACTTACGGAAACAGGTTCAAAAATGGACGAGGTGATCTTTGAGGAATTCAAGGGAACCGGCAACATGGAACTGCAATTGGATCGCAAAATTGCCAACAAACGTATTTTCCCTGCCGTCGATCTTATTTCATCGAGCACGCGCCGCGACGATTTGCTGCTTGACCAAAGTGTCATTCAGCGTATGTGGATCATGCGCAAGTACTTGTCAGACATGAACCCGGTCGAGGCGATGGATTTCATCAACGACCGTTTCAAGAAAACCCGAAACAACGAGGAGTTCCTGATTTCGATGAACGACTAAAAAAAATGTCCTGCAAACCGCGGGACATTTTTTTTATGTTTTGGTCAAGCTTAGTTGACAATAATCTTTTTGTTTTCGGCCTTGCCGTCTGCCTGAACCCTCAAAATGTAGAATCCTTTGGGCAAATTGTCTACCTGATAGGTTTTGCCTGCCGGCGATGGCTTGCGGATCTGTTGGATCAGTTGGCCATTGAGGTTAATGAGTTCGATGCTTTCAACTTCGGCTTCAGTTTCGATATATACTTTATCCGACGCAGGAATCGGATAGACTACAAGATCGGCCAGCGCATCAAATGCTGTGGTGGTAAGCGATGGCCAACGGTTTTGTGCAGTCGGTCCGCCCCAGATAACAGTAGCCAGGTACGGATTGTCAATAAAGGGATTCCGGTTGCCCTGCCCGTATGTGTTGTTTGCATTGCCCAGATAGGTGTTGCGGTTATCCTCGAAAAACGATACGGGATCTTCGGCATTCCATTGCAGGAACAATACCGGAACATTAGAATCGCTGGCAATGCTAGGTCCGGTTCCCACCACCGATGGCAAACATTGGTTTCCGTAACGAAGGTACATATAGAGCATCATGCGCGCCACATCGCCTTTCCATTCGTCGCCGGGATACCAACCGTCACCCGTTGCGCCCGATGCCACGCCGCTTCCCGACGAAAATTTCAGATTGCCCCGGCTGTTGTTGCGCTGAACGTCGCTCGCACGCAGGTGGTGTGCGTCGGCGCCGGGTCCGGTTTGTCCCAGTTCAGGATTTCCCAGGCCCTGCGGATAAGTGTGTTCGCGGTTCCACTCACCGTTACTTCCGCCGTTTGCAAACTTGTTGCGGCTGCGGTCATTGGTGACGTTGCCATCAGACCCGTTTTCCCATCCATAAATCAGCAAAACGTTGTTGCTGTTGGCCGGGTCAAGGTCAACAATCTGCAACGCACTCCATACCTGGCTGTAGGTAAGGTTGTTGACGTGCTTGTTGTCCAGATGGTTGGCCAGCGCCGTTTTTAGTGCCGAACCGGTTAGCGAAAAATTAATGCCGGTGTAGTATGGCATGGCAGGGCCTCCGTCCTGGGCAAGAATAACAGTGCCCCAAAGCAGGAACGCAAAATGTAGAATCTTTTTCATAGGTTAAGGATTTCGTTGGAGCAGCGCCATGTAAAAACCGTCGAATCCGGTTTCGCTTGAGAGCATCGCCAATTCTTTGACAAAGGTAAAATTTTTCCCGCTTTCGGTTGTTAAAAAGCGTTCCACCTGCTTTTGGTTTTCCGACGGAAGAATGGAACAGGTGGCATACACCAGTTTTCCACCCGGCTTTACCATCCGCGAGTAGTTTTCGAGTATTTCAGCCTGTGTGGCTCGAATGTTATCCAGAAATTCCGGCTGGAGCTTCCACTTGGCGTCGGGATTGCGCTTTAATACGCCCAGTCCGCTGCAAGGTGCGTCAATCAATACGCGATCGGCTTTTTCGTGAAGTTTCTTGATCGGTTTTGATGAGTCAATCACGCGGTATTCAATATTGAACGCCTCGTTGCGTCGGGCGCGCATTTTGAGTTCCTTGAGTTTGTTCTCGTACAAGTCCATCGCAATCAGCTGACCTTTATTTTGCATGAGCGCTGCCAGGTGAAGGGTTTTGCCGCCTGCACCCGCACACGCATCAACTACGCGCATTCCCGGAGCCACGTCGAGCATGGGCGCCACCAGTTGTGAGTTGGCGTCCTGAACTTCAAACAAGCCTTCCTTAAAAGCATCGGTCAAAAATACGTTGGCCCGTTCGCGCAATACCAGAGCATCGGGCTGCTGTTCCAGATAATCTGATTCGATGTTCTGATCCATCAGCAAGGCGCGCAGTTTTGCGGGGGTTGTCTTTAAAGTGTTGACGCGAAGGACCACTTTGGCCTGTTGGTTCTGCTCGTGGATTTCCTTTGCCCAAAGGTCTTCGCCCAATTCGCGCGCGCCAAGTTCGTCGAGCCAGTCCGGAATCGATTCGCGCAGGGCACGCACTTTTGAAAGTTCGTCAAAACGGCCTTTGATCCGGCGCTCAGGTGTGCCCGCCATCTGTGGCCAATCGGGAATTTTATATCCGCGCAAGACCGCCCAAACCGAAAAGATCCGCCAGAGGTTGTCACGGTTAAAAGGTGCTTTGACGTCGGCAATTTCAGCGTATAGACGCTTCCAGCGGACAATGTCGTATATGGTTTCGGCAACAAACTTCCGGTCGTGACTTCCCCAGCGTTTGTCGCGTTTTAAGGCCCTTGCAACCACTTTGTCGGCATATTCACCATCGTTAAAAATGGCGTTAAGTGAGTCGATGGTGGTGTAAACAAGGTTTCGGTGTAATCGCATGCTAAAAAAATGAGGGGCAAAGGTAGTACAAAAAATTAGTTTTAAGGATGAAAGTCGGGTTTCTTAATCGATTGAAAACCAAAATAATAATTTGTCACATTTAGGCAAATCAAAACGCGATGAAAACAATTCTTCTCTTTTTATGGGGGTTTACGGCTATGGCGCAAACGTATTCGGTAGGACAACGCAGCCTGACATGGAATGACCCAGCGCGCAACAACCGCGAGATTCCCGTTGAAATTTACTATCCGGCCAATACTTCCGGCAGTAATGTGGCTGTCGCCGAAGGTGTTTTTGCTTCCATCGCGTTCGGCCACGGATTTGTCATGTCTTGGGAGGCGTATGAAAATATTTGGGAGATGCTGGTGCCTCAGGGTTTTATCGTGGCCTTCCCTAAAACCGAAACCGGACTCGCGCCCTCACACGGCACTTTTGCGCAGGATTTATCATTTGTCCTCGCCCGATTGCAGGCTGAGGCGGTTGATCCCACATCGCCTTTCTATCAAAAGATTTCACCACAAAACGCCTTGATGGGACATTCCATGGGCGGAGGAGCGGCGGTTTTGGCGGCTTCGGGGTCATCGGTTACGGCACTGGCAACCTTGGCGGCGGCCAACACCAATCCGTCGGCTATAGCGGCTTCAGCCTATGTTTCCATTCCGACGCTGTGTATTGCGGGATCAAATGACTGCGTAACGCCAATCGGCCAGCATCAGCAACCTATGTTCGAGGCCACGGCATCGTCCTGTAAAACTTTTGTCTCACTTACTGGTGGCAATCACTGCCAGATGGCAAATTCTAACTTTTTTTGTAGCCTGGGTGAGGCTACTTGTAGTCCTTCGGCTACGATCAATCGCGAAGAGCAACATCAACTCATCGCGTCGGTGTTGGTCAATTGGTTAAAAGCCACGCTGTATGCTGACTGCGACGCCGCGTCAGGATTTGAAGATACACTTGAGGCAGGGCAAGGACTCACCTCTCAAAACAATTGTACGCTCTGTCCGCTTCAAACTCAGGAATTCACCGCCGGAGCGTTTAAGGTTCTGAATCCGATAGGCAATTTTCTCACCATCCAAACCAGTCTCAGCGCGTATTCCGTGCGCTTGATAGATGCTTCAAGGCGTCATGTGCTAACAGCTCACGGTTCAGGAAATGTCACGCTGGATTGCTCGGACGTGTCGGCGGGTTGGTATGTGATCGAACTTGCTCACGGGCAATCCGTCAGCCGGTTAAAAATCGTCAAGTGATTATTCAATCCTATGCAGATCCATTGTTTCCGGCGGGTGAAGTACCATCGGAAATTTTTCAATTTTTACTGAACTACTGTCAAGACCAAAGGCTTTCTCTTCCGATAGGGCCAGTTTTTTAATGGCAAAATAAATGTTTAGGATGATTTTTTCGTCCCATCGCATGTCGCTGTCATTGGAGAGGAACTTTTCCGACAGCACAAACTTGAAATCGCCGATGATGTTGTTTTTGTTGAGCGATTCGTAACGGCTGGTGATGTCAACCTCGCCGCGTTTCACCATTTCCCGCAAAACTTCCTTAAACATCAGGTTGATTTTAGTCGGTTCGCGAAAGCCCAGATTAAAATCAATCCGGAAAAGGTCGTCCTTGATCAGTTCGGTAACGCGGTAATCCCTGCGGTACGGTTCATTGAGGACATTAACGTGTACAAACCAGTAGATGTCGGCGCGCTTGGGTCGTTTTTGGAGGATGGAGTGCATGACCTTTTCCTCAATTTCATCCACGCGAGCGGCATTGGTCATGTAAACCAGATGGGTAGCGTATTTGGGGATGGAAAGGTCTACACTGAGTTCGGCCAGGACTTTTTTGTACTGGTCCACCCTAACCATTTTGGTATAGGCTTTACTGATCTTTTTAGCCTTGTACCAAATAGCCATCAGTAAAACCAACGCGGTGGTTATGGCGATGGTAAAGTTTCCGCCGTGCCAGAATTTCTTCATGTTGGCAATCAGGAAGCAGATTTCGATAAACAGATAAAGCGCTACAATACCCACGATCAGCCAGCCGTTGACGCGTTTGATGAGCATGTAATAGCCCAAAAGCGACGTGGTCATGATCATACAAAGTACGATGGCCAATCCGTAGGCGGCTTCCATGTTGGCTGATTGCTTAAAGTAAAGCACCACAAGTACACAACCCAAAAACAGCAGCCAGTTGACCGACGGGATATAAATCTGTCCCTTGAGTTCAGTTGGATATTTTATGCGGATTTTAGGCCAGAAATTGAGTTTCATCGCCTCGTTGATTACCGTAAACGATCCGCTTATTACGGCCTGCGACGCGATTACGGCTGCCGATGTAGCGATCACGATTCCCGCCGGGCGGAACCAGTCGGCCATCATCAAATAAAACGGGTTTCCGTATTCGCCGCCCAGGCTCATCAGGCTTTCACCCTCGTGCATGATCAAAAAGGCGGCCTGACCAAAATAATTGAGCACCAGCATCGTCTTGACAAATATCCAGCTGACGCGAATGTTGCTTCGGCCGCAGTGGCCCATGTCTGAATAAAGCGCTTCGGCACCCGTCGTACAAAGAAAAACTGCGCCCAAAACGAAGAATCCTTCCGGATGCAGCATCAACAGGTTGTACCCATAAACCGGATTGATTGCCTTAAAAACTTCAGGGTGGTCAATAATCTGGATAAGGCCCAAAATGCCCAGCATGCTAAACCAAATGAGCATGATAGGGGCAAAGAAGCGGCCGACGAGCTTGGTGCCAAATTGCTGGATGTAGAAAAGTACAAATAAAATGACAATCACAATCGACACCGTATCGATTTCCGGATAAAACGATCGGAGTCCTTCAACCGCCGAGGATACTGAGATGGGCGGTGTGATTATCCCATCGGCCAGAAGCGCACTTCCCCCAATAACCGCGGGAATGATCAGCCATTTTACCTTGGTTCGTCGCACCAGCGCATAAAGTGCAAAAATCCCACCCTCGCCGTGGTTGTCGGCATTGAGCGTAATAAACACGTATTTAACTGTGGTTTGCAGGGTGAGCGTCCAGAAAATGCACGAAACACCGCCAAGTACGATGTCGGCCGAGATCGCGTCGCGCCCGATGATGGCCTTCATTACGTAAAGCACCGATGTGCCTATATCGCCGTAAATGATGCCAAGGGTGATCAAAAGTCCGCCAAGAGTAATCTTGGTAAGATGGGTTTGATGCTGAGCAGTCATACACTAAATGAAAGGGACAAATGTAAATGTTACCCCAATACAATTAGCATAAATAGCATATTTATTTTAGCCATAAAAAAACACCGCCGGAGCAGTGTTTCATTTGGTTTCAGGTTTATCGGCGCGCGCCTTCACGATCACGTGATTCAGATGAACGGGAGGATCCTTGCCGGTTTTGTGTAAAGTTCCGATCCTGTCGTGACGACTGACGCACCGATTCGCGCGGTTGCGTGTTGCGCTGGCTCACTGCCGACTGCTGGAATCCGCTTGACCTAACGGATGATTCGCGTTGGGGAGACTGTAATCTAACGGACTGTTTTACCTGACCTGACTCGCGGACGCCTCCGGTTGATTGGCTGCGTGTCGGAGCTTGTCTGATGCCTCCGGTTGAAGCTGCGTCGTATCGGGTTGAACCTGAACGCACATCTGACGATTTCACACCGCCGGTAGCCTGAC
>CAKUAD010000036.1 GCA_934636265.1 uncultured Flavobacterium sp.
ATCCGTTTCCCCCTACCCGTTAGGTACGAAGTTAAACTTCCTGCCAATACGTCCGCTATAGAAATTCTGCCAAAAATATTAAAAGCATAACACAATCAGCCACGGATATAAGATGGCCATTCTTTGTAAAGTAGTGAGATACGCCACGCGTACCTTATCAAAAAAAAGTTATATTTGGCTTCCTAAAAAACCTTGCTTGAGAGTAGCCGCCATTCTTTTCCTTATGCTTTTTACGGGGCTGGCTGTCTCGCAGACTAAAGTGAGTGGGATTGTTGTAGACGATGCCGGACAACCGGTTCCTTACGCCAATATCGTCTTTAAAGGTTCAACCCAGGGCATTGTCAGCAACGAGGACGGTCGATTTTATTTGGAGTCGCCGCAAACTTATCGCGTCATCGTCGTTTCATTTCCCGGTTTTGGCGAGCGCGAGGTGACTTTGCCGCAGGCCGTCAATTATGACTTTAAAGTCGTCATCAAGGAATCAACTTCAATCAAGGAAGTTGTGGTATATTCCGGAAAAACATCCAAAAAAGATAATCCTGCGCTCGACATCCTGAGAAAAATCTGGGCGCGCAAACGCAAAAACGGGCTATACATGTTTGACCAGTACAAAATGGACAAATATGAAAAGGTGGAGTTTGACATGAACACCATCGACAGCGCCTTTATGAAAAGCAAACTGTTTAAAGGACTTGAGTTTATTTTTGACCATGTCGATACGTCAAAAGTCACCGGCAAAACCTATCTCCCGATCTTTATCAATGAAGCGCTGTCAGAGGTTTACGGCGATAACAAAATGGGCAAGGTCAAGGAAATTCTTAAAGCCAACAAGAATTCCGGGTTTAGCAACAACCAGCAAGTCATCGCCTTTATCAAGGATTTGTATGCCGATTACAACATCTACAACAACTACTTGACGTTTTTTGACAAGAGTTTCACCAGTCCGCTGTCGACCACCGGGATTGACGTTTATAATTACGTGCTTAAAGACACGGCATTCATCGACAACAAGTGGTGTTACAACATTGTTTTTTATCCGCGCCGAAAAAGCGAGCTAACCTTTAAAGGTGATTTTTGGGTAAACGACACGACTTTCGCCATCAAGAAAATCAACCTGGCCGTTACCAAAAGCGCGAACATCAACTGGGTCAAGGATATTTATATCGAGCAGGAATTTGACGTGCTCAACGATTCGGTGTTTTTGCTCACGCGCGATCACATGATGAGCGACTTTGCCCTTAACAAAAAGGAATCTTCGCGCGGGATTTATGGCAAACGCACGACGCTGTACCGCGATCACATCTTTAATCAGGAAAAGCCACGTGATTTTTACAAGGAAGAAGTGAACTTTGTCGATCCCACCGTGTACGCCCGGCCGGATGAATTTTGGGAGCAAAACCGCTTTGAGGAACTCAACAAGGATGAGCGTGGCGTTTACAAAATGCTCGACACACTGCAAACCGTCGACAAGTTCAAACGGTTTACCAATTTGGTGTCGATACTGGGCAGCGGATATGTTCAGTGGGGCAATTTTGATTACGGACCCATCTATTCGACGTTTGGATACAATGAGGTTGAGCGCTTCAGAATCAGGACCGGCGGCCGTACGTATTTTGGTCCCAATGACAAATGGCGACTCCAAGGGTATACGGCTTACGGGTTTGGTGATGACAAATTCAAATACGGATTGTCGGGCAAATGGATGATTGATTCACGCAACCGCATCATCCTATCCGGCGGAAACCGTCGCGACATCGAACAAATCGGCGCCAGCCTGACCACGACCAACGACGTTCTGGGCCGCAGTTTTGCCTCGTCGGGGATCGCTACCACAAGCAACAACGGCAAACTTACCAATATCAACCTCTCTACTTTTGCCATCGAGATTGAACCTTGGCGCAATTTTACGTTTCAGGCCGGACTGTCTTATCGCACCCTGGAGTCGGCCTCAACAACGTTTAGCCTGGACTATTATAAAGAGTTGCCATCGGCCGAGAATCCCACTGGCGTGGTTTCGGGTTATGTACGCCAAGGCGAGACGACATTCCAGTTGGAGTGGACGCCCAACCGCCAATCGATTGGTTACGGAGTGGAGCGAAATTATATGGACAATCCGTATCCCAGGATATTTTTGAATTATGCCGCGGGAGTGAAGCAACTTTTTAACGGCGATTTCGACTATCAGAAACTACAACTTTACTACAAGCAACCAATCATCATCGGGCCAATCGGCCGCACCAACATCATTGTCGAGGCGGGCAAGACCTTTGGAACCGTTCCGCTTGGTTTGATGAACATCATACCGGGCAACCAGACGTTTTTTACCATCGAAAACACATTCAGCAACCTGAATTTTTACGAGTTTTTGGCCGATGAGTACGTGACTTTCCAGTACGAGCACCACTTTAACGGAAAACTTTTTGCGTATGTCCCTGCGTTGCGAAATCTTAACCTTCGTGAGGTGGTCGTTTTTCGCGGGGTACACGGAACCATATCCGATGAAAACCGCGAAATCAATGCTTCGGGCCTTCCATACAACGCTCCCGAGGATATTTATTACGAATACGGTTTTGGCGTGGGCAACATTTTTAAATTTTTCCGCGTCGACGTTACCTGGCGGGGTAATTATCTGGACATGCCTGATGCGCAAAAGGTTGCGGTAAAAGCATCGTTCGGATTTCATTTCTAACGACGCAAAACGCCCAAACACCATCATTTTACGACTATCGGATTACGAAACTTTTTTCGGGAAGTGTCGTTCGTCGGCTTTTGCCAACACGTCATCGAAAAAGTGGTTGATTATCAATAACATTGTTATCCTGTCGTAAAATTACTACTAAGGATTTGTAAATTCGTTGTCCGATTTCGATCAGATTGAACCGTCTCGATAGGGTCTGAATCGGGTTAAACTAAAAACTTTTTTTTATGAACAAACTCTATTTTTGGTTGCTTGCACTCTTCTCAGTTTTGCAGATGCAGGCGCAGACCGTTACAATCGGGACGGGAACCAATGTGGGGAACAAATTACCAGTTGTTCCTTACTATGGATATTCCTATACCCAGCAGTTGGTGCTGAAATCTGAAATCAACACTTCAGGCAACATTACCAAAATCCGTTTTTACAGCAACGGTACGTCCTTGGGCACTCAGTCAAACAACTGGACGATTTTTATGGGACATACTACCAAGACGTCCTTTACATCCAATACTGACTGGATTTTGTCCGGAGCCATGACGCAAGTCTTTTCCGGTACAGTAACCGCCCCATCAAGTGAAGGTTGGATGGAGATTGCGTTGACTACGCCATTTCCATACAATAACTCTGACAACTTGGTGATTGCAGTGGATGAGAACGCAGCATCTTATTCCGGGGCGTTTGGGACAAACTATTTCAGAATTACAAACAACACTACGACATTCGCAAACCGGGCTATTTACTATCAAAATGATTCAACGAATCCTGACCCGGCTACAATTACGCTTACGGGTGTTCGTACAAGCTACTTAAGCCAAATGCAGCTGGAGTTCCCGGTTGCCACAGATGTTGCGGCTACAGCCATTACGGGTATTCCGGCTTCAAACTGCGCAACAGCGTCGGCGCCGCTTTCAGTTACGCTGCGCAACGATGGGTCGTCACCGCTTAACTTTGCCACTACGCCGGCAACGGTAACCCTGAACATCACGGGAGCGTCAACGCAAACCCTTACAGGAACCGTATCTTCCGGAACTCTGGCTCCAGCGGCTACCACAAGTGTGGTTTTGTCTCCTTCGGCTGCTTTTACGGCCGCTGGGACGCATAACCTTTCGGCTACGGTTGCCTTGACCGGTGATGGAAATGCATCCAACGACACAACTACCGCTGCCAAGTCTATTCTTGCACTTGAAGGTGTTCCCTACACTGAAGGTTTTACCACAACTTCAACTCCGGCCGGATGGAATACCACAGGCTGGACCATCGAAGCCAACCATGGCGTAACCGGGAATGGCATCTACAAAAACCTTTGGAGTAGCACCGGTGCCACTTCAGGACAGTTTACTTCCGGTCCGGTGGGTGTACTCGGCTCAAATGACGAACTCAAGTTTGATTACCGTCTGCTTGCCTGGGCAAGTCCCTATCCAGGGTCGACAGTGGCACCAACCGGGAATTGGGGTAATTTTACGGTCCAGATAAGCGCCGATTGCGGTACAAACTTTACAACGCTCGGAACCGTCAACAGTTCTAATCACACCGCCAACGGCCAGAGCTTTAGCACTAAGTCATACAACCTGGCCGCTTACGCAGGACAAAATGTAATTTTCAGGATTGTGGCTACCTGGGCTTCAGGTGACTATTACCTGGACATGGACAATTTTTCAATTGCGCCCACACCTAGTTGCCCGGCACCAAATGACTTTGTCAGCACCGCAGTAGGTCCGGAGAGCGGTTCTTTTTCATGGACTGGTTCCGGCAATTTTGAACTGCAGTACGGCCCAACCGGATTCACTGTGGGTTCAGGTACAACTCAAGTTGTCACCGGTGCCACTACCGCTACAATCAGTGGGCTAACGACCAATCAGGCTTATCAGGTATACGTCCGCAAAAGTTGCGGAGCCGGAGAGTATAGTACCTGGGCGGGACCAATCTCGATAACGCCTAGCAATGACGTAATCTACAACGCAGGCCCTATTGGCTCGCAATATGTTGCAGCTCCAACTAATACAACGGTTAGCAGCTGTCCGGCAACGATGAGCATTACCGTTCCGGCAGGAAAGCGTATCGCTTCACTTGCCACGCAATACAGCATTACGGCTTCATCTTTAAATAACGCCTGGATGTCAGAACAGCGTAGTTACATCTATTCACCTGCTCTTGCCTTGGGCGAAGCTTCGGTCGCTGCCGGTTCAGGTAGCTCAGCCGGAACTATGAACTATAGCCGCGCACTTACCTTTGCCAATGGCGCCACCGGCACAGTCAGCTTTGAGCTTCGCGTGTTCCGTACTTATGAAGGGGTTGCGGGATGTAATACTGATATGCAGGTAGTTCCTAACGGGTCTTGGAAATTAATCCCTGTATTTGAGGATATTCCTGGCTGTCCGGAGCCAACAGCTCTTGGAGCCAACAGCATCACCGAAACAAACGCAATCCTGACTTGGACAAGTGAGGGCACTTCTTTTGACATTGAGTACGGAGTTGCTCCTTTTACACCAACAGGTACACCTACACTTACCGGCGTATCAAATCCTTATAATCTGGAATCGCTTGCAGCAAACACGAACTACGTTTATTACGTGCGTCAAGATTGTGGCGGCGAGCAGAGTGTATGGGTAGGACCATTTAGCTTTAAAACGCTTTGCACTCCATACAGTGTTCCATACACTGAAGGATTCGAATCAGGCTTCACAAACCTAACGGCCGTTGGCGGATGTCTGTCACAAGTTAGCGTTGTCGGCGATCAGGTTTGGACAGCAAACAGCTCGGCAACCGACTACAACCGCACACCTCGCACAGGTTCGTTTAATGCATACCTGCGCTACAGCAATGAAGATTGGATGTTTATTCCAATTCAGTTGACCGGAGGCGTGTCATATGATTTTTCATGCTACGCCCGCCAAGATGGTGGTACAGCCACCAATGCATCGATTGCGGTGAGCTTTGGTACCGATAAAACTGCTGCTGCAATGACCAATACCATTGTTGCATCTACCGGACTTGTCAACGGCAACTATCAGCGTATCGAAGGTCAATTTACGCCAGCCAGTTCAGGTATTTATTTCATCGGGATCAAAGGACAGATTAACGGAACTCCTTGGTATATCTCCTTGGATGACATTTCAATCGTAACTTCACCAACCGATACTCCTGACTATGTAGGACTTCAGTTTCCTGCTTCGGCCACCATTTTGGCCAGCGAAACTGCAACGGTTTACGGCCAGGTATACGAGGCCGGTCTTACCGATGTTGAACCGGGATTTTCAGGTCAGGCTTCAGGCATTCAGGCATGGGTTGGCGTGAGTACAACCAATACTGACCCAAGCACTTGGGCATCAAATGCTTGGACCGTGGCTACATGGAACGGCGGGCACATTAGCAATAATGACGAATATCAGGCCAACATCGGAGGCTCACTCACCGTTGGTACATACTACTATGCAGTGCGCTTCCGCCTCAACGGTGGTCCTTACCGTTACGGAGGTACCGACGGTTTTAACGGCAACTTCTGGAATGGCACCACCTATAATAATGGTGTGCTGACAGTCAATCCCAACCCAACGCAGTGTGCTACACTTAACACTCCGGCAAATGCTGCTGTAAACGTAGCTCGCGGAACAGTTGCCCTTACATGGACTGCACCAACAACCGGTCCTGCTCCAACAGGATACAAAGTGTATTTTGGAACTACGGCAGGTACAACAACCTTGGTTACTACAACCGGCGCATCGGTATTCACTTACAATGCAACGGCTCCGGCTTATTCGACAACTTATTACTGGAGAGTAGTGCCAACGTCGACTATTGGTGGAGATGCTGCAGGGTGTGCTGAATTCAGCTTTACAATCGAGGCCGATCCGTTTGCGCCATACTGTTCTACAAACGTTACTTATACAAGCGACGTAGAGCCAATTACCTTGGTGAACTTTGCCGGCATCAACAATGCCAGCAGCAACGTGGTTGACGGTACTCCGGGACTGGAAAACTTTATCGCCATCAGCGGAAATGTTACCACCGAGAATACTTATGCCATGACCCTCAAAGGAAATACCAACGGTTCGTATACAAGTTACTTCCGCATATTTGTCGACTGGAACCAAGATGGTGATTTTAACGATGCCAATGAGTCAATTGACGGAGGTTCGGTAAATTCGTCAACCGGTATCGATGCCAAGCAAGCGGTAACCAATATTACCATTCCGGCTAACGCACTTGCTGGCGACACCCGTATGCGTATCAAGAAACTTTATAGTTACTCGGCTCCAACTTCATGGGACGCCTGTACGGGAGGTGGTTTTGGTCAGACTGAAGATTACACCCTTAACGTGACGTTGTGTACACCTTCTACTTGGTATGCTGATGCTGATGGAGATTCTTATGGCGATGCCAGCGTATCAGTTTCGGCATGTTTTGCTCCTGCAGGATATGTTGCCAACAACACTGATTGTGACGATAGCGACGATGCAATCTATCAATCGGCTGAGCTTTATGTCGATGCCGACAACGATGGCTATACAACAGGAGTAACGGCAATCATTTGTTACGGCGCCACTATTCCTGCAGGTTATGTAGGAAGCCTTACCGCAATTGATTGCGACGATGAAGTAGCTTCGGTTAACCCAGGCGCTACTGAGATTGCCTACAACGGAATCG
>CAKUAD010000037.1 GCA_934636265.1 uncultured Flavobacterium sp.
TTTTTCCGGTTTTTCTGTCGCGCGCTGTGCCGCCGTTTTTGTAGCTTTTACACGGGGAGGCGGCGGATGTATCCCTTAGCGAAAAAAATTGAAATATCAAGGTAGTTTTTCTGCCTAAAATGTTAAATGTAGCAATTGTTGGCGCTGGAATATTTTTTAGAAGCTTTTTCCCGCTATCCGCTATAGCTTTCCCTTTGTCCCGAGTTGAGCAACTTTATTGCATCAAGCGCGCGGGTGCGAGTTTGATTTCGACCTATTTTGCCAAAGAAGCGTCGGTCTTGCTGAGCCGCTAATTTTAACAATTTTTCCGGTTTTTCTGTCGCGCGCTGTGCCGCCGTTTTTGTAGCTTTTACACGGGGAGGCGGCGGATGTATCCCTTGGCGAAACAAATTGAAATGTCAAGGTAGTTTTTCTGCCTAAAATGTTAAATGTTGCAATTGTTGTCGCTGGAATATTTTTTAGAAGCTTTTTCCCGCTATCCGCTATAGCTTTCCCTTTGTCCCGACGACGGGCAAAGGCAAAGGCTGCCGCTGCTATCGGGGCTAGGGCAAACCGGAAATTTTGAACTGCGCCTCGTTGCCATCGCCCAAACTCAAAAATCCCACAAAAAAACCCTCACGGTCGAGGGTTTTTTTGTTAAGCCAAAGCTCTGTCGCGCAGTTCCTTGACGCGGTCGTGATCCTGACGCAATTTGGTGTATTGACGGCGGATCATGTCCAGTTGGTCGTTGGTGAGCTCGTCGGTTGAAGTTTCCATGACTTTGTCGTATGCTTCAAGCGCTACGTCCTCGCCGTATTCGCATGAACTCAAGATGCTGCCGCGGTCGCCTCCGGTAAGTGCAGCCTTGGCGTCCATCCACATGCGGTAAATTTTTCCGCTCAGCATGGTTCCTTCTTCAGGTTCGCCGCCCAGTCGTTTTACTTCAGCGCGAAGTTCTGACAGGTTTTCCTGGCTGGTTTGGGTTAGTTCTCCAAAGAGCATTCGCAAATCAGTATCCTTGGTTTCGTCGGTTGCGGTCTTGTATCCGGCTACGCGGTCATTGTTGATTTCAATCAGCGTGTTGAGTGCGCTGGCGGCTTTGTTAGTTTCCATATCTCAATTTTTTTTTTGATTTTTGTAAAATTCGACATTGCACAACGCCTTTATCTTATGCGATTTGTAGTTATCTTTATACGTTTTAAAGATGGACGTTGCAATCTTTGATACGCCAATCGGTTTTTGCAGGATCTCCGGCAACAAGGCAGGAATTTCAAACCTGTGCCTGATGGACGCACCTGCGCAGCTTACCCCGATTCCGCCGGATTTGGCCGACGCCGTCGCGCAGATCACCGAGTATTTTAACCACAAACGGACGGAGTTCAGTTTTGCCATCAATCCGTCGGGCACGGCCTTTCAACAGTCGGTCTGGGCAGCGCTTCAACGGGTCCCGTATGGCAAGACACTTACCTATCTGGAATTGGCCAAATTAGTGGGCGACGCCAAATCCATAAGGGCGGTCGCATCGGCGAATGCCAAAAACCCGTTGTGGATAGTAGTGCCATGCCACCGCATCATTGGATCAAACGGATCGCTGACCGGTTACGCCGGGAAATTGTGGCGCAAAAAATGGTTGTTGGAACACGAATCCCCAAGTGGTCAGCAGCAACTTTTTTGAATGTTGAGTATATTCGCTGTAAATCAAACTATAAAATGAAAAAAGTTCTGTTCGCGTTGCTACTGGCTGCGCAGGTCATGTGGGCTCAAAACGCCCAAAAAATTATAGGAAAATGGGCTTACGCCGACATGCACAACAAAGAAGAACTGGATGATGTGGGCCGGGAAATGGCGGAAAAAATGTTTGCATCGCTCGAGCTTAATTTTCGCACCGACGGCACAATGTCGCTTGGCATGATGGGAAAAATAGAAGGCGGAACATATGTTTTTGACGCCTCTAACGACAAACTCATTCACGGCAAATCAAACGCAGGACGGCCAATGGAATTGACTATTACATCGCTTACCGACAATGAACTGGTGATCACGGCGGGCACACTCGGGCCGCTGGTCATGAAGCGCGCGTCGGCCACTCCCGATGCTGCGCCGGCTGCCTTGGTAACCGTGGCGAGTAACGCCAAACAAATTTCGGGCAAGTGGTTTTTGGTCGATAAAGAATCAGAAAAACCAAAGTCAGAAATGTTTTATGAGTTGATCAGTGGGTCGTATCTGAATTTCAAGGCCAACGGGACCTACGAGGCCAACATTATCGGCCTCACGGAAGAAGGAACCTGGAAGATGGCTCCCGGCGGAAAGGCTATTGTTGTTGTAACCGATGACGGCGCCGGCGAATGGTATATCACGGCGGTGTCGGATACTGATTTGACGCTTCAAAAAGGGCCGTCGGCAAAAAAGCACATGTTTAGCAAGACTCAAAAGAAATGATTCGATTACTATTGCTTTTGATGGTATGCTGCGGATACGCGCAAAATCCGGCCGACAACAACCAAATTCCGGTGCGGCAGTCGATAGCCGTTGAGCGACCAAGTTTGCTGGGCCGATGGACAGTACAAAAAGTCCTGACCCACAAGCGCGAGGAAATCCCGGATGAAAAAGTAAGTAACAGCTACTTTGTCTTTAATGACGACGGCACTTACACAGCGCTGATCATGGGTGTAATTGAGTCCGGAACATGGAAAATGGGTCCGGAAAACCGCAATATTTTTATGTATGCAGAGGGTATGAAAACCATCTGGAATATTTTGAGCTATTCGGCCAACGAACTGATCCTGCAAAAGGGCGTCCGCGGCAACACCGTTACTTTTATCCGTTAATATGAAAATTGTAAAGAAAATCCTGCTTGGAATTTTTGCCACTTTGGCCTTGCTGGTTTTAGGGTTATACGCCACCGGACACGGCTATATCCTCCGCGGTGCAAGGGTGACGTACCTCAACGGCCATTCTACCGCTTTTTTGGACGATTACCGTTATTTTGACAACGATACGCTAATGCGGTCGTCGAACCCGCAACCATGGGCACTAGCGGCCGATTACAACTCGGTCAGCGCAACACCGCGGCTTGATTCCCTAAACGAAGCCATACAATCGGTGGCTTTCCTAGTGATAAAAAACGACAGCATCTGGTATGAGTGGTACGGCGACGGACACTCGCAAAAGGATATCTCCAATTCATTTTCGATGGCCAAAAGCGTAGTGAGTGCTGCATTGGGCCGGGCGATTATGGACGGGAAAATCAATGGGCTGGACACTCCGGTTGGTCAGTTTATCCCGGAGTTTGCACTGGGCGAGGCGTCAAAGCTTACCGTTGGCGATTTGGCTTCGATGGCATCCGGACTTGATTGGGATGAAAAGTACTACAGTCCGTTTTCTAAAACCACCCAGCTGTATTTTGACGAGGATCTTGCATCATTCATGAAATCTATTGCCGTGGTCGACAAACCCGGCACGCAATACGAATACTCCAGCGGGGCGACGCAACTTTTGGCCATGACCATTGAAAAGGCCGTGGGCGAAAAGTTTGCAAGTTATGTCGCACGGAACTTTTGGAATCCGATGGGCGCCGAGAACGATGCGCTTTGGCAGACCGACGGCCAGGGATTGGTCAAGGCGTATTGTTGCATGGCTTCAAACGCCCGCGATTTTGCGCGCTTTGGCAAGCTTTACAAACAGTACGGAAAGTGGAACGGGCAGCAATTGCTGGACAGCGCCTATGTGGCCAAGTCCATAACGCAGCGGTTTGATCACACGCCACAGTACGGTTACGGTTGGTGGCTCACCCAGTTTAAGGAAAAAGACGTGTTTTACATGCGCGGTCATTTGGGTCAGTATGTCATTGTGATTCCTGAGGACGATTTGATTATCGTTCGCTTGGGCCATACCGGAAATGTATCGCGTCCCAACCATCTGCACAGTGAGGATTTTTGGGTGTATCTGGAAGAAGTTGATGCAATGCTGGCGCGCCGGTAATTGTCAACGGTTATTTTTACATAAGTTTTAATAATTGAAATTTTAAACAAAATCACTATAATTTATGCAATTTCGGTCAACTTAAAGAAACCAGACAATGGAGAACAACGCAAACGACATCGGCAAGTGCCCGTTTCACAAACAGCTTGGAGCTGCAGGAAGCGGAACTAAGAGCAAGGATTGGTGGCCAAATCAGCTACGCCTAGACATCCTGAGACAAAACCATCCGGCTTCAAACCCAATGGATCCGGACTTTAACTACGCCGAGGCTTTTAAATCCCTCGACTACGAAGGACTCAAAAAAGACCTTAGAGAGCTTATGACTGATTCGCAGGATTGGTGGCCGGCTGATTTTGGTCACTACGGCGGACTTTTTATACGCATGGCCTGGCACAGTGCCGGAACCTATCGCGTTCAGGACGGACGCGGCGGCGGCGGCGCGGGTTTACAGCGATTTGCTCCTCTTAACAGCTGGCCTGACAACGTAAACCTGGACAAGGCACGTCGTTTATTGTGGCCTATCAAACAAAAATACGGCAACAAAATTTCCTGGGCCGACCTCATGATCCTAACGGGCAACGTTGCGCTCGAATCGATGGGATTCAAGACCTTTGGTTTTGCCGGCGGACGTGAAGACGTCTGGGAAGCCGACGAATCAGTCTACTGGGGATCGGAAACCACCTGGTTGGGCGGTGATGTTCGCTATGCGCGTGGCTCCGAAGGTGTCGAGGGCGAAGGCGTACTGGTAACGGATGACAACGCCGACGGGAAAGTACACACCCGCGACCTGGAGAATCCGCTTGCCGCCGTGCAAATGGGACTCATCTATGTAAATCCTGAAGGTCCTGACGGAAATCCCGATCCGGTGCTGGCCGCACATGACATTCGCGACACTTTTGGCCGGATGGCGATGGACGATGAAGAAACCGTTGCGCTTATTGCCGGCGGCCACTCTTTTGGAAAAACCCACGGAGCCGCTTCAGCCGACCATGTTGGCAAGGAGCCGGAAGGCGAGGAAATAGCCAGCCAGGGACTGGGTTGGCAAAGTAGCTACAAATCAGGTAAGGCAGGCGATACCATTACCAGCGGACTGGAAGTTACCTGGACCAAGACGCCTACGCAATGGAGCAACAACTTTTTTGAAAATCTTTTTGGCTTTGAATGGGAATTGACTAAAAGCCCCGCCGGCGCTCACCAGTGGGTAGCTAAGGATGCCGAAGCGTTTATCCCTGACGCTTTTGACCCCAACAAAAAGCACAAACCGACGATGCTGACCACCGACCTCTCGCTGAGGTTTGATCCGGCATATGAAAAAATTTCTCGTAAGTTTCTGGAAAACCCCGACGCCTTTGCCGACGCTTTTGCCCGCGCATGGTTTAAGCTGACGCACCGTGATATGGGGCCGCGTGCCCGGTACATCGGACCTGACCATTTCAGAACTGGTATCAACTGCATGGGCATCGGCGTCCACCTTCCGCGGAAGCGATAAACGCGGCGGAGCGAACGGCGGACGCATTCGTCTGGCTCCTCAAAAGGATTGGGAGGTTAACAATCCGGCGCAGTTGCAGCGCGTGTTGGCCAAACTGGAAGCGATCAAGGCCGAGTTTGAAGAAAGCGGCAAAAAAGTTTCCATTGCCGACCTTATCGTTCTTGGCGGATCGGTGGGCGTCGAGCGTGCTGCCGCCGCTGCAGGAAAGTCAGTAACGGTTCCGTTTACACCGGGTCGCATGGATGCCTCACAAGAGCAAACCGATGTTGATTCATTTAAATGGCTGGAGCCTCTTGCCGACGGATTCCGCAACTATCGCAAATCGCGCTTCAGGGTTTCAACCGAGGAATTGCTGATTGACCGCGCACAGTTGCTGACCCTGACTGCGCCTGAAATGACCGCGCTTATCGGTGGATTGCGCGTGATGCAAACCAATTACGACGGATCAGACGTTGGAGTTCTCACTGCACGTCCGGGCCAGCTGACCAATGATTTCTTTGTTAACCTTTTAGACATGGGAACTCAGTGGGTAGCCACTTCCGGCAGCAAGGAATACTACGAAGGTCGCGACCGAAAAACCGGACAAGCGCGTTGGAAAGCCAGCCGTGCCGATTTGGTCTTTGGATCACAATCTGAATTGCGCGCCTTGGCCGAAGTTTACGCCAGCAGCGACGCGGGTGACAAGTTTATCCGCGATTTTGTCAAGGCTTGGGTAAAGGTCATGAACGCCGACCGCTTTGACCTGAAATAATCATTGTTTTATTTTTTAGTTGAAAAGCCGCCTTTAACGGGCGGCTTTTTTAATGGTGTTACAATCCCAAATAAAACGGGTCCCGGCCTATACTGCACTTCCCGGTCCGCTTGGATCCATCGGGTCGCGTCCGGTATCGGGTTGCGGATCGACATCGCCCCAGTCTTCCTTTACTATTTGGTCATCTTCCTCACGCCTGCGGTCATCATCAACCGATGCAAAGGCGCTTTTGTCGGCGGGACGGGCGCTGGCCTCCAGGCGTTGGGCCTCGGTTTTTTCTCTTTCGGCAAATTGCCAGTGTTTCTTTTCCATGACTCAATTTTTTGATAGTCTAAAGTTAAAGATTGCCGTTGCCGCAGGTTTACAGAGTTGTGGAGGAATGTTATAAAAATTTGAGTTTCTGGGTATTCCTCGGTGGGCGGAATCCAAATTCCGGTTCAAGACTTTAACAATTTTTACAGATTATCTGTAACTGCCCTGGGCGATTTTTTTGTAAGCGGGGATAT
>CAKUAD010000038.1 GCA_934636265.1 uncultured Flavobacterium sp.
GAGATGATTCCGCCAACTAGGTGCGCCAAGTGCGCAATGGCGATCACATATATATAGGTAGTCGTGATAGAACTCGCGCTTCCGGTAAAAAAGTGACCAGATTCAACGATTTGTCCAAACCCGCGAAACTGAAAAAAAACAAAACCCAGTCCCAAAGCCAGTGTCGCCAAAAGCCAAATGGTGGTGGCCTTCCGGTCATCGGCCTTGATGCGCATTTTGGCCATGTGAATCGATACGCTGCACAAGAGGATCAGCACCGTACTTATCGTAAAAGCCGTCGGCAATGAAAAATCGCGCAACCAATCACCGCGCGAGTGACTCACCACATAAGCACTGGTCAATCCGGCAAACATCATCGTGATGCTGACCATCGTAAAAGCCAGCAACAACTTGTAGGAGCGGGCCGACCGCGCCTTGTGTTCCTCAAACGACATTACAGGTTTTGCCATCATCGTAAAAATTTATCAATTATATAAATAAGTTGTAGCAAGGAAATGTAGGACACGCTCACCAACATCAATGACTTGGCCGCCTTGGCCGTTCTAAGCTTGTAAAGTTTAACTGCGTGAATCAGCATCCAGACGCCCAGAATCAATACCAGCAAACCGGCAACAGGCGTGAGGTACAACTGTCCGGTATAGCCCAGAACCGGCAAAAGCGATGCAGCTATCAACCAAACAGTATACAAAATCGTCTGAAGCGCCGTCGACGTATCGCGCTTGCCCGTTGGCAACATAAAGAATCCGGCCTTTTCATAGTCTTCATACAAAAACCACCCGATGGCCCAAAAATGCGGAAACTGCCAGAAAAACTGAATCAGGAATAGCGTTCCGGCCTCAATGCCAAAGTCACCCGTAGCGGCAACCCAGCCCAGCATAAACGGAATCGCACCCGGAAAAGCACCCACAAAAACCGACAGTGGCGTCACTCCCTTTAGGGGCGTGTAGAGACTGGTGTACATAAAAATCGAAATGGCCCCAAACATGGCCGTGATCGGATTGATCAGGTAAAGCAAAACCAGTCCGACAATCGTAAGCGCCGAAGCGATAAAAAGCGCCATATTGGGCGACATTCTACCCGCAGGGACCGGGCGATTCCTGGTGCGGTTCATCTTGGCATCTAAATCCTTTTCAATCACCTGGTTAAACGCATTCGAGGCGCCCACCATGCAATACCCGCCAACGCACAGCATCAACAGCACAGTCCAACTAAAAGGATTGGCGTCGTCAAAACCCAACAAATAGCCTGCAATAGCACTAAAAAGCACGCTCACGGCAAGCCCCGCCTTGGTAATTTCCTTAAAATCGGTAAAAATGGCCTTGAGCGAAATCGTGCGCGCGGTGTTCAAAGAAGTCAGCATTAGGTTTAAAAAGTCGTGGCAAAGATACGGTTTCCCACAACATCCGCCAATCCCCTACACATAATTTGGGCGTTCCGGCGCACGTTAAAATCAGGATTTAACCGCCGTTTTCGCACAAACCACAATTTCCGGCAAACCTATACTTCCAGAAGCGCCGTCGGGCTGTCCGCTATATCTTTTACCTGCTCCACAGGTAAAAGGATGCCGCTTCCACCCCTAACGCGTGTGCGAACAAGCAATTGGTGCAATTGTAACCAGGCGTGTTCAACCGAGCAACCGCAATAACACCCGAGTTTACAAGCAGCGCCCACCAATTCTTTGGAGCACCAGCTTACTTAAGTCATGTTGTCCTGCATTAATCCGCCTTGATCGCCCTCCATTCATTTTAACATTTTCGGCAAGTTTTCTGTACCAAACCCATCCAAAATCAGGCTAACTTTGTACCGATGGGGAGGGGAACAATGGATTTTCCCGAACGAAAAAAAACCCTAT